>JBOGGU010000014.1:0-29868 GCA_050744085.1 Acidimicrobiales bacterium
CCTCGACGAACCGTCAAGACGGCACCAGCCGATCCCGGCCGGATAGGACCGTCACCGCCACCCGGCAACGAGTGGCTCCGAAGCCTGTTCTCGTCCAAAGTGACAGATGAGACAGATTTCGGAACGGTGCCCCGAGCCCGGCGTAGGCCTCTACGTGGGTCGTCGACGCCCGGGCCGTGCTCGTGCCCATCACTACCTGGGAGAAGCTGCTCGCCCACGCAGAGGACGAGCTGGACCTCAATCTCGCCTGGCGACGCCTCGCTGATCGTCGCCCATGGCTCGGAGAGGAGCAACTTGAGGCAGCGCTGGCGGGCGCGAAGGAGAAGGCCTCGAGGGGTAAGCCGGCGTGACACGGCGGGCAAAGCCTGCCCGGTACCGGCTCAGCGCCCATCCTGGTGTTCCCGAGGATCTGGCCGCACTCGCCGTCTACGGACCACTGGTGGTGACTGCTGCCCGAGCTAGGCTCGATGATCTCGCACATGGCCGCCGGGTCACCGGCAGCTTCTCGGAGCCCGACGGGTCAGCGGCAACCTGGCTGGCCTCGCCAGCGTCAAGTTCGACATTCCTGGCAGTCCCACCCGTCGGTTCAGGCTGATCTATGGCGACATCGACGCCGAGACCCGCGGCGTGCTGGCGATTGGCGTCCGGGATAGGATGCGATCTATCGACTGCCTTACTGTCCGCAGAGCGCTTACATCACGATATAGTAATGGCGTGGAGATCGCCGCCAGGGTTACGAGCAAGGGGCAGGTGACCATCCCCGCGCCCATCCGCCAGGCCCTGGGTTTGAACGCTGGCGACGAGGTGATCTTCCAGATTGATCCCGAGCCTGGGCCCGTGCGGGCTCAGGTCCGCAAAGCGCCCGACTTCCTGGCTCTGGCTGGCTCAGTGCCTGTGCCTCGGCAGTGGGCGGACGCCGACTGGCCGAGCCTTCGAGCCGCGGCTTGGTCCTCTCAGGTGGCGCTCCACAATCCCGACCCGTGAGCGAAGCGCTCGATGCCAATGTCGTCCTCCGCCACTTCACCGGCCAGCCGCCCGGGATGGCCGCCCGAGCCACCGCCGCGCTGGCCAAAGCACCGGCGCGCAGCCTGGTGCTCGCCGACCTTACGGTGGCAGAGATCGTCTATGTCCTTCAGGGAGTTTACGCTCGGCCGCGAGACGAGGTGGCTCACCTGGTCGAAGCCACTTTGTCGCTGGCGGCGGTCATCGTCGACAACGAGGCGCTCCTGAGACGCACCTTGGAGCATTACGCCGGCAGGGGGATGGACTGGCCGGACGCGTACCTGGTCGCCTTGATCGAGCTGCGCCACCTTGACGGCCTTCTCAGCTTCGACCGCCTCGACGCCAAGCTGGCCGGGCTGGGCCTGGCGCGACGAGAGCCCTGACACCAGCGCAGCGGGATGGTCCCTGCCCGGCGGCCGCGTGACATGGGAGGAATATTGCCCTGCGCAGCCAGACACCCGTGCCCACTCGATCCGGCGGCCCCAAGGGCTCAGCCGGCCGCCCCCGCGGCCGCTTGTCGGCGCCGGCGACGGGTTCCCAGGAGGGAAGATAACTTACCGCTACTGTATGATTGGTAAGGTATCCAGGAGGGCCAATGACGGACGAGATGGCTGGAAGACAGGTCGACATCCTCTGGCGCGGCAGGAGGGTCCGTGCCTTCGTACCGTCGTTGCTCTCAGAGCGTGACCTGACCCTGAGCAACGCGACGGTGGCTTGCACCACGGCAGCCGCCGTCGAGGTCGCACATGCAGCCGAAGGGCTGGGCAGAGACTACGAAGCTCTCGTTCGCCTCCTGTTGCGCTCTGAGGGTGTCGGCTCCTCCTATGTCGAAGGCATCAAGGCACCGGTCGTCGACATCGTCCTGGCGGAGGAGGGACTCGCCCTGGGGGGCACGAGCGCCGCGTGGGTTGCGTCGAACCTCTCCGCGGTGACCGAGGCGGTGGCGAGCGCAGCTACCACGGCACTCTCGGTCGAGGCCCTATGTGGTTGGCATCGCACCCTGATGACCGGAAGCCCGATCCCCGAACGCCATGTGGGTGTGATCCGCCACGAGCAGGGCTGGATCGGGGGCCACGACCCCACCGACGCGCACCTGGTGACCCCACCGCCCGACGAGCTGGAGGCATTGCTCGCCGATCTGGTTCGATACGCCAATCGGTCCGACGTCGACCCCGTGGCCCAGGCCGGCATCGCCCACGCGCAATTCGAGGCCATCCATCCATTCGCCGACGGCAACGGGCGCCTCGGCAGGGTGCTCGTGGCCTGGATCCTGACCAGGCGCCTGTCACTGGTCACCCCGCCCCCGGTGAGCACCGCGATCGCCGCGGACATCGGTGGCTACTCCTCTGGCCTGGTGCTTTACCAGTTTGCCCAGCTTGACCACTGGGTGCAATGGTTCGCCAACACCGTGCGCGAGGGCGGGCGCGCCCAGGGCCGACTCGTCTCGGAGCTCGCCGCATTGAAGGTGCAGTGGGCCAGACGACTGGGCGGGGGGCCGCGGGCCGTGCGAAGCGACGCCACGGCCTGGGCGGTGCTCGAGCTGCTCCCCCGCCATCTCGTCCTGACATCGGACCTGCTCACAAGCCAGCTGGGAGTGACCAACAAGGGAGCGTTGGACGCTTTGCGCCAGCTCGCGGACCGGAGCGTCCTGCTTGATTACGGGACCGTGACCAAAGGGCGCGGCCAACCGTCGAAGCTCTATGTCTGCAGGGAGCTACTGGCTCTGGCCGGCGCGAGCCCGCTGCGTTGAGCGCCCTGCCCTGCGAGCCGGGTGTCCAGGGGAGGAATATCGCCCGTGCCGCCAGACACCCGTGCCCACGGAGGTCCGCAAGGCGCCCGACTTCCTGGCTCTGGCTGGCTCAGTGCCCGTGCCCCGGCGGTGGGACACCCGACTTCACTGGACCGCGAGCCACCGGCCAGCTTCTCAGTCGATGCTTCCAGCCGGAACGACCCAGCTGCAACGCTGGCCAGTCGCCGCGGCGATGAGGTCGAAATCCGAGTCGTAGTGAAGCACCTCGACTCCGAGCGCCTCGGCTGCGGCGGCAACAAGAAGGTCCGGAATCTTGCGGCCTCGTAGGCTTCGTCCGGCCAGGAGGCGCTGGACTTGTAGGGCCCTGCGAACATGAGTGGAGCTGGTCTCCGCCCTGCCAAAGGTGTCGAGAGCACCGACGAGCCGATCCCACTCGTCCGCATTGCGCGCCGAGTAGCCCACCTCGAGGTCACAGATGCTCGCGCGCCCGATCTCCTCGGCGGCCGCCAGAGGCTCACCACCTGGCGCACAGCCTCGTTCCCCAGCCGCTTCAGCACGCTGGTGTCCAGGAGACAGCTCAGCGCCACGCGTCGGAACGGTCATCGAGACGAGCGCTGGCCAGGATGTCCAAAGCCTGAGCGACCCGCCGCTGGCGGGTGGGCACGGTCCGCATCAGCGCGGTGTTCACAGTGTCCTTGATAGTGCGCGTGCCGAACTCGGCCCGAGCCAGCTCGAGGGCCTCCTCGTCAAGGTCAACTAGGTGCTTGGCCACTGGAGCAGTATATATGACGCGAACGCAACATATCCCATCTGTTGGTGGGCTGCGCGCAACACCCGGGTCAGCAACGAGACATCCCCGATCCTGAGGGGTCGAGGCTGACGAGCAGGTCACTGTCGTCGTGGGTCCCTTCGCCCAGGACCCGGCCGGTCTTTCGACTTTGACGCCTGCTCGGACCCGGCTGGGGTGGACCTCGACGCCCAGGACCGGTGCTGTTGGAGCTTCTTGGAGTTCTTCCAGACCAGGCGCGACACCGGAGCGCTTAAGGGCATCGTGGGCATCGAGCTCGGGGGCTCGCATCACCAATGAGCGCCAGTACCGCATCACCAAGGCCAGGCCGCCCGCTCCGAGGTCACCCTGGCCGAACGAGAGCGCCGGCCGAGCGGGCCAGGTGAGCACCCACGGCTCCGCCAGGTCGAGCTCGACGCCCTGACCGGCCGGCTCGATGACCTTCGAGCCCGGCTCGCCGACTACGACGCCCTCGCCGCCCCAGCGTGGCTGATAGGCAACGCCGTGGACCATATTGCTCTGCGAGTCCTCCGCAACGAGACATCCGCGGTCCTGAGACGGGTCGAGGCCAGCGAGCAGCTCACCGGCACCGTCGACCGTCGTCCGGTGGCTTTGCTGACGCCGCTCGAACGGCAGCCGACATGGGTCCCCCCGAAGCCCGGGCGAAGCGCCTGTCGACCCTCGAAGGAGCCATGACCGAGCGGACGCCACTGCCCGTCGACCAGCCAGTAGCGGAGCACTTCGCTGCCCTGGTCTCGAGGCTGAGAGCGGCTTCGCGTTCTCCTCGGGTGATCGACACGCTGATCGCAGCCACGGCCTTGGCTCACGATGCCGCCGTTGTCACCCAGGACGACGACTTCGACGACCTCGGGGTTCGGGTCCTGAAGGTCTAGATATGCTTCGGGGCAGGGGTGGCGGACCATCCCGGGCACCAGCGCGGACGCGCCCGGTGCCGAGCCGGCTACCCAGCTGAGGCCCCGAGCGGATGCTCGACGCGCAGCCTCGGAAACCGGGCGAAGCCCCGGTCTGCGGTCACCCATGTCGCGCCGTGCTCGAGGGCCATCGCAGCCAAGAAGGCGTCGGGTACTACGTTGGCCCGAGCCCCGACGGAGCGGCACAGCTGCACGAAGATCGGCCAATGCCGGGGTCCGGGGCGCACCGCCACGGCGGCTGGGGCGTCGAGCACGGCCTCGCAAAAGGCCAGTGCCTCCTGAGGTGGGGTCGGCTCCCGGTACACCCGGTGGTGAGTGACGATCCGGACGAACGAGCTGAGCACCAGCTCACTCACCCCGAATGGCTCGGGGCCGCCGAGACGGGCCTCCAGCCAGCCCAGGTACTCCTCGTGTCGGACGCTATCGGCCCGGTGGGCGTAGATGAAGGTGTTGACGTCAGCTATCAGCAACCGGGGCCCCGACGTCGCCCAGCAGCTCGGCCAGTGCATCTCGGTCCTCCAGGTCCACACCGGGCCGGAGCCCGCTGCCACCGAAGGTCGGAAGCGTGACAAGCCGAGGCGTGCCCTCAGGCGGGCGCACCGCGAACATGGCCATTAGGGCATCATCGACGACATCTCCCAGGGAACGGTGGCCCTGACCTGCGAGGGCCCTGGCCTGGGCCAGCAGGTGGTCGGAGATGTTCACGGTGGTGCGCATATCTGACATCATAGCATCTATGACTCGCATCACGACGCTCTCGGAGGAATATTGCCCTGTGCCGCCGGACACCCGTGCCCGCTCGATTCGGCGGCCCCCACGGCGACAGCGGTCCCCTGGGCAGGCGGAACGTGGCTGGCCTGGCATGCTGGTGCTGTGGGATCGCTGCTCGACCGTGCCTTGGACCTGGAGGACCTCTATGCCACGCCGGACGATGGCAACCGTTACGAGGTCCTCGACGGGGCTTTGGTCATGAGCCCGCCTCCCGGAACCAGCCACCAGGCAGTGGTCGTCGAGTTGGTCGTCCTGTTGCACAAATCCGCCCGCCTGGTCGGCCTCCGCGTGTTCACGGCCCCCTTGGACTGGCGAATCGGTGCGGGCGAGGTACCCGAGCCCGATCTGATGGTTGTCAGCCCCGAGGCCATCGGTCCCCGAGCGATCGAGCAGCCGCCAGCTCTGGTGGTCGAGGTGCTCCCACCGAGCGGGAGGGGCCGTGACCTGTCCGAGAAGCGCCGCATCTACGCCGAGGGCGGGGCCTCCTGGTACTGGGTCGTCGACCCCGCTGAGCCCAGCCTCACCGTGCTCCGCCTCGCTGGTGACACCTACGAGGAGCACGCCCGGGTCACGGGCTCGCAGGCGTATGTGGCCGATCAACCGTTCCCGGTTCGGGTCGTACCCGCCGAGCTATTGGACTGACCGCTCCTGGGGTTCGCCAGGGACCCGCATGTGGCCCCGGCCACGCGTGGGAATAGGAATATGCCGCTGCGCGCGCACAGACCCCTGCCCACTCCCGCCGGATCGCCCCGGGCGCACGCTCCCATCGCTAAGCCGGCTACCCAGCGGCGACCACCGCAGCACTCACCGCGGCGGTGTCGCCAAAGATGGCCTCGACGGTGATGGTCGAGCGGTGGGCCCCCAGGTAGGTGGCCGCCGGGTCGGCGGCGGCGGCCGGGCCGCCCACCACGTAGCGGGCATCCGAGCTGTGAGCCGAGATGTAGGCCGCAGTCGTGGCGCCCATCGGTTCCACCGCCTGTTCGGTCATGATCAGATGGTCCTCCACGGGTCGTGGAGACCCGCGGATGCCGTCTGATGGGCCGGTCGATCTCTATCGCGGGGCTGAGCTGGGCTTCAGCCGCGAGGACCGCGACACCAATGTGCGCCGTGTCGCTTGGGTCGCGAACCTGCTCTCTCGCAACGGGGTCTGGGCCGTGTGCAGCCTGGTCTCGCCGTACCGGGCGACCCGTGAGGAGGTCCGAGCCCTGCACGAGGGGCGATTCGTCGAGGTCTGGGTGTCCACGCCCGCCGAAGTATGCGCGGCCCGTGACGTGAAGGGCCTGTACCGCCAACAGCGTGACGGCGTCCTGGCGCAGCTCACGGGAGCCGACGACCCCTACGAGGCCCCGCTGTCCCCCGCCCTCGTGCTGCCGACCGAGAAGCTGACGCCGGACGCCTGTGTCGAGCGTCTCTGGGGTGTGCTCGACCTGCCTTGACGGCGATGGACCGCAGTTGCTAGACGGAGCCACGGCGGCGCCTCGGTCTGGCGAGATAGCTCGAGACCCCCGAGAGCACCCACAAGATTGCGGTCAGGATAAATAGGGCGATTGCACGGTGAGTCCGGTGCCCACTCAACCCTGCGACGCGCCCTGGGAGCACGGACGGGATGGAGCTTGCCGGATCGACCAGGTAGATGACTGCCGCGATCACTGCCAGGATCCCCAAGATCGCCAAGATGGCCGCCACGACCACGAACAACGCACGCAAGCGCCTCATCTGCAGATCCCTCCCATCGCAAGCGACAGCCCGACCCAACCCGGACCCATGACCACAAACCGCCACGTCGAGGTTCCGTCCATCCGACCCAATCCTTGCACTGTCGGCCAGGGCCCGCAAGTTACAACTGAGGATCCTGCCGCCTCAGCCCAAGCTGCCGCCGGAGAACTCGCTGGCGGCCAGTGGCGGGACATCCGGCCCTCTCGGCTTCGACGGCCTCGACGCGCTCAGTGGTTCAGGGCCTGGTAAGCGGCCTGGTAGTCGAAGAAGGCCTGCTTGTACTGGCCTGACGCCAGCGCAGTGTTGGCCGAGGTGAGCTTCTGCGCTGCGCTGGAACTCACCGGTTGGTGGGCCTGCTCCAGGCTGGAGACCGCGTTGGTTACGATGGCCTGGACCCCGATCGGGGTTGAGTCGAGCCATCCTCCGAGCGAGGCGGGAAGCTCGTAGCTGGCGATGGCCGTCCCGCTGCCGCCGGCCAGGGCCTCCTCGATCGCTTGCATCTGCGCCTGGTCCAGGCTGTGCTGGGCCACGTTCAGCTTGTTGATGATCGTCTGGGTCCGGCTGTCCAACAAGGCGTAGATCTGGTCCTCCTCCACCTGGATCAAGTTGTCCAACCCGATGATCGCTATTGTTGTATTGTCCAGGTTGATCACGTTGCCGTCCACCACCACGCTCTCCTGGTCGCTGCTGACAGTCTGGCACTGCTGGTACAGGTTGATGAGCAGGTTCACCGTATCCACGGAGGCTTGGAGGGCGAGGGCGACGACAGCCGCAACGATGCCAACGAGGTAAACTCCCGCCAGGCCGACAGCGATATCGGCGGCCTCGGTCAGCCCGAACAGCAGGTCGTAGCCATCGTCGGTGCCGAGGCTGTAGTTGGGACAGGTCGGAGCGTTGAAGACTTTGGGTGGCGGCGGAGTGTACGACGGTGGGCTGCCCGAGTTCGTCACCAGGAGCATGCTGGTCAGGTTGGCCGTTGCGGTCGGATGGACCGCTGCTGTCGCCTTTGCCGGTGGTGCCTCCTTGGATCTCGGAGCAGCCTTGGGTGGCACAGCGGTGGTGGTGGCTTTGGCTGCGTAGGCATCGGCGATGTCCGAAGCGAGCTTGGTCGGAGGGAGGGTCTTGTGAACGCTGGCGAGGGTGGAGCCGATGTGTGCCCAACCAGTCGGGCTCGCGTCGTAGACCTTGGCGAGCTGGCCACGACTCATCCCCTTCACCAGCTGGCTGAAGGCCTGAGTCGACATCGGCGCCGTTGTGGTGACGACCTTACCGCTACCCGATCTCCCAGGCAGGCCGGCGTAGGAGACGGCGTTGGCGTAGATCGCGTCGAGGGTGGAGGCGAAGGCCTTCGGGGCGGGCGTCCCCGCCGGTGCAGGGTGCAAGGCGGCACTCAGCTGGGAGACCCCCTTGGGCGTGCCCGCGTTCAGTGCAACTGACCGCGGGCTGGACGAAGCCCCCTTGTGGCCGACTCCCACCAGCCCCACTGCCACTAGCGCTGCGGCGGTGAGCACAACCCCGACGCCTTTCAGGGTGCGGCGGCGAGATGGCCTGGCAACGCGCATGAACGATGCTCCCCTCAATGGACCAGGAGCTGGTAGGTGGTCTGGTAATCAGCGAACGCGGCCTTGTACTGCTTGGCTGCCAGTTCCCTGTTGGCCTTCACCAGGTCGGTGGTAGCCGCGCGGGAGAAGGACTGGTTAGCCGTCTGCATCGACGACAGCGTGGCAGTCACGATGGCCTGAACTCCGATCGTGGTGGAGTCCAGGTAGCCACCCAGCGAGGCTGGCAGCTCGTAGCTCACGATGGCGGTAGGGGTGCCCCCGACCAACGCCTCCTCGATGCTGTGGTAGAGGGCCTGGTCCAAGCTCTTCTGAGCGACGTCGAGCTGGTTGATTACGTGGGTCGTCCTGGTGTCGAGGAGTGCATAGATTTGCTGGTCCAAGGAGTAGTTGGATTGGTCCAGGGCGTAGATGGCATTGGCGTTGTTGGCGGTGTCGACCACGTTCGAGTCGATATTGCCGACCGTGGATTGCTGGTTGTTGCCAGCGCAGTCCTGGGAGCGGTTGACGAGGTAGTTGATCGTGTCGACCGAGACCTGCAGGGCCGCTGCGAGCACGCTGTCAACCCCGCTGGCGACCAGCAGCCCGATCCCGAGTCCCAGCTCGACCTGTTCCTCGATAGGTACCCCGGCCTCTGCCACGGTGAAATCGATATCCGCCGCCTGGGACAGCTCGTAGCCGACCGCCTGCACCGCCTGCTCGGCCACGGTCAGGGCATAGATGGTCTGGAACCCCGCACTGCCGGGGAACGACGAGCTGATGGCGCAGGAGACCGGGGTGAAGATAGACGGTGGCCCCGACGGGGTGGCTGGGCTGGGCACGGGATCGGGTGGCCCGGTCACGTCGCTGACCAGGTAGATCGGCGGGATGATCCCCGTTGCCACCCCGGGCGCCTGCACCGGGCCGACACTGACGGTGTGGCCGGTGCGCGTGCGTCCAGTGGTGGTCGTGGTCGTGGGAGGCGGGAGTGTGGTCGTGGTCGTGGAAGGCGGGGTGGTGGTGGTCGTAGTGGTTGACCCAGTGGTGGTCGTAGTTGTTGACCCACTGGTGGGCGTCACGTTGGGCACTTGCGTGGGCAGGGTGGAGGGGATGAAGCGACCGACGTTCGCAGCCGCATAGGAGGCGGTCGCGGAGAAGACCTTGCTCCAGGCGCCGGTGTTGGCGTCATACATGGCATTGAGCTCGGCAGGGGTGAGGGAGTTGACTTGCTGGGCAAAGGCCCCGGAGCTTGGGAGGGGCGGCTTGCTCGACGAGCCCGTCGCGCTGGTGGGGGCCACCACAGAGTCGGCCTGTGAGTAGGCGGTGACCAGGCTCTGGGCGAAGCCGGGCGGGGCCGG
The DNA here is from genome assembly GCA_050744085.1 of Acidimicrobiales bacterium. Lineage (GTDB taxonomy): Bacteria > Actinomycetota > Acidimicrobiia > Acidimicrobiales > JAJPHD01 > JAVKSL01. The sequence goes on from JBOGGU010000014.1 coordinate 9,855, forward strand.
GGCCGAGCTCGGGAGCTTCGCCGCCGCGCCGGTGGGGACAGGGGGGACCGTGGTTGACGCCAGGGTGGCGTTGGTGGCCGGGGCCTGGCCCGCTGCGGTGAGGGCCACCACCACCGCCAGGGCCAGGGCGCCCAAGAAAGGGCCCCTCATGCGCATCAGTGGACCCGGCCGAAGCTGTAGAGGTCGGCATTGCTGACCGCGCTGGTGCCGTTGGGGGTGGTCACCGTGACGTCAACCGAGCCCCGGCCCGCGGGCGCGGTCACCACGATGCTGTCACCGGACGGGGCGATGCTCACGATCTTGCCCGGCGAGGTGCCGAACATCACCGCCGTGGCCCCTGCGAAGCCTTGCCCCGAGATGGTGACCTGGGTACCACCCATGTTGGACCCGAGGTTCGGGCTCACCCCGGTGACAACCGGCTTGAGCACCACCTCATCGAACCCGACTGTGGCGGTCTGGTCAAGGGTTACCCCCGTGGTGGTGTCGGTTGCGGTGTAGACGACGTTCTCGGGAGTGGTGTCGGTGACCGTGAACACCGCGTTGCCATCCGCTCCCGTCGGGTCAGTGACGATGTTGATGGTAGAGATGCCGTTCTTGGCGGTGAGCACCACGTTGTCCCCGGCTATCGGTCCGCTGTTGCCAACCAGCGAGACCACGATCTTGGACGAGCTGACTCCGTCCGCGGGCACGCTCGGCGGGGAGGCCGAGATGGTGGAGGCGCTGGCCTCGTCGGAAGGCGTGGTGAAGTTGACCTGGGCCGTCTGGGCCACCACCACGTTCGGCGAGACGGTGGCGTCGGTGGCTGTGTAGGTCACCGGCTCCACGGTGGCGTCGGTCACGTCGAAGGTGGCCACCCCCGAGGAGTTGGTGGTAGCCGACCCAGCGCTCGCAGAAGCGATAGTGGAGCTGGTCCCGGCGGAGCCCGCAAGTGACACCATGTGGTTGGGGATTGGCGTCCCTGAGGCGTCATGGAGGGTCACGGTTACCGTGGAGGCGGACTTCCCGTCCGCCGGGACGGAGGTCGGCAGGGCCGACACGGTGGACTGGTTGGCTTCGCTGGGCGAGCTGACGAAGCTCACCGTGGCCGTCTGGGCAACCACCACGACGGGAGCAGCAGTCGTGTCGGTGGCGGTGTAGGTCACCGACTCCACGGCGGTGTCGCTCACGTCGAAGGTGGCCACCCCGGAGGTGTCGGTGGTGGCCGACCCGGCGCTCGCCGGAGCGATCTTGGAGCTGGTCCCTGCGGAGCCCGCAAGTGAGACCAGGTGACCGGGGATTGCCGTGCCCGAGCCGTCCAGCAGGGTCACGGTGACGGTGGAGTGGGCGGTCCCGTTGGCCGGCACAGTGCTGGGTTGGGCAGTCACGGTCGAGGTGCTGGCCTCAGTGGGGGCGTTGGTGAAGGTGACCGTGGCGGTGGCAAAGATCTGCTGGGCAGGCTGGGCCGTGGTGTCCGAGGCGGAGTAGGTCACCGACTCTGCGACAGGGTCGGTGACCTTGAAGGTGGCCACGCCCGAGGCGTTGGTGACGGCGGAGCCGTTGCTGGCCGGGACGATGACCGAACTCCCAGCGCCCGCGCTCAGGGCGATGGTGTGCCCCGAGATCGGGTGGCCCAGTCCGTCCAGGAGCGTGACGGTCACCACTGACCCGGTGCCGGTGGGACCGCTGGTGGCCGCGTTCGGCGGGCTGGCGGTGACCGTCGAGAGGGAGCCCGAGGGCGCGCCGGTGAAGGTGACCGTGGCCGTGGCGCTCAAGGGAACCGAGTCGGTGGCATCAGTCGCCGCGTAGGTGACGACCTCCGCGGTCCCGTCGGTGACGTAGAACGTCGCCTGGCCATTGGCGTTGCTGACATCGCTGCCCGGTGATGCGTTGGTGATCGTGGAGGCGCCCGAAACGGCTGCCAGCGATACCGTCTTGCCCGCCACCGGGTTCCCGTTGGCGTCCTTCAGGGTAACTGTGACCTCGGACACGGCCAGGCTGTTGGCTGGCACAGAGGGGGGGCTGGCCACGACCGTGGAGTTGGCGGATGTGGGCAGGCCGACAAAGGTGACAGCAGCCGTGTGGGTCAGGGTGATGCCGTCCGTGCTGTCCTTCGCGGTGTAGGTCACGGTCTGGGGAGTCGCGTCGGTCACCGTGAAGGTGGTGATCCCCTGCGCGCTGGTGGGCCCGCTGGCAGCGCTGATCGTCGAGCCGCCAGCAGGATCCTGGGACAGGGTCACCGTCTTGCCGGCCAGCGGGTTGCCACCGGAGTCCGTGATCTTGACCGTCACCGCCGACTGCGTCGAGCCGTCGGCCGGAACCGTGGGCGGCGAGGCACTGATGCTGGAGGCCGACGCCGAGGCAGTGCCCGCGGTGAAGCTGACCGTCGGGAAGGTGGCCAGGACCAGGTTTGCCGCCACGTCTTGGATCAGGTAGCTCACCGTCTCCACGTGGGTATCCACGGTGGTGAAGGTCGCCACCCCCGACGCGTTGGTAGTGGCCGATCCGGGGCTCACCGTGGCGCTCCCGCCGGTGGGAGTGACCGTGACGTTCTGGTTGGGCACCACCATCCCGTTGGCATCCCGGAGGGTCACCGTGATGGTCGAGGGGGTGGTGCCATTGGCCGGCACCGAGGTCGGCGAGGCCGTGGCGGTCGAGCTGACCGGCGAGGGTGCTCCTGCGCCCGTGAAGTCGATGGTCACGGTCAGCGGGCTGGGCGAGGCCGCCCCGTTGTTCAGCTCCAGGTTGTTGGTGAGGTCGTAGACGTTGAAGGTGACTGACTCGGCCTTGGTGTCAGTCACCTGGAATCGGGCCGTGCCGTTGGCATCGGTGGGGTTGAGGACCGACGTGACGGTGGCCGAGCTGTTGCCGGTGGGCACCAAGGCGACGTCAGCCCCCTGCACGGTCTGGGTGTAGGTACCCGCGGCGTAGCCGACCGGCATCGCGGGCCCAGAGGTACCGGTCATGGGGCCGGCAGGCAGGTTGTACAGGGTGCTCCCGGCGCTGTTGCACCCGTTCCCACCGTCGTTGCACACCAGCTGCACGAAGACCCCGGCAGCAGTGGTCCCGTCGTCGGGGACCGAGGTGCTGGTGACGATGTTCCCGCTGGGGGTGGTCGACACCACCGAGTTGCCAGCCTCGAAGGGCGAGGCGTCTCCGAATCGCACGCTGGCGGTCCCAACCACCAGGGATGAGGTCGAGTCGGTGGCCTGGAAGGTCACGGTCTCAGGGTTGCCGTCGATGACGGTGAAGACGGCCTGGCCTGCGCCGTCGGTGGTCGCGGTGACGCTGGAGGCGGGGATGGGGGGGCTGGTGCCCGCGACGCAGGCAGCCGGTTGGCTAAGGGTGGGCTCGCCCGCCGGGGCAATCACCGCGGTCGGATTGAGGACGACCGTCTTGTGCGTAAAAGGATCGACGTAGGCAGTGAGGGGCTCCTGGCACAGCGCCACCGTGCGCCCGGCAAGGGGGCCACCCGAGTCGGCCAGGGTGACCGTGATGGTGGAGGTGGCGAGGCCGTCGTTGTTGATGCGCGCCAGGCTGGCGCTGACCGTGGAGTCGGCAAGCTCGCTCTGGGCGGCAGACACGAAGTCCACCTCTGCCGTCTGGTTGACCCCGCTCACCGAGAACTTGGCGGTCTCGGCAGTGAAGTCACTCACCGTGAACTGGGCCCTGCCCCCGGCGCCGGTGTACTCAGAGCGCGGCAGTATCTTGGCCGAGCAGGCGCCGCACCCCAACGTGACGAGGCGGCCGATCTCGGCGACGTCGTTGGCGTTGTTCATCACCACAGTCACCGTCGCCGAGCTATGCCCATCGGCGAGCACGGTTCCGGGAGAGGCCGTCACCGTCGACAGGGTGGCCTCCGTGGGCGGGGGGAACCAGTCGATGGTGACTGTCTGGGCAAAGGTCCCAAGGGTGTGGCTGTTGTCGCACGTGCCCGAGGTGCCCGACTGGACGCCGTAGTCGGTAAGGGTATAGGTCACCAACCCCACTGCCGAGTCGGTCACTGTGTAGCCCAGGCTCCCCGAGGACGGGGTGGTGGTGGGGTTCGGGGGGGTCCCGCCGATCACGCTGGTGGTGTCGCTGGCGCTTATCCCCACGCAGACGTCACCCTGGCCGTTGCCGTTGCCGTCGGAGACGAACACGCTCAGGTCCACGGTGCCTCCAACCGGGCTGGCACTCACCGGCGCGCTAAGAGCGCCTGGCGCGCACTCGTCGACGACCTGGCCCCCGTCAATTGAGGGATAGTGGAGGGTCGAGCAGCCGGGCTGAGCGTCCGAGGCAGGTGCGAGGCCGAGGCCGGATACCGCCAGGGTCGATATCAGGGCGGCAGAGCCAAGGATCGCGCTGAGGCGGCGCACAAGCCGCGGACGTGACGAGAGCCGCGGGTTTGACGAGGGCCGCGGGTTTGACGAGGGCCGCGGGTTTGACGAGAGCATGGTGGCCTACCTCAGTGTCTCGGGCGGGTGCGGGTGAACGTGAACTGGTCGGCGGGGCCGGTGGCGCTGGTCCCGGTCTTGGTGACGACGGTGACGTCGACTGTCTGGCCAGGCGTGCCGGCCGGGACAGCGGTGGTGATCGAGGTGCCCTTCCCGTTCACCGTGAAAGCGGAGACCGGAATGCCCCCGAAGTCGACCGCTGTCACCCCCACGAAGCCGCTGCCGGATACGGTCACCGGGTCACCGGTGTTGCCCGAGCTGGGTGTGACCCCACTCACCACCAGGGGTGGCGGCGGAGCTGCGATGGTGAAGGTCTGGCTGGCGCTGGCCAGCGGGCTGCCGGCGAGGACGGCTGAGGTGCCGTTGTAGACCAGCGTGGTGGACGTCCCGTCGGCGTCGGTAAGGGTAACCGTGGCGGTGTAGGTGCCGCCGGCCGAGTAGGTGTGGCTGACCGTGGGCGTGGCCGTGGTCGTCGACGACCCGTCCCCGAAGTGCCAGGTGTAGGCCACGATGGGGGACGATCGCGGGGCCGATGCCGAGGCGTCGAAGGTGCTGGCCGAGCCCGGCACCGCTGGAGTAGCGGACAGGACCGCCACGGGCGACAGGTCGGGGCTCATCACGATCCCATCGGGGAAGGCGCCCGGCGCCAGCGCTATCGGCGTCCCCTTTGCCGAGGTGGCCACCGTGACGGGGACGACGAGGCTGTTGTGCTGGTCGACCACGTAGAGCTTCTTGCCGTCTGGGGTCACGGCCAAGGCCACGGGGGCCCCGGTCCCGAGCGAGATCGAGCCGACCACGTTCGTTGCGGTGACCAGGCGGCTCACCGTGCCGGTGAGGTTGTCGGCCACAAAAAGGACCGAGCCGTCAGGAGTCAAGGCGAGTGCCTTGGGGCCGGTGCCGGGCCCCACCGAGATGGTACGAGCGACGGTGTCGCTGCCGACCGAGACCTCCGAGACCGCCCCTGTCCCGTAGTCGGCGACGTAGAGGGTGGAGCCGTCAGGGCTCATGCTCAGCGCGTCAGGCTTCGCCCCAGCGGGAAGCGCTATCGGGGTGCTCACTGCCCCGTCCGACAGGGTCACCGGGATGACGCTGTTGCCGGCGTAGTCGGCCACGAAGGCGGTGGCGCCGTCAGGGGTGATCGCCACGGCGTCGGGAACAACGGCCGCACCCAGGGCTATGTCCGGGCGGACCGTGCCGGTGAGCACGGTGATCGGGGTGAGGGCGTGAGACCCCTCGTCGGCCACGTAGGCCACGGCCCCGTCGGGGCTCACGGCTATCGCCACCGGTTCGCTGCCCACCGTGGTGGGCGTCCCTGCAGCGGCAAAGGCGGTGTTGACCGGGGTGACGCTGTTACCACCGGGGTTGGCCGCCAGGACGCTCTGGCCGTCGGGGGTGATGGCCAGGGCCCCAGGGTTCGAGCCCTCCGCGATCGTGGCGCCAGCAGCGTTGGTTGCCGTGTCGATTGGGGTCAGGCTGCGCGCCCCATAGTCGGCCACGTATGCCACCGGTGCGGCAGCGGTGGTCGGCCCCACGATGGCCACGCCGGCCGACGCCGCGGCGGTCGCCTGGCCGTTGCGGCTAACGGTCTGGCCGGTGAACACCTGGGTGGTCGAGGTCCCGGCCGAGTCGGTCTCGGTGACCGTGGCGGTGTAGGAGCCTGCCGTGGGATAGGCATGGGTGATTGTCGGCACTGTGGTCACCACCGGCGCCGAGCCGTCGCCGAAGTCCCAGCTGTAGGAGACGATCGGTGCTCCCGGCGCGATTGACGCCGAGGCATCGAAGCTGGTGGGAGACCCAGCCGGGGCCCTGACAATGCTCAGGGCCGCCTGGGGAGCCTGGTCGGGGGTGATGGCGATCCCGGTGGGGTTCCCCCCCACGGAGACTGTGAAGCCCTCGGTCGAGTTGGTTGCCACGTCGACGGGCGCGACCTGACCGGTGTTGAACTCCGCCACGTACAACGTCGTGCCGTCAGGGGTGACCGCCAGGGCGTCGGGGGCGCTGGAGGCCCCGAGGGAGATGTCGGTACCGGCCTTCGCGGTGGCGATGTCGATCGGGGTGACGTCTCCGGTGCCGAAGTCCGCCACGTAGAGGGTCTTGCCGTCCGGGGTGATGGCCAGCGACTGAGGCTTGCTGCCCGACGGGAGTGTGATCGTCCCTGTCACAGTGTTGGTGGCGACGGCTATGGCGCTCACCGTAGAGGCGCCGTAGTTGGCCACGTATAGGGTCTTGCCGTCGGGGGTGATGGCCAGCGCCGAGGGCTCGCTGCCGCCTCCGAGGGGGATCGGCGTCCCCACCACGTCGTCGAGGGTGGTGACCGGCACCACGTCGCCGGTGCCGAACTCCGCCACGTAGAGCGTCTTGCCGTCGGGGGTGACCGCCAGGGCGTCGGGGGACGCCGCGGCCGCCAGGGTGATCGACTGGCCAGCCTGGTGCGTCCTGCCCCCCAGGGCCCCCAGGGCGACGGGCGTCACGGTGCCGTCACCGGAGTTGGCCACGAAGGCCGTGGAGCCGTCCGGGCTCACCGCCACCGCCGAAGGCCCGGCCCCCACCGTGACGTAACGGCCGAAGCTGTCCGATGCGACCGTCAGGGGAGCCAGGCTGGAGGACTGGGCCTCAGCCACCAAGGCCAGGGTGCCGTCCGGCGTGACTGCCAGCGCGGAGGGGTCGGTGCCGGACGCCAGCGAGGCGCCGGGAACGTGGGCGCCAGCGCTGAAGCTGACCACCTTGTTGGCAGCACCCGTGGTCACCAGGACCGTGGGCACCGGGGTGCTGGCAGCCGCCGCCGGCAAGGCCGTCCCGACCGCCAGGGACAGGGGCACCGCCAGGCCGAGGGTGCCCACCAGGGCCACCGTCGCCCACACGCCACGGCCCGTTCGGCCAAAGCCATCCCGACTGGTGCGCTGCTGTTCGAACGCCACCACTGATACCCCCTTGTCAGTCGAGGACAGTATCAGAAATTTGGACGTTGGTGTCGAGCCGCCGTGCCCACTGACGAAGTCATGTCGCCCTCGCGACAGTTGCCGGCCTCCGAGGAGGCCGGCATCTGTGTCAGGAGCCCAACGCCTGCCAGCTCAGCCGATGGCTGAGCCGGCAGTCACCGCTTAGCTGGTGAGGGTCACGTCTCCGGGGGGGTTCGCGAAGCCCTGGATGTTGGTGGTGGCATCCAAGTGGCCCCCGCCTTCGAAGCCGTAGCCATCGGCGGTCACGCCCGCACCCACCGCTGTTGCCAGGGCCGCGGGGGCGAAGGTGACCACCTCAGTGTTGCCCTGGTCGGCGACACCCGTCGCAAACTTGGGCTTGCCGGCGGCGTCGATGACGAAGAACCCTCCGCTGACGTTGAAGAACACCGGCTGGTTGAAGGTGTAGGTCACCGTGTTGGTCCCAGGCACCGTGCTGGCGCTTTGCAGCTGCGGCCCGTCGGTCGCATTCCCCGAGGTCACGAGGCCGGAGATGGGCTCAGAGCCCACGCCGCTCTTGTTACCGCTGGGGTTCAGCGTGACCGCCCCATGCTCCACGGTCCCGAGGGTCAGGTTCGCCACTGCCATCTCCGTCAGGCCTGGGCTGAAGTCAACCCTCACCGTGTTGTTGGTGAGGGTGGCCACGACATGCTGGCCCACGTACTCAGTGCCGTCGTTCGTGTAGAGCACGAAGTCTGCGGCTGGGCCGGCGGTCACCGACGTGTTGGACGAATTGAAGGTAAAGTCGTACTGGAAGTCGTTCCCCGCTACGGGCGTGACCGAGACCAGGTCACTCGGAGACCCAACGGACTCCGTGGCGTTCGGGCCGCCGGTGCCGAATGCCCCCTCCTCCAGGACCCAGAACCTGGTCGCCCCTGACTGGTTGGCGGCGAAGTCGACCGGCACCGTGGTCGTGCCGGGGAGGTAGGTCGGGTCAAAGGCCACGCCCTTGGTGTTGCGGCCGACCCCGAAGTCCGCTGCCACAGCGGCACCCACCGGCTTGTCGAAGGTGTAGGTGACCTCCTTGAGGTTCGCCGGGTTGACCGCTGCGCTGAGCAGGTTGGGCCCGGTGGTGAGGCCGCTGGTGGTCGAGGCTGGGCCGCTGGAACCCGAGAGGCTCACGGAGCCGAGGGGGTTGTTCTTCCCTGCGTCAGTGCCGCTGGAGCCCCGAGCCGCGCTGGCGCCAGCGCCGTTGCCGGTGTTCTCGGCCACCGCGAAGGTGTACGAGGCCACGTCCACAAAGGGTGAGAAGTTCGCGTCGACGACGTTGGGGTTGGACCCATCCGTAGTGGCTGCGGTTGCCGCGACGGCCCGCTCGGTGTCATAACCAGCCAGCGAGAAGTCGTGAGCCACCTGCGCGGTCACCGGGCCGCTGAAGGTGAACTGCACGGTGCTGTTGGCGGCCTTGCCGAAGTTGTTGGCAGTGATGGTGGCGCCGATGAGCACCGGAGCCGACTCGCCGGCGGTCGGCGGGGTGCCGAAGCCGGTGTTGTTGACCGACGTCCCGGTCACCGTCACCGATTCGGTCGAGGTGACCGTGGTGCCGTTGGTCAGCGTGGCGGTGAAGGTCAGCGTGCAGGTGCCAGCGGCCTGGCTGGCCGGGATGGAGACTGCGAAGCCGCCGCTGGAGTTGACGTTGACCGGGGCGCTGGACAGGCCGCAGCCAGAGACCGTGAGGCTCTTGACCAGGGCCGGGGTGGAAACCGTGCCGGTGATGGTGCCACCGATGGGGACCGTGCTCGTGATCAGGCTGACCGAGCCCGGAGCACCGGCAGCCTGGCCGGCCGTGGTGATCAGGGCGATGCTGGCGTCTGACACCGCTGCCGAGCCACCGAAGACGACAGCCGAAGTCTCCGTGCCGGAGTACTTGGTGGCGAAGTCGGGCACGGAGCCGGGGTTGTTCACGTCAGTGGTTATCAGCGTGGGAGCCGGCGGGGTGCGGGTGCCTCCGTAGGGGCCACCGGACAGCGAGTCGATTAGGTGGCCGGGGGCGCCTGAGGCGATGTCGAAGGTGGAGGTGGAGAAGCCCAGGTTGTTGATGGCGAACTCAGCCAGCGCCTCGGAGGTCCCTGAGCGGTTGGTGCCCGCCACGTTGACCGGGGTCTGGCCGTTGGCGGTTATCTGGGTGGCGACCTGGGAGCCGACTGCCCCGCTCCCACCGACGATCAGCACGTCTGAGCTGACGCCGTTGGACTTGAGGAAGGCCAGCTGCGCCGCGGACAGCGTGCCAGTGGGGCCGTTGACCAGCAGGATCGGGAAGTGCTCGGCAAAGGCGACCGGGGCCGCGCCGAGCGAGTCCACCAGGTTGGCGTCCTGGCCGTCGGCCACGATGGCGAAGCGCTGGCCGGTGTAGGTGTTGCCGTTGGCCGGGTTGACCGTGAGCACCGTGGTGCCCTGGGTGGCTGCTGCGCCGTTGGTCGGCGTGGTGGTGAACACCAGGGTGATGGCGCCAGACGCCTGGCCCGCGGGGACGGTGAAGCTGAAGGAGCCGGTGGTCTGGTTGACGGTCAGAGTCTGGGTGGAGCTGCCGATCCCGCCCAGGGTGAGGGTCTTCACGGTGGTGGGATTGGCCAGCGTACCGGAGACGGTGCCACCAGGCTGGGCCGAGGTCGTATTCAGGGTGACTCCGTTGGAGGTGGGCGTGGAGGGCCCGCTGGCCTTGGCCCCGCCAGCGGTGCCGACGGTCATGTCGCCAGAGACGCTGTCGATGGCGGCAGCGGTGAGGAAGCGGTTGGCGCCGGACACCCGGGTCACCGTGTAGGTCTTGCTCAGGGTGGTGACCACCGAGTCGGACACCGCTGCGGAGCCGCCCACCACGATGATGTTGGTGGTGCCGAGGGACTTGAGGGCCGCGGTGGTCTCAGCCGGCACGGCGTTGGGGTTGGTGAGCAGGATCGGCGCGCCGGCCCCGCCGTTCAGCTGGCCAGCCAGGTAGGACGAGGCGAGCGAGTCGGAGATGTTGGCTTCCAGGCCGCTGGCCAGGATGACCGTGGCTGCGCCCTTGGGGTAGGCGGCTGCGGCGATGGCGGCAGCCGTGGAGAAGCGGCTCGGACCGGAGAGACGGCTGATCGAGAAGGTTGAGGTGGCACCGGCGGACCCCGAAAGGCCGACCACGCCTACACCGGCCATGGTGACGGCGGATACCCCGCCAACTACCAGCCGACGCATCCAAGCGGGTGTACTGCGCATTTAGCCTCCTGAAGTTGAGTTCGAGTTGAGGTTCTGTCTGAGGACCGGCCCGTGCCAGCCCCCCTGGGACCAGAACTTGCGCCGTGGACACCATAGCAGACGAGGTGCCCTTGCTAGGATGACGCCCGAACTAGTCCGTTGTCACACACTTTGCGAAGTTTTCGTAGTCATCGCCCCCGTGGAGGCCACGGGCACTATAGCCCAAAGTGAGTGGCCCGCGTGGGACCTCCACCAGCGGTCCCGGAAGCTGAGGCAACGGGCCAGCGAGCTGCTTCGCCAAGTCGAGCGGGGAGAGACTGTCCAGATCACCGACCGGGGACGCCCTGTGGCGCTGCTGAGCCCGATGCCCGATGCGGGCCCCATGGCTCGGCTCCGGGAGAGCGGTGCCTCCGGCGGTGCGGGGTCGGGAGTGGGCACGGCGGCGCGGCGCACGGCGGCATATTCCTAAAAGGACGGCGGGCGCGCAATGGCCTAAGCTGGCGGCGGAGCGCTCCTTCCCCTGGGTGCTCGGGCGGTGTCTCGCGGTGCTGGCGCGCTCGCCCGGGTCGACCTCGTGGCCGTCAGCGATCGGGTGCTGAAGGCTGCCGCCAGGCTGGCGCCCCACGAGCTTCGGTCCCTGGACGCCATCCCCTGGCGACCGCAGCCGAGTTCGGCTCTGACTTGGGCCGCCTGGTTACCTACGACCAGCGGATGGCCGCAGCAGCAACGGCGATGGGCTGGACCGTGCTCGCCCCCACCTGAGCCCCTCGAAGGGCGCTCCCAGACCGGGCCGAAGGCTACAGTTCGGGTCCATGGCCTGGCGTCGCCGTAACGATCGCGGCACGACCCTCATCGAACGTCTGGAAGCGCAGGCCCGTGCTCACCCCACTGCCAGCACGGGCCTCGGATGCGATGCGACCTACGACGCACATGGTCACTTGCTGTCCGAAGCCCTGGCGCTGGCGGAGGCCCTTCATGTAGGCACCCCCCAACATTCGCCTGAGGTCTACTCGGTTAGAGAGATGATCCGTACCGGTGGAACGCCGCCTTCCTGAGAAGGTGGTCGCACTGTCTGCGGGACTCCGTGACGCAGGTATCGGACACGCCTTCGGCGGGGCGTTGGCGTTGGCCTACTACGCCGAGCCTCGGGCAACCGTAGACATCAACCTAAACGTCTCGGTGTCCTCGGACCGCGCCGTGGAGGTGCTTGCTGTCCTCGAAGCCCTGGGGGCTGCCACCGATGTCGACCTGGCGTTGGTCCGAAGGGGAGACTGGGTCCGCGTCGAGTGGGATTCGACCGACGTCGACGTCTTCTTCGCGTTCGACGAGTTCCACACTCGAGCGGTTCGTGCGAGCCGTACCGTGGCCTTCGCCGGGACACAGATCCCGATACTCCGCGGCGAGCATCTGGTCGCGTTCAAAGTGGCGTTCAACCGCGACAAGGACTGGGTGGACATCCAGGCGATGTGCCAACACGGGGGGCTCGACGGTGCCGAGGTGAACCGCTCGATCGCCCACCTGTACGCGGGCAGCCCCCGCCGAGCCCGTCGTCAGCTGCGCAGGTTTGGCGCCATCAACCGCTCGTAAACTGTGCTGGCGAGGTTATCGCCGAAGCCCCCGAGGATCCGCTCGTGGTGCGCGAGCTGGTACTGCTGTTGGGGTGGCATGCGCCCTTGCACGTGGTGATCGCTGTTGATGAGCAACGACAAGAGGAGAGACTCGTGACGGTCTATGAGCCCGACCCGGCACTCTGGTCAGTTGACCTGCGCCGGAGGCGATGATGCGCTGTTCGGTATGCGACAACGGGGAGCGGGCCACTGCGCGGCTGCCCTTTGTGGACCAGCGAGGCTCTCACGTGGCGGTGGTCACCGACGTCCCCGTTGGTCGCTGCTCCGCCTGCGGTGAGATCTGGCTGGACGAGGCTGTGGCCTTGCGCCTTGACGGCCTGTTGAGCGAGATGCTGCGAGCCGAGACCGTGGCGGTGCGGCCCTTCGACGAGGACGGTTCGGTCGCGGCCTAGCAACCGTCTGGTTTGTCAATTGTTTACTGGGTCGCGCTGAACAAGTCCGCTCGTACAGCGGCGGTCCTGCCCATCAGTGTCGCCAGAGGACCCCGCCGTCCCGGTCCAGACGGTCGCTCAACAGCTCCTGGCGTTGTGGCGCAGAGGTGGGGGCGTGCACACTGGGACCAGGACACATGTTCCCACACCCGGCAACCAAGACCAGGCGGTTGGACCCGATGTCGCCGCCCCGAGTTGTGTAGTACGATACCTCAAATGTGGAGGTCCTTCAGTCTGCGAACCGCCATGGCGTCGACGCCGAAGCCATCGATCATGTGTTGCGCCACGCAGGTGTCATCGAGCAGATCGGCGAGGACCCGAGCCGCTACCTGGTGCTCGGCCCTGACAGGGCCGGAAACCTCTTGGAGTTGGTCGTGCTTGACCGGCCTCAGGGTCCAGCCGTGATACATGCGATGCCGATGAGTACCCAGTACCGCCGCCTGCTACCGAAAGGGTGATAAGGATGTCCGCAACCCACGGGAAAACGAGTGATGGAGCCCCTATAACGGACGAGATGGTCGAAGCCATGGCTGACGAGGCCGAGCGGGGCTACGATGTGGAGGAGATTCTGCGGCGACGTCGCGGTGGTCGCCCGCCGATGGGCTCGACGGCCTCTTCGGTGGAGTCGGTACGGCTCGACCCGGAACTCAAACGGGATCTGTTGGTCCGCGCCGCCCAAGACGGGATCAGTGTGTCCGAGGCGATCCGAAGGGCCATCGGACAGTACTTGCGGGCGAGCTGACGAGACAGTCGGCCACCGCTCCGACAACGACGCCGTAGACGTCCACTACCGCCTCAACCGACCGCCCGAGTCGACCAGGCCACTTCATAGAGCCGATGTGCCCACCACCTGCGACGTGCTCGAAGCCATGAGACGCAGGTGGCGTGTGGGGCCTCTTCCGCGAGCGACCGTGTGCTCGAAATCGTCCAACAAATCGAACACGGCGTCGGCAGCCCAGATGCGGTTGCGCTCACCCTTGCTCACGAGCTCGACCACACCTGCTTGGTTCAAAGCGTTGAGGGCACGCCGGGCCACGTTGGGGTCCACCCCAAGCAACCCTGCGAGGGTGGTTGCCGACAGGAGGGGTTGGCCCGCCAGGGCCCCGATCGCCCTGGCAACGACTGAGTTGTGCCGGGGTCGGCCCGCCATCTCCGTCCAAGCCGTTCTCAGGGCAGCCAAGCGATCGGCCAACCCTCCAGCAGCCTCGGCAGCTGATCGGGTGGTTGCTGCGAAGTACGAGAGCCACCCGAGCACGTCGCCGCGCTGCTGGTAGGCCGCCAGCGAGGCGAAATAGCCGTCCCGGTCTGCCAGCATGGCCGCCGAGATCGGGGGCACGACGGCCGAGGACAGCCCACGCCTTCGCAGGACCACAGGGACCAGACAGCGCCCAACCCTGCCATTCCCATCCACGAAGGGATGGATGGCCTCGAACTGGGCATGGACGATGGCGGCCTGGGCGACAGCGGGGACATCGGTGCGATTGACGAACACCACCAGGTCGTCGAGGAGCGCCGCGACCTCCTCGCACGGGGGGGGCACGTAAAGGGCTCCCCTTGGGCTGTAGCCCGAGGGCCCCCCGATCCAACTCTGCTCCTGCCGCAGCACACCGGCGATTCCCGCGTGACGAGTACCAGCCAAGAGACGGCCATGGATGCCGAGCAGGTCCTCGATGCCGAACTGTCCCGGTCGATCGGCGCTGGCTATTGCGCGTTGCATGGCTGCGACGTTGTTGGCTACCTCGAGAGCGGCACCCTTGGCCAGGGCTGGGGACGCTATCGCCTCGGCCACTCGGCGATGCGAGACGGCAAGGGCCTCGATCCGGCTGGATGCCACGCTCTCGGAGCGAACCAGCGCGCCCGCCAAGGCGTCCAGCCCTCCGGACGCCGGCCCGGCATTCAGTTCCAGGACGGCGAGGCTCGCGCCTTCGATCTCGCTGGCAAGGCGCAATGGCATTGCCAGGTCCGCCCCAGCGATTCGAGCCGGGACGAAGGCCTTGTAGCGCACGGGGACTCGATCCGCTCGAGGCACCCCCGAGGTGACCGTGGGCATCCAGGTTCGCTCCAGCTTCCTCGGTGTTGGCCAACCGGAATCCTCGCCCATCGTGCGCCTACCCCAACTGTCCGTTGCTTCCTCTGTACGGACAAGTCTAGCACAAATGATCCGTTATTGTGGCGCAGACCGGATCCACCACTCAGATGGGCCGTGACCGACGAGGGGAGGGGCAAGACCGACGTGGTGCGCTACCGCCGGGCGGTGGTTGTGCTGGGCTCGGCCAGCGGCAGACCGGTTAGCATAATGCCACGTTCGGGGATCACACGACCCACTGCGCCCCATCCCCTAATGCCCTGGATCTTGATACTGGGTGTCGGCATCCTGCGGGCACGCTCGGGCACGGTCGACAGGCGCACTTTCGTAGTACACTAAGCAGGTGGAGGTCCGCGAGTCGGCGCGCAACCCCTGACCGCTGGCTGGTCCTCGGCCCGGATCGAGCCGGCAACCTCTTGGAGGTGGTCGTAATGACCACGCGGGAGGAAAGCCAGTTGATCATCCACGCCATGCCATGCGTCCAAAGTTAAGGAGGTTGATCAACCATTGACCAATCCTCGGGTCTACGGCCATTCAGAGTCTGGCCGACCCATCACAGATGACGAGGTTCAGGCTCTCGCGGCTGAAGCCGAAGCCGGCTATGACCCAGACGAGTTACTCGCCCGCCGTGGTCGGCGGGGCCGACCCTCACTGGGCTCGGCACCGGCAACCGTGGAGTCGGTCCGGCTTGACCCTGAGCTGCGAGAGCTGCTGGCGCAGCGGGTCCAGGCAAGTGGGACGACGATCTCGGACGTAATCCGGGAGGCGCTCGCCAGTGCTTGCAGGCAAGCTGACCCCCGTCCGTACGACGCCGCCAGCTACATAATGTTGGGTGCTCGGCAGCCGCGCTGATCGAGAGCAGTTTGCCCTCGTTGGCTACGATGGCGTGGTCCGCCTCGCCATCGGGATCGAGCGCCTGGAACGACAGCCCGCCACCGGGCGCCCGGCGATCGAGGGCCGCATCCTCTGACCTGGGCATGCCGTCTACGCCACCTTCGTGGGAACCCAAGCCCCTGTCGGGCGTGTCAGGAACCCGATCACCTACGTCGATACCGCCCTCGACCGGCGGGCGTGCGCGTGTGGGTGCGGTGTCGTGGTCGTGGCCCGTGACTTCTTGCCCGGCCACGACCAGCGGGCGATCCACGAGCGAATCTCACAGCTTGGTAGCGTGATCGAGTTCCTCCGCTGGTTCGACACGACCTTCGAGGCCGGCTCCGCAGCGGCGGCATCGGGCCAACCAGGCCCCCGCGCTATCGACACCCGATGAGCTCCGGGCGAGCGGGGAGCCCGGTGACCGGCCAATCGTGCTCAGCGAGGAGCGCTGGGCGCACGTGGTGGCTCGGCACCCAGAGCTAGGGGCGTGTCGTGGCGAAGTCCTGGCAGTGCTGGCAAGCCCGACGCGCCGGGTTGCGGGGCGCCATCCAGATGAGGAGTGGCTCTACGGCCCCGGCGGGCCGAGCAGTTGGCTCAAGGTGGTCGTACACTGGGACCAAGACAGCGGCAGCCCAGCGTTGTCACTGCCTTCGCCCGCCGGAGCTTGCCATGACTGATAGCACCACCATCACCGTTGCCGGGATCACCTTCGACAACATCGACTACGACGCCAACGCCGACGTGTTGTACCTGCACATCGGTGAACCCTCCGACGCGGTGAGCTTCGATGAGTCCCCCGAGGGCCACCACCTGCGTTTCGATGCGAATGCCAGGCTCGTGGGCATCACCCTCGTGGGAGTCCGCCAGGACCTGGAGGCGGCCCGCAAGATTGTCGTGACGCTGCCCGGGCCAGTCGAGATCGACCCTGGCCAGCTGCAACTACTCACCTCAGCCGCTTGACATAAGATAAGGTAAGGATGCGTCTGGGCGGCCTTGCGAGGGCCCGTTGAACGACTGTGGGATGGACGGCGCATCGACTCACGTGTGGCGCCTCATCCCATCTCCTGGATTCAGGGAGTGGCGGGGCTCGCTCGACCCCAACTCCCGAGCCGAGGTCGACGATGCCCTCGTGTACCTCCGCCAGTTCGGGCGCGACGCCGCTCTGCCGTACGTACGCCACCGTATCCAATCCTCGCGGGTCGGCGGCTACAAGACCGAATCGGGAAACGCCTGGTACTCCGACGCCATACCCGCAGCCGACGAGTTGATCGACCAGTTCAGGAACTATCGAGCAAGGAGGAGCACATGACCAACGCACCCGAGTTCCCTCCCGGATGGGAGGAGTTCGACCCTGATGACCACGAGCTGAGCGACAACCCGAGCTACCAAGAGGCCCGTGAGGAGGCCCGCCAGCGGCGCCAGGTGCGCACCGAAGCCTACGGGCACCTGCTTCGCGAGCTGAGGCAGGGCCAGCAGATGACCCAGGTCGCGTTGGGCGAAGCTCTCCACATGGTGCAGTCCGACGTGTCCCGCATCGAGCGCCAACGAGACCTGCGCGTCTCGACCCTGGCCTCCTACCTCTGGGCGCTTGGCGCAGACGAGGTGACCCTCCAGGTCCACTTGCCTGACCACGAGCCCGTCGTGGTGCCCCTGGACACGCTCGCCAGTTAGCCGCGCTGCGCGCTAATTGGCCTGTATCTTGATACTGGGTCTCACTGTGCCGTAACTGCACGCAGCCGGAGCGCGCACCACCATCGCGGGCCTGCAAGGGATTTGCCATGAAACAACCTCTTTCTACATAGATAGCCAACTAATGAGAGTCCACGTACGCCCGAAGAGCGTCCCGAGCCAGCGCGCTCACGCTGCGGTGCTCGTCGTCGGCTACCCGGCGCAGTGCTTCGGCGAGTTCAGGCTCGATTCGTAGGTGTATCCGAGGAGAGACACCCTCACTCAACGACGGCCTCCCTGGACGCCATCGTCGAGCCAGGTCTAGGTCGTATCCAGCCTCGGCCTCCTCCGCCAGCGCCGCCTCCACCTCATGGGTGAGCACCACCCCGGAACTTGTCCGTCTCACAGCCTCCACTTGCTTGCCTCCTCGTAGGCATCCTTGTACTTCTGTCTGCACTTCATCGCGTGAATCACACAAAGCCTCGCCTCACCCGTCTCAGTTGGCTCCAGAGGCACCGCTATCACTTCGATCGCCCTGCCCGACGCGTCGTCGCCCAGATACACCAGGCGCTGTCCTGGGACCACAGAGCCTTCGGGCGCTGGTTGCAAGAACACGAGCCCGCAGTGCTCGATAACATGAAGTGCATCACCTCGGGCAATCCGATGTCGATGTGAAGCGTGAGTCCAACTTATCCGCACCTGCCCCACTCTACCATCACTGTGGGACATAATAGCCGATGGCCAGCCCCGGTGGCTCAGACTGGAGGCTGTCTGTGCTGGCCGCAAGATGCTGCCGAGGAGCGCCAGCTACGCGTGCTGGTGCCCTTGAGGCAGGCGACGACCTGGTGGTCGTCGGTGCCAAGACCGAATTTGGCAACGCCAACCTGCAGCCGACGAGTTGATCGACCAGTTCAGGAACTGTCGAGCAAAGAGGAGCACATGACCGACGCACCCGAGTTCCCTCCCGGCTGGGAGGAGTTCGACCCCGATGACCACGAGCTGAGCGACGACCTCAGCTACCAGGAGGCCCGCGAGGAGGCCCGTCAGCGCCAGTTACGCACCTAGGCCTTCGGCCACCGACACCCGATAACCCGGTGCCCGAGGCACCGGGTTGCCCGCTGGCGAAGACAGCGGTGACGCGGGCACACCGACGGTGGAGCCCGGACGGGTCGGGAAGTCCGCCGGCTTTACTACGTTCGGACCGAAGCCTACGGTCAGCTGCTTCGCGAGCCCATCCACTCGACCGTGGGTTTCGCTGCCCAGGCGCAGCTCCGCGCACCGAAGGGTGGACGATCTCGGTCACCCGCATCACCGTCAGTCCAAGCCGGAGCACAGGTTCGTCACCGCCCCAGGTCAGATCAGAGACAGCTCGGTGCAGGATGCCCGCCGTGCTGCGACGCAGGTCGTGTGGGCTCAGGTGCCCCAAGCCCGCCTGGTCAGCGCGCAGGGTGACCAGCTTGGCAACACTGCAGGGTTGTTTGAACGGCTGGCCCCAAGAGATCAGGCCTACTCCCCCACCGGGCTTCTGGCGGCAGGCAACCGGGTCCGATGACCTAAGCGGCCGGTCGAGGGCGTCCACATAGCGGTCCAGGTAGTCATCGAGCAGACGGAGCAGGCAAGGGCCGACCGCGACCTTGCGCGGCCTGCTCTTCTTGCCGATCCACTCGACCGTGGGTTCGCTGCCCAGGCGCAGGTCCCCGACCCGCAGGTGGACGATCTCGGCCACCTGCATCCCCGCCAGTCCGAGCCGGAGCACCAGCGCGTCTCGCCGCCCCAAGTCGGAGGCATCGCATACGCCAAGCAGCGCTCCGAAGGCCTCCTCGTGGGTAAGCCAACGGGCCGGGTACTTACCCTGGAGCTTGCCGTACAGCGGCGGTGTTGCCCGCAGCGGGTTCTCCCTGCTGCTCAGTTCCTCCACCATTGCCGGGTCGGCCTGGCCCTGGCGCACGCACCAACGCAGGAAGGTGCAGGCGCCGGCCAGCCGATTGCGGCGGGTGTTGTTGGCCCGAGCCTGCGCCACCCAGTGGTTGACCCCCGAGTCCGTCAGCGCCCGAGGGTGGGCCACCCCAGCAAAGGCAAAGAGGGCGCTCAGCTCGGCCCGGTACTGGTGGGCAGTCTTGGGGTTCGTGTAACGACCGGCAAACCGGTCGATCAGCTCGGCCGCGCCGCGCGTTAATTGGTCTGTATCTTGATCTCTATGTCCACGCCGGCGGGCAGGTCCAAGCGCTGGAGGGCGTCCACGGTCTTGGGGCCGTGCTCCACTATGTCCAGCAGGCGCTTGTGCACCCGCATCTCGAAGTGCTCTCGGCTGTCCTTGTACTTGTGCGGGGAGCGGATCACCGTGTAGCGGTGCTTCTCGGTGGGCAGCGGCACCGGGCCCCGGATGCGGGCCTGGGTGCGCAGCAGGGTCTCCACGATCTTCTTGGTGGAGCTGTCGATGACCTCGTGGTCGTAGGCCTTGATCCGGATCCTGATGCGCTGGTGGCTCGTGTCGGGCATTACTTGAGTATCTTGGTGACGCGCCCCGCGCCCACGGTGCGGCCGCCCTCGCGGATGGCGAAGCGCAGGCCCTCGTCCATGGCGATGGGCTGGATCAGCTCGATCTCCATCGACACGTTGTCCCCCGGCATCACCATCTCGACGCCCTCTTTCAGCTTCACCGTCCCGGTCACGTCCGTCGTCCGGAAGTAAAACTGCGGCCGGTAGTTGGAGAAGAACGGCTTGTGGCGGCCGCCTTCTTCCTTGGTGAGCACGTACACGTTGGCCTCGAAGCTGGAGTGCGGAGTGATCG
>JBOGGU010000015.1:0-55037 GCA_050744085.1 Acidimicrobiales bacterium
TGCGTAGCTCTGCGGCATGGACTCGTGGAGAGCCGGATGCGGTGGAAGCCGCAAGTCCGGTTCGGGGGACGGGCCGGGGAGACGGACCTGTCGAGAGGCAGACACCGCGTCCCGGTCCGATCCCACCGCGTCGGGCTCTGGGGCTCTGGCTGCGTAGAAGTCCTCGACGTCTGTGGCCGCCGCGGCGGTGAGGGACTCCACCTGACGCTTGGCGACCGCGACCCCGGTGGATCGCTCGATGGCCTCACTGGCGTCGTCGAAAGATCCTCGGGTCGACTCGATCGCGGCCAGTCGGCGCAGGCCGTGGGAGTGCAGCTCGGTGGGCAGGTTCAACGCTGCGTCGGCGGGATGGAGGTTGGATGCCCCCAAGTGACGGTAGGCGAGGCGCTCGACACTCACGGTGCCGAGCACCGTCGAGAGGTGGCGGCGGTGGCCAGGCTCCACGCTGGCGTGCAGCCTGGCGTCGGCATCGATGACCCCGACGCGTTCCTCGCGAAGGGAGCGCAGGTCCAGGTGGTCCTGGAGCATGAGGCGCTGCACCTCGCGACCGCGTCGCTCCACTTGTTCTCGAGCTCGGCGTGGGTGAGCGAGGCCGACTCGGTCCCCTCGAGCCAGGTGAGCACCTCTTCGAAGCCATTCCTCGCCGGAGCGAAGGTGTCGGTCTCGGTGTCGGCGCTGAGCATCGGATCTCCTTCCAACCAGCCACGGCACGTGCCGGGCACCTACAGCATTACCGCTGTAGGCTCACCGGTGGGGGATGGTCGAATGGGAAGGAGCAGCAATGCCGGACATCGAGGCCCATATGCCATGGGAGTCGACCCGCCGAGCCCTCGCAGGCCAACTCGCCGCCATCGATGGGGTGCTACCAGGCAGCGTGGTCCTGCGCCACATGCGTTGCGGGAAGCCCGGATGTGCCTGCAAGCACGACCCGCCTAACCTGCATGGCCCCTACATCCAATGGACCCGCACCGTCGACGGCAAGACCGTCACCCGCTACCTCACCCAAGACCAACTCGCCCGCTACCAGCAGTGGTTCGACAACGCCCGACGTCTCAAGGAAATCGTCACCAAGCTGGAGATAGCCTCCCTGCACGCAGTCGAGCAGGCCGAGGGCGCCGCCACCCGAACCGCCGACCCAACGCCGAGCGCTTCTCGCCGCCGCTCACCACGCAAGCCACCCACATAGAACCACCGTCAAGCGGATCTGCCTTTCCACGGGAGCCACGGCGGTTGCTCAACTGGGATCAACAACCCGAACTCCCTGGTCACGGGCCCCAAGAGCCCTCACTCCTACAGCGCCGCACCCATTGACAATGACTGTCCAGCTGTAGTAGTGATCTGCGGGCACGTTCTTATAACCACTACAGTACGTCCCAAAACTGGCGGGTCCGGATACGCAGGTGTTGACGCTGTGGGACGACGAGGGGTCGATATTGTCCGAGGTAGCAGTCATCGTACCTACGTATAGAACGCCGCCAGTGATGTTCAGGCAGCTTGCAATGGGAAAGTCACCGTTGCAAGAGGAGGCAGCGTCCGGGGTAACCTCGCTGGCGATACCAGTCGATGGGATGGAACCGAAGGTCCCGGTAGTTGGGGTACTCGGGTGTTGCAGCAGAGGCAGGGCCTGAGCCTGAGGTTCCGGCGGCCGGCGTAGCCGCATGTGCAGGGGTGGCCAGAGCGAGGGCGCAAGCCAAGGAGGCGACCGACGCCAACGCCGTCGTTCGAACGATGAATGCGCTGCGTCCCTTGCTGGCTCGGCTGATCTTGTGTGTCCTCATGAGCTTCCCACGTTCCCTCGCTACGGCACTCCGCCTTCGATGACCGCGAGGCTAGGACGGCACTGCACTACCCTTGTGTCAACGGCGACCGGCTGAAGGCCGCTGCGAGCAGTGCTGCGGTGAGGGGGATGCCGACGACGACGGCCGCCAGCTCCCCCCAGGGCACGACCAGGTGCATCACCGACGAGAGCTGGGGTGATGCGATCGAGCCGCTGATGCCTCCCGCGCCAGCCGCGACCGAGCTCGGGGGTGGGGACGTGCGGTTGGTGCCGGCGATCCAGGCCAGGGCAGGGACGAACCCGGCAGCCGCACCGATCAGGGTCCCGAGGCCGGCTACGACCCCCGCACGCGCTGCAGACAGCACCCGGCGCGTCCGGGGGCTGGCCCCCACAGCATCGAGCGTGCGCAGGTCCTCGGCACGGTCCACGTTGGCCAACCCGGTGGCTATGCCCGCCGCCGCCAACGCCACCAGGGCCGTTGCCAGGATCAGGATCAGCATCGCCAGCTTGCCGCGTGGGCGGAACGGCGACCCGACGCTCAAGAGCTGGTAGGGGTTGAACAACGCCGGGTGGGCGATCTCTACCTTGACCAGGGCCGCCCGGAGCCCCTGGAGGTCGGTGGTCGTGGGCATCGCAATGGTCGATGCGAGCACCATCTCGGGGGTCGAGCCGACCCCGATCCGCCTTGCCAGCGACGGGGGCAGGATGGCCAGGGCGGGGGCGAAGCCCCTCCCCAACACCACCGCCGGCACGTGCACGGTCCGCAGTGCTGCAGGCCGGGGCGCCGACGGGACCGAGATGGGGGTCGCCGTCACGTCGAGGGCCGCGATCCCGTGACGGACAGCCCAGGCATCCACCATCACCGCCTTGCCCGCGCGCATCGCCGTCTCGGCCGGGGCCAGTGCAGCCGGCGAAAGTCCGGTGAGCGCAGGCAGGGCCCCAGCGGAGGCCACCAGCGCCGTGCCGGCACCGAAGCCGAACGAGGTGCCGCTGACGCGCGTGGTCACCCTGGTGCCGGGGGCGACGTGGGGAGCGACGGTGACGTTGCACCCGCCCGTGGAGTTGCAGAGCCCAGGGTTCGACACCACGGCGACGCTCGAGGTGTCCAGCTTGGAGCGCAGCGCCGCGGTGACGGCCGCTTCGGCTGAGCGCCACCCTGGCCTCGCCGTGGCGGACAGGGGCGGGTTCATCGAGACGCTGACGTCGCCGCTGGGGAGGGATGGCTGGTAGGTCGAGGCGTCGGCCGCGCTCAGGCTGGACACGGCCAGCAGGGCTCCCACGCAACCGATCACCGCGGCCATCACCGCCGCTGCCGCGGGAGCGGCTGAGCTGCGGTTGCGCCCCGCGTCGCGCAGCGCCAGCCGGGGCGCCAGGGGGAGGTGGTGTCCCAGGCTGGTGACCAGGAGCAGGATGGAGGGGGTGGCCACCACCAGGCCCACCTCCACCAGCGCCACGCCGAGGAGGATGGCGACGGTCCCCCCCGACCGGGTGGCCCCGACCAGGGCGATCAGGACGCCCAGACCTGCGACGACCGCTGCGAGGATCGGCACGCGCAGGCGCGAAGGGACACGTGGCCGCCGGCCCGCCAGCGCCGCAACGACATCGGTCCTGGCCGCCGCCCGGGCCGGTTGGAGCGCCGCGACCAGGGCTGTGACCAGGGCCACGACCCCAATCAGCGCCAGGTCCGCCGGCCTGGTGCCGAGGGGGCCGGGCCGGGTGTGCGTGAAGATCGCCAGGATCGGCTCGGCCACGCGGGCCACGCCAATGCCCAGGGCTACGGCGAGCACACCGGCAACCACGCCCAGGACGACCCCGTTGGCCAGGACCGTGTTGCGCAGGTCGCGCCGGTCCCCGCCCGCCGCGGCGACGAGCCCCAGGGTTCGCTGGCGGCGGCGTGCCATGATCGCCAGCGCCGGCCCGGCGAGCAGCACCACCTCCAGCAAGCCCAGGCCGCCGATGATCGCATAGGTGGCAACCACGCTCTTGTTGACCCGGGGGGACGAGCCACCCACGAAGTGGGATCGGGAGGCGGGCGGTGGGTGCGCGTCCACCCAGCGGGACTGGACCACGTAGCCGCTGGCGTTGAGCCTGCGCACCTCGCTCCATGTGACCGGGTGGGTGGTGCTGGCGAGGTAGTCGGGCTGGGCGACGGGTCCGGGGGCGGGGGCGGGTCGGGCGGGGGGTCCGGCGGGGGCAGGCGGAAGGCCCCAGGCGATGTCCACGCCGTGCTTGGACGGGTCGGCGGCGATGCCCACCACCCGGTAGCGCTCGGCTGGCTGAGTGGCCGTCATGGTGGAGCCGATCCGCAGGCCCGCCTGGGAGGCCAGTGTGGGCGTCACCACGACCTCCCCGGCGGCGCGTGGGGCGCGCCCAGCGGTGATCGACGCCAGCCCGCGGGCGAGCGGATTGGTCAGGTCGACCTCCAAGAGGCTGATGCTGGCCAGCCCCGCCTTGCTTACAACGGTGAGGTTGGCGTTGGCCCGCTCGATCACCTTGGAGCCCGGTCCGAGCAGGCGGCCGACCTGGCTCACAGTCGGGACCTCAGGCGCACCTGCCGGGCCAGGGGCGCTGGTGGGGCCGGAGGCGGGCGGGCCGGTGGGGCTCGAGTTGGTGCCCGAGGGCAGCTGGGCCATTGGCTGGCCGGAGTAGCTGAGCTCGACAGTGGCTGCTGTCCCGTTGGCCCGTGCAAAGGCCTGGACCGGAGACCGGTTGTAGGTGTGATAGCCCACGTCGACCGCCGCCAGCACCAGCACTGGCAGGCCGATCAGCGCGATGACGAGGGCGCTGCGTCCCTTGGCTGTCCAGGTGTCACGCCACGCCATGCGTAGCATGGGGCGCCACCGGCGCCAGCGTGCGACGAGCGGCGTCGCTTGTCGTGTTTCATCAGCCACCTGAGCCACCTGAGCCACCTCAGCGTGCCGATCCGAGGACCGACTCGGTCCCCGAAAGCGGTCCCGACTGGTCGACAACGGCCCCGTCCCGCAGGAACACGACCCTGTCCGCCCAGCCAGCGTGGCGAGCGTCGTGGGTGACGAGCAAGCCAGCGGCGCCCAGGTCGCAGCGCGCCCTCAGCAGTCGCAGCACTTCCTCGCCGGTGTGGGAGTCGAGCGCCCCCGTCGGCTCGTCGGCGAGGATCAGCCGCCTTTCGCCGACAACAGCCCTGCCAATGGCCACCCGCTGTTGCTGGCCGCCCGACATGTCGTCGGGATAGCGATCAGCCAGGTCGTCCATGCCCACCTCGGCCAGGACCGCCACCGCCTCCCGGCGGGCCTGGCGGGCGCCCACGCCGTCGAGCTCACGGGGGAGCATCACGTTCTCCACGGCTGTGAGAGAGGGAATCAGGTTGAGCTGCTGGAAGACGTAACCGACCCAGCGCCGCCGCAGCTCGGCCACCGACGCGGCCGGGAGCGTGCCGAGCACCCGCCCCTCGACTGCCACGGTTCCCGAGGTCGGGGAGTCGAGGCCACCGGCGAGGTTCAGCAGCGTCGTCTTCCCAGAGCCCGAGGGGCCCATGACCGCCACCAGCTCCCCGGCCTGGACGCTGAGGCTGAGGTCGACCACGGCGGCGACAGCCGACTCGCCGCGCCCGTGGACCCGACCGGCGTGGCGGACCTCGAGGACGGCGCTCACCGCAGCGGCCCCTTTTGCGCGCCTGCCCGGCGTCTGCTGTCACGTCGACCTGGGCTGGCGACTCCGGCGGCAGTGGGGCCCGCTCCGGCCGGGGCGGGCGATGAGCCGGCCGGGGCGGGCGAGGGGGCCGGGGCGGGCGAGGGGGCCGGGTCTGGCGAGGGGGCCGGGTCTGGCGAGGGGGCCGCGGACAGAGGGGCCAGGGCGCTGCGGTGGCGCACCAGGCGGGTCTCGGAGTGGTCGAGCCAGCGAACCTCGGCCTCCGCCGCGAAGATCAGCGAGTCCACCACCAGCAGCCAGCTCAGGTCCTCACCAGCGTGCTCTCTCAGCCGGGTGTACTCCTGGAGGGCCCCCACTGTGGAGCGGCGCTGGGTCTGGATGACCGAGCGGACATCCACCTCGGGAAGGGTGACCGCCAGGGCCAGCTTGATTGCCAGCTCGTTGCGAGGGGGGGCTCCCGGGCTCACCGGCGTCGAGAACCAGCCTGCCACCGCTCCGCGCCCGGCCTGGGTGATGCGGTACACCCTCTGGCTCTCGTCCCCCTCGTCGACCACCTCGACCAGCCGATCCCGGGTCAGGCGGCCGAGGGTGGTGTAAACCTGGCCGATGTTCAGCGGCCAGGTGGCGCCGGTGCTGGCCTCGAACTCCTGACGGAGCTGGTAGCCGTGCATGGGCGACGTGGACAGCAGCGTGAGCAACCCGAACCTGACCGACATGTAGGTCCTTCCCCTGTATGACGTTACTCAGTATGTATACCGGGTAACTTGGGGGTTGTCAAGTAGAAGGGCGCACTAGCACTCGGGATCACCTAGGGGGTTCCTCTCACCGACCGAAGGAGGTCGTAGTTGCTCCACCCAGCCTTCAGGGTCATCGATCCCGATCAAGAACTCGTCGAGGTCCACACCATCCAGCATCACGCGAACGGCGCGTTGGCCCCGATGAAGCGCTGCAAAGGTCGTACAGCCAACGCCCTGCCACTTGCCCACAGCGACGATGTGCCCTACCTGAGTCCCGGGATTGCGGTCTCCATACAGCGCTTCGAAGGGCTCGTCAACCACATCGACCGTGGTCACCGCTTTTAGTGGAACACGAACGTCACCCCGGAGAGCGTTCACTTTCTCAACCTTCGTGAGGCGCACGATCAGCTCATCACCTTGGATCGCGAGCTGTGCCACGACTGGCTCCTCCCTTGTCTCAGCCCAATGGCTTCGAGCAACTCGCCACCGGCTCCAACCTCACCACTATCGCCTTCGAGGTCGGGGTGTTGCTCTGCTCTGCGGTGCTGTCGAGCGGCACCAGGCCGTTCGCCTCCGGGAAGTATGCAGCAGCGCAACCCCGGGCGGTCGGGTAGGCGACAACCCGGAACCGCTCCGCCACCCGATCCACCCCGTCGGCCCACTCTCCGTGCAGGTCCACCCACGAGCCGTCGGCTATGCCGAGGTCGCTCAAGTCCTCCGGGTTGACGAAGACCACCTGGCGGCCGTGCTTGACCCCGCGGTATCGGTCGTCGAGTCCGTAGATCGTCGTGTTGAACTGGTCGTGGCTGCGCAGGGTCTGAAGCAGGAGGCGCCCCGGGGGGCAGGCCAGGCGCTCCAGGGCGTTGACGGTGAGCTTGGCCCGCCTCGACGGGGTGGCGAAGCGGCGTTCGTCCCGAGGGGGATGGGCCAGCGTGAAGCCCCCCTCCGCCCGTACCCGGGAGTTGTAGTCCTCGCATCCTGGGACGGTGCGGGAGATGCGGTCCCTTATGTTGTCGTAGTCGTCCTCGAAGGCTCCCCAGGGGATGGGCAGCCGATCACTGAGGGTGGCTCGGGCCAACCGGCAGATGATCGCCACCTCGCTGAGCAGGGACTCGCTGGCGGGTTGGAGCGGGCCGGCCGACGGGTGCACCTTGCAGACGGTGTCTTCGACGCTCACGAACTGCGGGCCCCTCGCCTGCACGTCCACCTCGGTGCGCCCGAGCGTGGGCAGGATCAGGGCGCGCTCACCTGTGATCAGGTGTGAGCGGTTCAGCTTGGTCGAGACCTGCACCGATAGCCGTGTCTTGCGCATAGCGGACTCCGCCACTGAGGAGTCGGGAACAGCGCTGACGAAGTTCCCGCCGAGGGCGAAGAAGACCTTGACGTCGCCGTCTCGCATCGCCCGGATGGACTCGACCACGTCGTATCCGGGGCACCGGGGCATGGGAACGTCGAACTCGCGCTCCAACGAGTCCAAGAACTCCGGTGCCGGGCGCTCCCAGATGCCCATGGTCCGGTCCCCTTGGACGTTGCTGTGGCCACGCACCGGACACGCTCCCGCACCGGGCTTGCCGATGTTTCCCCGTAGCAGCAGCAAGTTGACCACCTCCCGGATGGTCGCCACCGCCTTGCGGTGCTGGGTGAGGCCCATCGCCCAGCAGATGATCACCCGCTGCGCCTTCAGGTAATGGCCCGCGAGCGCGTCGATCTGGGAGCGGGCGAGCCCGGTTGCGCTCAGCACCTCTTGCTCGTCGAGGTGGGCGAGGTGCTCTCGGAGCTCAGCGAGGCCCTCGCAGTGCTCATCCAGGAACGCCCGGTCGAGCGCGCTGCCGGGATCGGCGTCCTCGGCGGCCAGGACCCTCGCCGACACCGCCTGAAGCAGGGCCATGTCCCCCCCAAGGCGGATCTGCAGTAAGTCGTCGGCCAGGGGAGTCCCACGGCCCAGGATCCCCTTGAGCTGCTGAGGGTTCTTGAAGCGGAGCAGCCCCGCCTCGGGCAGCGGGTTGACGGCAACGATCCGGGCACCAGCCCGCTTGGCCTCCTCCAGCGAGTTGAGCATCCTCGGGTGGTTGGTGCCCGGGTTCTGGCCCATGATGATGATCAGCTCGGCCTTGGCGAAATCGGTGTAGGAGACCGTCGCCTTGCCGACACCAATCGTTTCGGCCATCGCCACGCTGGTGGACTCGTGGCACATGTTCGAGCAGTCCGGCAGGTTGTTGGTGCCCAGGACCTGGACGAAGAGCTGGTAAACGTACGCCGCCTCGTTGCTGGTGCGCCCCGAGGTGTAGAAGGTGGCGGCGTCAGGCGAGCTCAGCGCGTTGAGCTCGGCAGCGACGACGGAGAAGGCTTCGTCCCATCCGATGGGGTGGTAGTGGTCGGCACCGGAAGGCTTGTAGACCGGCTCCACCAGACGACCCTGCTCCCCCAGCCAGTGCCCGCTGCGTTGAGCGAGCTCGGTGAGGCGGTTGGCGGCCCAGAATGACGCCGGGATCCGCCGCAGGTCGGCCTCCCATGCCACTGCCCTGGCACCGTTCTCGCAGAACTCCGCCCTCTTGCGGTCCGGGGGGTCCGGCCAGGCACACGACATGCAATCGAATCCGTCGACCTGGTTGAGCGCGCCCAATGTCGCCAGGGTCCGCCGGGCGCCCATCTCCTCGTATGCGTAGGCCAAGGAGTGGGCCACCCCGGGAATGCCCGCAGCCCAGGTCTTCGGCTCGCCAATGTCGAGGTCCGACTCGGCTGCCTCGTCGTCGGCTGGCTTACGGGACACGGCATGACCTCTCGGGCGCGAGGTGCTGGGCCAGTCCGAGGCGTTGGGCAGCGGAGTAGATCACCATCGAAGGTGATCGCAGGAATCCCACCAGCGTCATCCCGGACTCGGCTGCGAGGCCTACAGCCAGTGAGGACGGAGCCGAGACGGCGCACAGCAGCGGGATGCCGGCCATCAGGGCCTTTTGAACCAGCTCGAAAGAGGCCCTGCCCGAGACGGCGAGGATGGTCCCTCGCAGCGGGACCCGACCCTCTCGCAACGCCCATCCAAGGACCTTGTCCACCGCGTTGTGACGTCCGACGTCCTCGCGCAGCACCAACAGATCGCCCGAGCGGTCGAACAGCGCCGCCGCGTGCAGGCCGCCGGTCCGCTCGAAGACCTTCTGCGCGGCCCGCAACCGTTCAGGGAGGGCAACCAGGACCGCCGGGTCCACTACCAGCGGATCGGCCCGGACCTCGTAGGCCGAGCGCGTGCGCACCGTGTCGATGCTGGCCTTGCCGCACAGGCCGCAAGAGCTGGTGGTGAAGAACGTCCGCCTCAGCGCTTCCAGATCGGGTGGCGCCACCCCCGGCGCCAGGGCAAGGTCGACCAGGTTGAAGCTGTTCCCGCTCCCGTCACCTGCGCAATAGCGGATCGTTGCCAGCTGCTCGCGGGTGGTGACCACGCCCTCACTGAGCACGAACCCGGCGGCCAGGTCGAAGTCGGAACCGGGGGTGCGCATGGTCACGGCCAGGGACCGCCCACCGACCCGCAGCTCCAACGGCTCCTCGACCGCAAGCCAGTCGGGTTGCCTATGCGGCTCCGATCCCACGCTGAGCCGCACCACGAAAGCGGCCTCGGTCACCCTGCTCACTTAGCTCCCCCCCGGGTTGGACGCCGACGCCGGATGAACCTCGGTGGCGACCGCGTCTTCGAACCCAGTCCAACCTAGTGCTGCTGCGATCGAGCGAGCGAACCGCTGGCGACACCACCTGCCACAGAGCGCCCAGGCGGCTGATCACGCTGGTGTCAATCAGGTGCGTCAGCGCCACGCTTGCTCACGAGGGGCGAAGTCTCGCCGGCCCAGGCGGTCCAGGGCTTCGTGGACCCTGGCGTCTCTGCCCAGGCCGGTCCGGCCTCAGGGCCTCGTTGACGGTCTCTTTCATGCTTGCGGTTCCCAGCTGGCCTGGGCCGCCGCCAGAACTGTCTCGTCTATGTCCACCAAGTGCTTCGACATTACCCCAGTATATACTAACAACCGATCATATATCCACCTCGGGAACAGGCATCTAGCTCTTAGTTAGGACGCTTTGGCGGCCCGGCGCTCCGTCCGAGCGGCACGCAGCTCCGCGTAAGCCAGGTCCAAGGCCTGCTCAGCACTCAGAGCGTCGCCGGCGTTGCGAGACCAGACCTCTTCGGTCACACTCGGCCGGTCGGCCAGATGCCGGCGTAGCGCCTCCTCGATGACATCGTCCTCGGTGATGCCAGCGCTCTCCGCTGCCCGCCGAGCAGCATCCAGCAGGGCACCCTCGACGTGCACAATGGTCTCCTGTCGTGCCACCTACTCCATCGTACCTGGTGGACCGTATCGCTCTGGATCCGCGGCCGGCGGCGTGGTCTGTCGCCTGGAGCAAGGCCCCAACGAGTCGATTCGCCGTGACAGAGTTATGGCATGGCTGCGCCGCCCGCCCCCGTGTTCGATCGGTCCTGCAGCGGATGTACCATCGAGAGAGCGAAGCTAGCCTGCCCGCTCACCTACAAGTGACCTATGGGAGGGTCACGAAGGTGTCCCGGCTCGACGTTGGGGTGTTCCGGGTCGAGCGGAGCGACAAGGGTCCGGCGCTGGTGGCGCGGCTGTTTCCCGCGGCTCGGCCATACGCAGCCGCCGAGGCCGACCTCGCCGTGCTGCGCTCTCTCGCCGAGGTCGGCTTCCCGGCCGAGCGGCCCTTCGGGGACGGGCCACTCACCAGCCACGAGGGCCAGGCGCTGCTCGTGACCGAGCTCGTCAAGCAGGTCGCCAAAGCCAAGTGTCCCCCCTTCCCGATCGTGGCCCTGGGCGCCATCATCGGCCGGTTGCACGGCCTGGCTGTACCTGTCGGCGCTGACCGACCCGCCGGGGCCCTGCACCACTTCGCGGAGGGCACGATGGCCGACGAGCTTCGGGCGGTAGCCGGCTGGCTCGATTCCATCGAGGCCCGCGTGCCGACGGGATGCGGTGATGCTCTCGACACCCTGCGCACCGCGTTGGCCGCCGCTGAGGGTGGAGATGGCCTGCCGGAGGCATTCGTCCACCCCGATCCTGTCCCAAAGAACGTAATCTTCACCGCGGACGGCCCCGTGCTGATCGACTGGACCTCCGCTGGGCGTGGTCCTCGGCTCGCGTCCATGACGCTCGTACTGAGGTCGGGATGGGCCGCCGTACCGTTCATGAAGGGCTATGGCCGGGTGGTCTCGCTCACCGACGATGAACGCGACCGGCTCCCCGGGTTGCTCTTCAGCCGCCAGCTCATCGATACGGTGTTCCGCGCGTGTCGCGACCCCAAGACCGCGGTCCCCGCCGCCCAGAAGCTGACAGCTCTGCGCCGCGACAGCGAGGCCAAAGCACGCAGTCTTCTTGACATTTGAGCGGACGGGACCGGTTACCGCTCCGGTCGAGGCCGGCCGTTTCGCAACCCGGGGATCCCGTTGTGGCCCAGCGCAAGAGCCGGGTGGTCGTCCCCAGGACCACCCGAGGTAACCTTGGGACATGCCCGTCACCGCTCACGCTGACCTCGATGACCTGGTGATCCGGACGCGTACGGCGGCCAGGGCCGCCGGCGAGTTGCCTGAGCCTCCAACAGCTGCACAGCCCATGAGGCTGCCCGAGCAGATCAACCTTGGCGCCTGGCTGAGCGAGATGATTCGGTCCGGGGAGTGGGCTGCGATGATGGCGGAGATCACCGCCGAGGACCCCAGTCTGGCGGACGACCTTCCCCGCACCTGAGCCTCGCGTGCTCGTCATCGACGACGCGCTCTTGCTCGATGTCTTGGCCAACACGGCGGCACCCGAGCTGCTGGAGGCCCGACGACGCGGGGAACTGGGCACTACCGGGTCCGTGGTACTGGAGGGCGACCCGAGCAGCACTTGGAGGTGGCCACGGGGCGCTGTTGCGTCGGATCGAGGCCCTCTCCCCAGTCGCCCAGGGTGCCATTCGTGCTGGCTTGGACGACCTGCCGACAGAGATCACCATGATCAGCCTCCGCCGCCTCGTCCCGATCATGGCTCGCCTGCCCCGTCCTGCCAACCTCCTCACGCTTGAAGCCGTGGCCGCCGCTCGCCTGCTCGAAGCCGAACTGCTCGTCTCCACCACCTCAAGTCTCCTGGAGGACTGGCCGCGTCAGCCAGGGTCGGGCTCCGCGTGGCAACCAGCAGCTGACGCGAACGCCGTTCACAGAGTCGGGAAGGCGGGATTTGAACCCGCGGCCTCAGCGTCCCGAACGCTGCGCGCTACCAAGCTGCGCTACTTCCCGGAGGCCTGCTCGGCCCGGAGAACCGATCTTAGCCCCCCACTGTCACCGGGAAGGGCAGGTAGGACGGGTCGTGGTAGGTGGACCCGCTGAGCAGGGCATTGATCCCCCTGCGCAGCCGGATCGGGTCGAGGGGCTTGATCACCCAGCCCTCCGCCCCGGACCGCCGAGCGAGGAACACGTCTGCCCTCCTGTCCAGCAACATCAGCACACCGACATGTTCCAGCCGTCCGCCAGACTCCTCCAGGCGCAGGTCCATGCACGCAGCGACCCCACCCATGTTCCCGATCTGCATGTCGAGGACGATCAGATCGAACCGGGTGGCCTTCGCCAGCGGGGTCACCTGCTCACCTGCGCTCGCCTCGCGGACCACGATGCCCATCCCCCCGAGCACTGACGCCACCTCGTCACGCACTGAGGCGGTGTCACTCACGAGCAGGGCCATCGGGGTGTCGGAGTCCGTGTTGTCTGAGGGTCTGGCCACAGGAGCGAAGAGTAACCTGCCAGCGGCGAGGGTACGATCAGGGCCTGCCCAGCAGCGGGCGGCCAGCAGCTGGACTGCCCGCGAGGAGGATGTCTGTGCTCGAAATCCAAGTCGAACATGCAGATGCCTACACGATCTGCCGTCCAGTGGGCGAGTTGGATGCCTTCACCGTGAGTCAGTTTCGCCAGTCTCTCTCCGAGCTGGCCTCCGCTCCCCGACTGCTCATAGACCTCTCCGGGGTGCCGTTCGTGGACTCAGCAGGCCTCGGCGCGCTCATCGGGGGCATCCGGCGAGTCCGGGAGCTGGGGGGTGCGGTGGCAGTGTGCTCCACTAGGCCCACCCTCACCAGGTTGCTGCGCACCACCGGTTTCGACCGCATCGTCACCGTCGCCGAGAACCCCGCCGACGCAGCCGCAGCACTGACGGACGAAGACCCCGCGGACTGAGGCGGTCTCCGGTGGCCCGGCTCGCCGGGGCGGCCCCGCCTCAGCTCGCTGCGAGCATCAAGCGAGCGACCTCGGAGAGGCCTCGAATATCGTGCACGTCGCTGGGCAGGATCGGGACCCTGACCAGAGGGGTCCGGGGCACGCGCTCCGACAGGACCGCCAGGCACGCCTCCTCACGCTCGGCGACTGCACGCAGCTCTGCCAAGTTGGCCTCCAGCACTGCCAGCGGCCCCCCGACGCTCGACACGCCCCCGGCCCTCGACACCTCCCCGACCGGCGCAGGCGCCGGCGGCCCCTCGGGCTCGTCGAAACGGGAGTGGACCCGGTTCGCCACGACCTGGGCCACCGTGATCTGTGACTGGCTGAGGCGCTCCGCCAGGTAGAGGGCCTCCTCGACGGCATCGGGCCGGGGCGACGTCACCAGGACGAAAGCGGTCTCCGCCGAGGTCAACAGCTCCGTCACCCCCGCCGCACGAGACCGGAACCCCTCCTCCATCCCCTCGAAAGCCTGAAAGAAGTCGATGGCGTCGTCGACCACCGCGCTCCCCACCGCCTTCGACATCGTGCGCAGGACCGAGCGCGTGGCCAGGGTCGCCGCCCGCAGGTATGCCCTGGTCGGGGTCATCACCGCCCGGAACACCCGGTTGTCCACGAACCGGACCAGCCGGCGCGGCGCCTCGATGAAGTCGAGTGCGTTGCGGGTGGGGGGCGTGTCCACCACCACCAGGTCGAAGCGCGGGTCCTCGTGCAGCTGGTGGAGCTTCTCGGAGGCCATGTACTCCTGGGTTCCCGAAAGGGCGCTGGACAGGTTGCGGTAGACCCGGTTGGCGAGGATGGCCTCCGCCCGGCCCTGGTCGGATGCCTGGTCGACGACGAGATCGTCGAAGGTCCCCTTGGTGTCGAGCATCAGCGCCCAGCACTCGCCGGGCCAGTCGCCCTCCACCAATGTGGGCAAGTTGGTCAGCGACGCCAACCCCAGAGCGTCAGCCAGCCGCTTTGCCGGGTCGATGGTGACCACGCACGTGCGCCGCCCCGCCTGGGCAGCCGAGAGAGCCATGGCGGCCGCCACGGTCGTCTTGCCCACCCCCCCCGACCCACAGCACACCACGACACTACGCTGGGCGAGGATCTCGACAAGGCTGCTCACAGGGCCTCGACCGCTGCCGCCAGGGCGCCGGCAAGCTCCACCACCTGCTCACGACCGATGCCCGCGCTGAAGATCTGGGGCAGGTGCAGCTGGGGCAAGGCCAACCTCTCAGACAGGCGGCACAACTGCTCGTCCTGGAGCTGCTGGCGTCCTTTGCGAAATATCGCCGCCTCCGCAAGCGCACGGGCGTGCCCTGGGACCAGCCGCTTGCCCTGGGAAGCTGCCTCGGCAACAGGGTCCGCGTCGAGGCCTTCCAGCTGGGGGAAGACCGCGTTCACCACCAGCGGGGCAAGCGTCACCCCCAGCTTGTGCTGGAGGCGCCCGGCTGTCTCGATGACCTCGTTCACTGGTGTCTCCTCGGGGAGGGTGACCAGCAGCACCTGGCAGCGCGCCGGATCGCCCAGAAGCTCGACGACCTCGGTGGCCTGGGCCCGTATGGGCCCGACCCGAGCGACATCGGCAAGGGCCGAGGCGCTGCCCAGGAAGGTCAGCGCATGACCCGCGGCTGGTGCGTCCACGACTATCAGGTCAGCAGCCCTGGCCAGCTCCAGCTGCTTGACCTTGCCCAGGACCAGGACATCGCGGATGCCTGGTGCCGCCATCGCGAACACCTCGAGGGCGCCGTCGGAAAGCAGCTTGTAGAGCACCTTCCCGAGCCCGTGGGTCTGCAGGTACTCCACCAAAGCGTCGTCAGGTGTTACGGCGCTGCCACGCACCCGGCCCGGGCCTTCGCCCGTCGACCACAGTGCAGCCTCCTGGTAGCTCAAGTCCCCCGGGTAGCCGAGCAGGCCGGCGACTCCCCCCCGGCCCTCCAACTGGACGACCAGCACATCGAGCCCTGCGCTGGCCGCCATCACCCCGACGGCGGCGCTGACCGTCGTCTTGCCAACCCCGCCCTTACCTGCGACTACCAGGACCCGGCACTGTCGACACCAAGAGGTGACATCCATGTGCATCTCAGCCTACCCGAGGGACTGGTCGTGCCCGAGGAGCTCTCCTCTTGTGGGAGCTGGCGGGCAGGGCTAGGGTGGCCCGGAGGGACGTAAAGGGGTGGTTGTGTTGCGTGATCCGCAGACTTGCGGTGCCCAGAGCGAGACCTGGCAGGACAGGGCGGAGTGCAAGGGCCAGCAGTCCTCGATGTTCTACCCTCCGATGTCCTTCGAGCGCCGGGATGTCAAGCTGGCACGCGAGGCAACGGCCAAGGCGATATGCGAACGCTGCCCGGTCAGGCGCGATTGCCTCGACTACGCCATCCAGATCCGGGAGCCTCATGGGATATGGGGGGGCCTCAGCGAGGGCGAGAGACGAGCGCTGATCGCCCGCCAGGCACGCAGGACCGGCTAGGCGTCGCCGCAGGGGCGGGCTGCCCTGCCCAGGCCCCGCTGGGTCGAGCCCACGACAACCAAAACGAACAGCACGAACGCCAGGACGTGGATGATGGTGCAGAAGATGCAGATCGAGCCGATCACCAACAGCTCGGTGTAGACCAGGTAGACGACAAACCCGATCCCTGCCACCGCACCAGCCAGGCGGAGCCTTGCCAGCCAGGCCCCCAGGTCGCCCTCCGCCCTCCAGCACTGCGGCAGGTTGAGGACCGTCATGGCCACGAAGTAAGCCAGTCCCAGCACCGCTACCGGGATCCCTACGATCTCGGACTGGGCGCTGGTGGTTACCTTGGCGCAGTTGACGAAGCCCGTCCCGCTGCAGGCCAGGATGGCGGCCGTGGTGAAGTGGGCGACGGTCAGGTAGACGCCGTCCGCGATCCCGAGCACAGCGATGCCGGTGGCGGTCAGCGGCAGCCATCGGGCGAGGCCTGGCGCGGGTTCCTGGGCTTGGACTGGCGGGACTGTACCAGCGGCCGCGGCCAGGCGGGTGCGACTCACGGTGCCTTTAGCTTGGCCAGCTGCGTCTCAGCACTCTTGATCACCGGCAGTCCGCAGACGCTGGAGGGCTGGTTGTTGGTCACCTCGCAGATGGATGCTGTGATCCAGTTGGCGCTGGCGTCCACGCCCTGGGCCACGGGGCTCGAAGGGATGGAGAGGCTGCCTGCGATGGTGGCAGCCGAGAGCCCTTGAAGCACCTGAGGGTTGTACTGGAACCCGTTGATCAGGTAACGGTTGCCAAAGTCCTGGAAAGGTATCCCCCCCGCGTTGGACGACGTGGTGTACGGAGGGGCGTCATAGGCCTTGACCAGCTTGAGTTGAGCCGCGGTGGGACTCTGCAGGCTCGTGTAGCTCCCTTGTCCGTTCGGCAGGTTGGTCAGGGTCTCGTCCGACACGAAGCTCAGGTACTTGCTCGAGTAGGTGGACCCGTAGAAGCTGAACGTCTGGGTGTTCGGGAACGTGTCGGTCGAGGACGAGTGAGTGGCGCCCAAGTTGGAGAAGGTCCCGAAGCGCGACAGCGCCACGACCATCGGCCAACGCTCGGTGGCACAGTAGGGGCAGAAATTGGCCCCGAAGAAGAACAGCTCTGGCTTGCCAGCACTGGTGAGCGGCGCCGGCGAGCCGGCGACCTTCTGCGGATGCAGCACAGTGGCTGCAGTCCCGAGGCCGACCTGGTTCATGACGGAAGCGGGGACGCTGGTGGCTGCGTGGACCACGTCGGGGGCTGCTGGTGTTATGCCCGGGCCAGCCACCTTTGCGGGCGGGCTGCTGGTGAGCTTGATGCCGACGATGATGCCGACGACCACGATCACGACGGCGGCCGAGGCCAGGGCGACAAGGCCTCCGCTCATCCGCCGTCCCCCGTTGGCCGGTGCCCTCTTGGCCCCGGCCCGCCCGACCGTCCTGGTCCCTCGCCTTGCCCCAGCCTTGGCGCCGGTCGGCTTGGCGCTTGGCTTGGCGGTGGGCCTGGTTCCTGGCTTGGCACCAGCCGCCTTGGCCCCCGACTTCGCGGTGGGCTTGGCTCCTTGCCTGGCTGAAGCGGCCGGCGAGGCGGCCTTCGATTGCTTGGCCTGAGCGTTGTTGCTGGGCTGGCCTTTGGCGGCCGGTCTGGGCGCCCTGGACTTGGGCGGGGGCCTTCCCTTTGCCTTGGCCGCCTCTTTGGCCGCCAACGCGGTCTCGGTGGACCGATCCTTGCCGTTCGCCCCGGCTACGGCGGCGGGGGCCGGCGGGGTGGGAGCCGGCTGGGTGGGGGTGGTTGGGGGCAGCGGAGCGGCGGGAGCTGCCGGGCTGGCAGGGGCGGTAGGAACCTCACCAGCAGCTGCATCGTTACCGGCAACCACATCGCCAGTCCCGGCCTCGCCCGCCGCGGTGTCGCCAGTCCCGGCCTCGCCCACCGCCGCCTCGCTCGCCACGGTGGGGCCAGCCACGAGGTCCCCCGCCACGAGGTCCCCCGCCGCGGCCTCGCCAGTGACCGCCTCGCCCGCGGCGGTGTCGTCCGCGCCGGGCTCCGGGCCGTCTCCAGCCGGTTGCGGGTTGGGTTTGGTGCCTGGACCTCCGGGCCCTCCGGGCAACTGGTCGGCGGGTAAACCTCGGCTTGATCTGGCCACGGCGCGTCCTTGGTGGTCGGTAGGTGCACAGGAGTCCGGCGGGCGGACCTCCACGATTCTACTGCGGGCCGGGGTGGGTGGGTAGCGCGCCCGGCTGGACCACCGGGAGCCGGGGCCCGGCCACACGCAGATCGCCCCGCCGGCGGGTCACGCCTGTCGCATCGAGGTGCCCCAGCAGGGGTATGAGCCAGCGGCGGGTGGTGCCCAACGCGTCCCGGGCCTGGGCGGCGGTGACTCCCTCGGGGTGCTCAGCCAGGAGCCCCGCCAGCACCTCCGCTGCCCTCGCCAGCGCCGCCGGAGCAAACCAGATCCCCTCGCACTCCACCACCAGTCCTAGCCTGGCCATCTCCCGCAGCTCCGCCCGGTCCACCCCATCAGGGGCAGGAGGAGTGAACGGCGAAGCCTCCAGCACAGCCAGGAACGGATGCTCGGCCAACCGGTCGGCTGACCTCTGTGCTCCAGCGACGAGGATCCGGCCACCTTCGACCACCAGGTCGGGGAGCGTCTGCGCCAAGGCCCGGCGTCCCTCGTCGAGGACCGCCACATCGAGCCCGAGCGGGCCGGCCTCCCGGACAGCGGCCAGTGTCTCGGCTGTGGCTCGCTCCCGGGCTGCCGGGTCGAGGCACCAACGCCCAGCCAAGTCTGGGTGCCGGCGCTCACCGGTAAGGCGTTCCAGCAGGCCCACCTCCACCCAGCCCCTCTCCGAGATGACCCGGTCCACCGAGCGGTCGGGCCTGGCCCTGGACTTCGGGAGCACTGGCGCCACGTCCAGGACCTCACCACCCCCCACGGTCTCCGCCCTGCCAGATTCGCGCAGCACGTAACGGTCCCCTGGGAGCAGCGGCAGGGCCACCGGGATGCGTAGCCTCCCTAGCCCCGTCTGCCCTGGGCCGACAACATCACCCCCCAAGATGCGAACGGTCGCGGGGTACTCGCCAGAACCTAGGTGGGCCTGGTAGGCGCCGCGGCGGGCAATGTCGTGGCTCAACGCTGCCAGGGCCGACAGCGAGGCATCGAAGACCCTGGTGGGCGCCCACTGGCGAGCCAGGATCACGGCATCGCCCCTCGTCACCTCGTCGTGGGCAACCCCGGCCAGGTTGAGCGCCAGGCGGCATCCCGGCTCAGCGCGGTCGAGTTGGTTGCCGTGGGACTGAAGGCCCCGGACCCGGGCCCCTCGCGCCCCGGCTCGCCGCGCCCCGCCACCTCGCGCCGCGGCGCCACCGGCCCCAGCGCCTCGGGCCGGCCCCCCGTGGGTCGAGCGCCCCGGTCCGCCTGGGCCCACGACGAGCACCTCGGCGCCCACGCTCAAGGCCCCGCCCGTGAGGGTCCCGGTCACGACCGTGCCCGCACCCTTGGCGGGGAAGCTACGGTCAACCCACAGGCGGGGCCGGCCCCTGTCCGGCGAGGTCGGCGTCTGCGCCAGGAGCCGCCCCAGCGCGGCCCGCAGCTCCTCCAGCCCCCGCCGGCTCGGAGCATCCACCTCGACCACCTCCGCGCCAGCCAGGAACGTGCCCTCCACTGCCTCGGCCACCTCCATGCGAGCCAGGCCCAACCAATCCTCGTCGAGCCCGGCCACCTTGGTGAGCGCTACCACTCCGTGAGTCACCCCCAGCAGCTCCAGGATGCGAAGGTGCTCCTCGGACTGCGGCTTCCAGCCTTCGGTTGCTGCCACCACGAACATGCAGGCATCCACCGCCCCGACACCCGCCAGCATGTTCTTGATGAACCTTACGTGGCCGGGAACGTCCACAAAGCCGACCTCCAGCCCCGAGTCGAGCCTGGTAGAGGCGAAGCCCAGGTCGATGGTGAGCCCCCGCGACTTCTCCTCGCTCAGGCGGTCCGGGTCCGTGCCGGTGAGCGCCTCCACAAGGGTCGACTTTCCGTGGTCGACGTGCCCGGACGTGGCTACTACGTGCACGCCTAGCTACCCGGCAAGTACCGACGACAGCGCCCTGGCCAGTATCGGATCATCCGCCGGGTCGACGGTCCGCAGGTCGGCGATGGTGAGCCCCCCGGCGACCCTTGCGATCACGGGTGGGTCGAAGCGCCGTAGCGCCGCCGAGACGTCTCCCTCCAGCGCCACCCCGGCCGAAGGTATCTCTGTGCCCGGAACCGACCCTCCCCCCGCCACCGACTCGCAGTCGAGCGGCTTGCCGACCCCGAGCGAGACGGCCCGGCGGCGAAGGCCTTCCACATCCAGCGCCGCCATGCGCCACAGCGGGATCGCCGACCCCTCGCCTCGCAGGTAGGCCAGGCAGGTCTCCTGGAGCTCCGCCAGGACCAGGCCCCCCGGCCGCAACACCCGGGCCAGCGGGTGGCGGCCACAGCGTTCCACCAACGAGGCCCGGCCGGCGATCACGCCCCCCTGGGGGCCGCCAAGCAGCTTGTCGCACGAGAAGGTGACGAGCGAAGCGCCTTCGGCCAGCGTCTGGCGGGCCGCCGGCTCGTCCCGCAGCCATGCGGGGGGGCCGCCGGAGAGCCACGGGGCCCGGGCGTCGAGGAGGCCCGAGCCGAGGTCGGCCAGCACGGGAGGGCCCAGCGACGCCAGCTCGGACACCGGCACGGACCTGGTGAAACCCACCACCTTGTAGTTGGAGGCGTGGACCTTCAGCACCAGGGCGGGGTCATGCGCCGCCACCGCCCCGGCGTAGTCTTCCGGGCAGGTCCTGTTGGTGGTCCCGACCTCCACCATCGTGGCGCCCGACTCCTCCAGGATCTCGGGGATCCGGAATCCCCCCCCGATCTCGACCAGCTCCCCCCTGCTCACCACCACCACCCTTGCGCGTGTGAGGGCGGTGAGCACCAGCAGGACTGCCGCCGCCCCGTTGTTCACCACCAGGGCGGCCTCGGCCCCGGTCAGGCGGGCCAACAGCGCCGCCGCATGGGCCTGGCGAGACCCCCTCTTCCCGGTGGCCAGGTCCAGCTCGAGGTTGAGCGCCCGCACCGGGGCCTCGGCCGTGCCGGTCGATGCTAAGGGAGATCGGCCCAGGTTGGTGTGGATGAGCACTCCCGTGGCGTTGATCACCGGGCGGAGCAGGGCCCGCTCGACTGCCTCGGCCCGCTCCCGAGCCGAGCCCGGGTCCCCCGTCTCGATGGCAGCACGGGCCGCGTCCACCAGGAGCGGGTGGGGCAGGACGACATCGGAGAGCGACCGGGCCAACGAGTCCACCGACGGAGGCCGCAGCACGACGTTCCAGGCTAGTGTCATCCGGCTTTCCGGCAACATCTGGTCGTGTTTGTAGCCCTCCTGGGTACACAAACACGACCAGATCGACCGGCGGACCGGGCAGCGGGGTCAGCGGGACTGCTCCGCCCCTCCCACAGCAGCCTCCATCGCATCGAGCATCCTGGCGGTGCAACCACTCATCTCCACCGGCGGGATCACCTCCGACACGATGCGCTCCACGATCGAGGCGAATGCCGAGGCGACGGGGCCGCCATCCAGCACGGCAGGCCGCCCGGCGTCCCCACCGGCGCCCACTGCAGGGTCGAAGGGCACCGAGCCCAGGAAGGCAACACCCACCTCGTCCGCCAGTCGCTGGCCCCCCCCCGAGCCGAACAGCTCGTAGGTGCTCCCGTGCTCGCAGGTGAAGCTGGACATGTTCTCGATGACACCCGCGACGCGCAGCCATCCCTTCCGGGCCATGTCGGCCACCCTGGTCGCCACCTTGGCCGCCGCGGCGGGCGGGGTGGTGACGATGAGCACCTCGGTCCTGGGCAGCATCCGCGCCAGGCCCATCTGGACGTCCCCGGTCCCGGGCGGCATGTCGACGAGCAGGTAGTCGAGCGGGCCGCCGGGCCCAGAATCACCCCAGCGGACGTTCT
Source organism: Acidimicrobiales bacterium (assembly GCA_050744085.1). Classification (GTDB taxonomy): domain Bacteria; phylum Actinomycetota; class Acidimicrobiia; order Acidimicrobiales; family JAJPHD01; genus JAVKSL01. The sequence continues at coordinate 21,790 of JBOGGU010000015.1, forward strand.
CGACAAAGTGCTGGAGCGCCCGGTTGAGCATCAATCCCCTCCACATGATGGCCTCGTCCTCGGAGGCCGCCAGCAGGCCCATGGACACCACCTCCACCCGCCCTGCCCCGTAGTCCAGCCTCTGTGGGATGATCGTCCACGCCTCAGCAGTGCCCTCCGCAGAGAGCCGGCCCTCGATACCGAGCATCCGAGGGATCGAGAAGCCCCAGATGTCAGCGTCGAGCAAGCCCACCGCGAACCCCCGCTGGGCCAGGGCCACAGCAAGGTTCACGCTGACCGACGACTTCCCCACTCCCCCCTTGCCCGAGGCGACCGCTACCACCCGGGTCGAGGCGGAGATCGCACCAGCATCCTCGCGCGCCTTCCAGCGCGCCCGGGCCATGACCGCGCTGCGCTCCTCTGCGGTCATCTCGCCCATGCGCACCTCGACTGAGCCGACGCCAGCAAGGCTGGCCACCCTGGCCTCCACGTCCCGACGGAGCTGGGTGCGCAGGGGACAGCCCGCGATGGTCAGGGCCACGGTGACCTCCACGGCTCCGTCGTCGCCGAGTGCCACATCCCTGACCATCCCCAGGCCCACGATGTCGTCGCCCAGCTCCGGGTCGATCACGCCGCGCAGGGCCTCGGTCACTGACTCGACAGAAAGTACCACTGCGGCCCATCCTAGGTCCGCCCGCTACAATCGGTACCCGAACCACCAGTACCCAAGCCACATGGAGGAGGGTCACAGCGTGAGCACCGTCGCACCTGTCAAGATCGGCAAGCGTTCTGGGCCTGTCACACTCACCGACGCCGCAGCGGCCAAGGTGACCGAGCTGCTCGCCTTGGAGGGGAACCCAGACATGGGCCTCCGGGTGGCGGTGAAGCCCGGCGGTTGCTCGGGCTACAGCTACGACATGTTCTTCGACGCCGAGGTGGGCGACGACGACATCGTGCGCACCTACGGAGGCGTGAGGGTCTTCGTCGACGAGGCCAGCGCCGAGCTGCTGAACGGCGCCAGCCTGGACTACAAGGACACCCTGCAGGGAGCAGGGTTCCACATCACCAACCCCGTGGCCACCCGCACCTGCGGCTGCGGTTCCTCCTTCAGCTGAGCACGCCAGTCGGGCCGTACACCCCGGCCGTTAGGGCCGGCGAGTGGGTGATCTGCTCCGGCCAGCTGGGCCTCCTCGACGGGGAGCTGGTCCCAGGCCTCGATGCCCAGGTGCGCCAAGCCGTCGCCAACCTCGAAGCGTTGCTGGCCACCCAAGGCGCCACCCTCTCCGAGGTGGTCAAGACGACTGTCTTCTTGGTGCACATGAGCGACTACCCCACCATGAACGACACTTACGTGGAGGCGTTCGGCCCCCACCGCCCAGCTCGTAGCGCAGTGGCCGTGTCCGCCCTGCCCCTCGGCGCCCTGGTCGAGGTGGAGGCATGGGCGCACCTTCCCCGATGACCCATCTGACCCCGTCCAGATGACCACGTAAGACGCCTTCAGGACCCGCCCTTCGGCTCGGGGCGCAGCGTGGGGAAGGCGATCACCTCGCGGATGTTAGACATGTCGGTGAGCAGCATCGCCAAGCGGTCGACCCCGATCCCGAGGCCCCCGGTGGGGGGCAGGCCGTAATCCAGGGCCCGCAAGTAGTCCTCGTCGACCCACATGGCCTCCGCGTCGCCTCCCGCCCGCAGCTCGGCCTGGGCGTCGAAGCGCGCTCGCTGCTCGTCGGGGTCGTTGAGCTCGGAGAAAGCATTGGCCAGCTCCCGCCCCGCCACTATCGCCTCGAAGCGCTCCACGTAGCCGGGCTTGGAGCGGTGGGACCGGGCCAGCGGGGAAACCTCGAGCGGGTAGTCGCAAACAAAGACAGGCCCCCACAGCGACGCCTCGGTGGTCTTCTCGTAGATCTCCACGAGCACCTTCCCCGGCCCCCAAGCCGGGTCGAAGCCCACTCCCAGCCGGGACGCCACCGAGCGCAACCCACCCAGGCCCATCTCCAACGAGACCGCCTCGCCAGCACATTCCGCCACCAGCTCGGACATGGTCGCCCGCCGCCACGGGGGCGTCAGTTCCAGGTCCCGGCCACCGTAGCTGAGCACCGAAGAGCCCGTGCACAGCCTGGCCAGGTGCGCCACCATCTCCTCGACCAGGGCCATCATGTCCGTGTAGTCCGCGTAGGCCTGGTAGAGCTCCAGCATGGTGAACTCGGGGTTGTGCCGGGGAGAGATGCCCTCGTTGCGGAACACCCGGCCAATCTCGAAGACCTTCTCGAAGCCCCCCACGACCAGCCGCTTGAGGTGCAGCTCCAACGCGATCCGCAGGTAGAGGTCGGTGTCCAGGGCGTTGTGGTGGGTCACGAAAGGCAACGCGAATCCCCCGCCGGGAATCGTGTGCAGCACCGGGGTCTCGACCTCGACGAACCCACGGCCCTCCAGCCAGCGCCGCATCCCGCTCACCATGGCGCTTCGCATCAGCAGCACCTGGCGCGGCTCGTCGTTGGCCCACAGGTCCACATACCGCTGGCGGAACCGGGTCTCGGTGTCGCTCACCCCCCTCCACTTGTCGCCGAAGCCCCGCCTGGCCTCCGCCAGCAGCACCCAGTGGTGCACCCGGACGCTCAGCTCGCCCCGTCGGGTCCTCACCACCTCGCCGACGGCTCCCACCCAGTCCCCGATCGACAGCCGCCCGAAGCCCTCGACGTCGTCGGTCACCCCGGACACCGCCCAGAGCTGGATCGCCCCGGTCCAGTCCCGCATGGTGGCGAAGGCCATCGCCCCTTGGGGCCGCACCAGCATCACCCGCCCCGCCACCGCAACGCTGGCGCCGGACTCCTCCCCGGCGGCGAGCGAGCCCCACCGTCGCGCCAGGTCGCCGGCGTCGGAGTCCTTGGCAAAATTGTACTCAGTGCTCCCCAAGGTCACCACCCTCTCTCGACCCGCCGCTCGCGCCAGGGGCGTTGCGCTCGTAGATCAGCCGCAGCCCGTGCAGCGTGAGCCACGGCTCGTGCCGACTCACCCGCCTCGTGTACGGCACGATCAGCTCCGCCAGCCCGCCAGTGGCCACGACGCTGGACGCCCCCAGCTCCTCCTCGAACCGGGCGCAGAGGCCGTCGACAAGCGCCGCGTAGCCGTAGATGGCCCCAGACTGTAGGGACTCGGCGGGGTTGCGCCCTATTGCCGCCCGCGGCTCGACCAGCTCGACCCGCCGGAGGTGCGATGCGCGCATGAACAGCGCCTCCAGCCCGATCTCGATCCCCGGGACTATGGCCCCACCCAGGTACTCCCCCCCTGCCGACACCGCATCGAATGTCGTCGCTGTGCCAAAGTCCACGACTATCGCCGGAGCCCCGTGGCGCTCCAGGGCCGCCACCGCATTGGCCACCCGATCCGCCCCCACATCGCGTGGCGTCTCGTAGAGGATCGGTAGCCCTGTGCGCACGCCAGGCTCGAGCACGAGCGCCGGCGCCGAGCCGAACCACCCCTGCGCCATTCCCCGCAGCGCGCCGAGGACGCGGGGGGCGCTGGACGAGATCGCCACACCGCTCACCGCCTCGAAGGGGTCGTGGCCAGCCATGCCCAGCAGCTGGGCCACCAACAGACCCAGCTCGTCGGCAGTCCGCTCCAGCTGGGTGGAGACCCGCCAGTGGTTCGACAGCTCGCCTCCTCCGTCGAACAGGCCCACCACTGTCTGGGTGTTGCCCGCGTCGATAGCCAGCAGCACTACTCCACCATGTCCAATCCTCCGATGTCCACTACCATGTCCAATCCGATGTCGAGGGCCGCCGCCGAGTGGGTGATCGCCCCCACCGAGATCAGGTCCGCGCCGGCCGCGGCGTAGGCGGCCACGTTGTCCAGGCTCACCCTGCCCGACACCTCCAGCAGCGGCCGGGGGCTCACCCCGGCCAGGAGGGCCACGCAAGCGCTTACCTCGGCTGGGCTCACGTTGTCGCACATGACCACGGTGGCGCCAGCCCTGGCCGCTTCGGACACCTGCTCGGGGCTCTCGCACTCCACCTCCACCAGCCGGCCCGGCCAGCGCCGGAAGGCCTCGGACACCAAGGATGCGATCGAGCACCCTCGCAGGTGGTTGTCCTTGAGCATCACCCCTTCAGACAGCGAGCCCCGGTGGTTGAGCCCTCCCCCAGCGCGCACCGCAGCCTTCTCCAGGCAGCGCAGGCCAGGCGTGGTCTTGCGGGTGTCGAGGATCCGTGTCGTGGCGCTCGCGGCGCCCGCCGCCTCCACGAAGGCCCTGGTGAGCGTCGCTACCCCCGACAGTTGGCACAAGAAGTTGAGGGCCGTGCGCTCGGCGGTGAGTATCGAGCGCAGGGGCCCTTCCACCGAGCACAGCACATCGCCGGGCCCGACCGCGCAGCCGTCGTCAAAGGCCCAGTGCAGGACCAGGGAGCCGTCCATCTGCGCAAAGGCCTCTTCGGCGCAGCGCCGCCCAGCCAGCACGCCCGTCCCCCTGCACACGACCTCGGCGGTGGCCCCGGCCCCGACCGCCACGAGCGACGCGCTGAGGTCCCCCAGGGGCAACAGGTCCTCGGCCAGCGCCCTGGTCACGGCCTCGCGCACCGCCGCCCAAGGGGGGTGCGGGTCGCTCATGCTCATGCGTGCACCAGGCGGACTCGCCAGTCCGGGTCGGTCGAGGGGAAGTCGGTGCGGGTGTGCGCCCCCCGGCTCTCGACCCGTGCCGACGCCGAGGCCAGCAGCACCTGGGCCAGGGTCGCCAGGTTGGCCAGCTCGAGGGCGGCCCTGTCGGGCGGGCGAGCCTCCCCGGCCAGGTTGTGCACCACCTCGGCCGCGCTGGCCAGGGACTCAGCCGAGCGCAGGACCCCGGCGCCTGCGGTCATCGCCCGGCCGAGGGTGTCGCGGAGCTTGAGCGGGTCCTCACCTCGGGTTGGTGGGCACGGCGGCTGGGGAGCACCGAGCTGTATTCCTCCAAGAAGGCGGACGCCGATGCCGCCGGGCGCGCCGAGCAGGGCGCGCATGGCTCCCGTGGGGGACGGGCCGTCGGAGCCACGGCTGATCGCCTCGATCACCCGCGGGCCGAACACCATCCCCTCCAGGAGCGAGTTCGAGGCCAGGCGGTTGGCGCCGTGGGCCCCCGTGCAGGCCGCCTCGCCAGCCGCCCACAGGCCGGTCAGGGTGCTGGCCCCGTCCAGGTCGGTGAGGACACCGCCGGAGAGGTGGTGGGCCGCAGGGGCGATCGGGAGCCAGTCCTTGGCGGGATCCAGGCCGGCCGCAGCCAGGGAGGCGGCGATGGTCGGAAAGCGGATGGCGAAAGTGCCCAAGCCGGTCGCATCCAGCCAGAGGTGCTCGACGCCCTGGGAGGCCATCCGGGCGGCCATGGCCCGGCTCACCACGTCACGGGGGGAGAGCTCGTCCACGAAGCGCTCGCCGGCCGCGTCCCGCAGGAGTGCCCCGTGGCCCCGGAGCGCCTCGGACAGCAGAGGCCTCGGCATTGCCGGGTGGTGGAGCGCTGTCGGGTGGAACTGCACCATCTCCATGTCGGCCAGCGCGGCGCCTGCACGGTAGGCCATGGCGATGCCGTCGCCGGTCGCTTCGGGCGGGTTGGTGGTGACCGCGAACAGCTGGCCGGCGCCGCCCGTGGCCAGGACCACATGGTTGGCCCTGAGCTCCTCGACGCTGCCGTCCGGCGCCAGGGCCCTGACGCCGGCGCACCGGCCGCCCTCGACGATCAGGTCCGTGGCGAACCAGCCCTCCCACAGCGCTGCCGCGCTCTGGCGGACCGCCTCGACGAGGGCACGCTCCACCTCGGCCCCGGTGGCCGCACCCTGGGCGTGCAGCACGCGGGCCGTCGAGTGGCCCCCCTCCCGGGACAGCGACAGCGACCCGCCCACCCCGCGGTCGAACACGGCTCCCCGGGCGATCAGCTCGTTCACCCTCCTCGGGCCCTCGTCGACCAGGGCTCGCACGGCGTCGGCGTCGCACAGGCCGGCGCCGGCGGCGAGGGTGTCGGCCAGGTGCAGGTCGGTGGAGTCCTCGTCGGAGCCCAGCACGGCAGCAACACCGCCCTGGGCCCAGCGGGTAGTGGCCTGGGAGAGGCCGGCTTTCGTCAGGACACCGACCGAGAGCCCATCCAGGCTGGCGGCCCGGATCGCTGCCGACAAGCCGGCGACGCCGCTGCCCAGCACCAGGACGTCGAGCCTCACCCTGCTTGGGCTCCCATGTTGTCGATCAGACGGACCGCTCCGACGTGCGCCGCGACCAGCAGGCGCAGCTCGCCACGCAGCGGGGGCAGGGCGGGGGCCAGGTCGTTCGGCTGCACCACCGCGGCGTAGTCCAGCCGGGCGAGCGGCTCTTGGTCGAGGGTCGCCGCCATGCTCGCAGTCGCTGCTTCGGGCTCGCGCCCGCCTCCCTCGATGGCTGCCCGCCCGGCCAGGAGCGCCTGGTAGAGCACTCTCGCAGCTTGCCTCTCGGGGGGGGTCAGGCGGGCGTTCCGGCTGGACAGGGCCAGGCCGTCGGGCTCTCGGACCGTGGGGCAGGCCACGATCTCGACCGGGAACGGTCCCTCGGCGACCAGGTGGCGGACCACCAGGACCTGTTGGTAGTCCTTCTCTCCAAAGTAGGCCCGCTCCGGCCGGACCAGGTCGAACAGCTTGGCGACCACGGTGGCAACGCCTTGGAAGTGCCCGTGTCGCCGGGCGCCCTCCAACATCCCGTAGAGGGCTGCGGGGGGGGCCATTTGACCGGGATGCATCTCGGCGGTGCTCGGGGCGAACAAGATGTCCACCCCGGCAGCCTCTGCCTTAGAGGCATCGCCGTCGAGATCCCGGGGGTAGGTGTCGAGGTCCTCGTCCGGGCCGAACTGGGTCGGGTTTACGAAGACGCTCAGCACCACCGTGTCGCATTGGGAGCGCGCTGCGGCGGCAAGCGAAAGGTGTCCGGCGTGGAGGGCTCCCATGGTGGGGACCAGCCCGAGGGGAGGCCGGGCCATCCCGGCACCCCGGCGCGCCGCCAATGCCTTGGCCAGTGACTCAGTTGAGTCGATCACCTGCATCGGGAGCCCTTTCTGGCGTTCCGGCCCACCTGAGGGTGCCGTTCGCCGGGCCTCAACGTTAGCCGGGGCCGTCGGCCGGGCGCACGCTTCCGGCCCGGCGCACGCTGCCCGCCAGCCCCGCCCGGCGCACCCTGCCCGCCAGCCCCGCCAGGTCTGAGCGCCAGTTGGCGCCGGCCAGCACCGCCACGATGTCCGGCGCCAGGTCGGCCAACGGCACGAGCACGAAGGCTCGCTCGGAGATGCGCGGGTGAGGGACCACCAGGTCTGCCTCGTCCACCCTTAGGTCCCCGACCAACAAGACGTCCACGTCCAGGGTCCGAGGCCCCCACCTCTCGCCCCTGACCCGCCCTGCTGCGGCCTCCAAGGCCCTGGCCGTCTCCAGCAGCGTTCGCGGGCCTCGCTCGGTCATGAGCTCCACCACCGCGTTGAGGTACGGACCCTGGCCGGCCGGTCCGCCAACTGGGTCGCTCTCGTAAAGTGGCGAGACGGCCACGACGTCGGGCAACGCTTCCACAGCCGCGGCCAGCGCTGCCCGACGGTCCCCGAGGTTCGACCCGAGCCCCAAGAATGCCCTCCGAATCACCCGAATGGGGCGGGCAACTCCGAACTGGGGTAGCTGACCCGCGTATAACGCGGCTCAACTACCCCAGTTCGGCGGGACAGCTCGCCTGAGGCGGATCGTAGGTCGGTCACGACGGGTCGCAGGTCGGTCACGGCGGGTCGCAGGTCGGTCACGACGGGTCGCGCACTGGGTAAGGTCGTCGGGTGACAACACGGGTGGTTGCCCTCGTGCCGGACCTGATGGACCGCTCCAAGGTGGAGGCCGCCGCTCGCTCCGCCGGGGTCGAGCTGCAATTGGTTGGCGGGGCCGGGGAGTTGGCAGGAGCGGTCGGGGCCGGGCAGGCCGGGGCGGGCCTGGTCATCGTGGACTTGGCGCGCCCAGGGGTGCTCGAAGCGCTCGGTGCCCTCAGCCAGGTTAGGACCGTCGGCTTCGGAAGCCACGTGGACCGCGAGCTGCTGAGTGCCGCCAGAGCAGCTGGGTGCGGGCAGGTGATGGCCCGCTCGGCGTTCTTCGCCCGGCTGGAGACCCTGCTGGGCGGGTCGGGCGGGTCGGGCGGCCTGGGCGGGTCGGGCGGCCTGGCGGACACGCATGCAGGCCCTCAGGCCGAGGCGCCGGGCACTCCGGACAGTGCGGCTATCAGCTCGTCGGCCGACACCGGCTTGGAGAACATGGGGAAGTCGTAGCGCAGAGCGTTGTCGTGCTCGGCCGCCGAGGTGGCCGCCATGCAGTCGCTCAGGGTGATCACGTTGTAGCCGTGCTCGTAGCCGCTACGCATGGTCGACTCCACGCAGCAGTTGGTGAGGAACCCTCCGAGCACGATCGTCGTGATCCCCTTGCTGCGAAGGATGAAGTCCAAGTTGGTGCTGGCAAAAGTGTCCAGCCCGCGCTTGCCCTCGATGACTATGTCGTCGGCCGCCGGGGCCAGATCCTCGACGATGGCCGCTCCCCAACTGCCCTTGACGAAGGCGTTTCCGTCCACCACTCCCTTGAGGATGCCGTAGGGGTGGGAGCTCAGCTCGTTGTAACCAGGGGCGAAGGTGATCGGGGCGTGCATCACCGTCACCCCGGCCGCACGTGCAGCGTCGATCACCCGCCGGGTATGGGCCAGCATCCCGGTGCTATCCATGACCTCCGCCACAGCGCCGTGAAGGACCCCGCCCTCCGAGGTGAAGTCGTTCTGGTACTCGATGAGCACGATGGCGGTGGTGGCCGGGTCCATGCGGCAGCTCCTGCAAGACAGAGGGCCCGGCATTGGCGCCAGCCCTTGGACCCGCCACGCTAACCCCTTCGCCGAACCCATACGCTGCTTGGTCGTGGGCCACGACCTGATCGCCGACGTCGAGACCACGCCGATTCCCGAAGAGGGGCGCCCGACATTCGCCCAACGCTTCGCCAGCCACCGGGCCGACCTCGGCCCCCTTGTCCTGGGACTCGACCCTTCGGCCTCGGTGCTCGGCGGGTGGGGGCTGCCGGACGACGTCGAGGGCCTGGACCGCTTTGCCGACATCGTCCTGGAGGCGGCGGTGGGGACGGTGGGGGTGGTCAAGGCGCAGTCTGGCTTCTTCGAGCGCCACGGGTGGAGGGGGATCAGGACGCTGAGCCGGCTAGTCGCCTCGGCACGCCAAGCCCGCCTGTTGGTGATCCTGGACGCCAAGCGCGGAGACGTGGGCTCCACCAACGAGGCCTACGCCTCGGGCTACCTCGGCCCGGGCGCCCCCCTGGGAGTCGATGCCCTCACCGTGTCTCCCTACCTAGGCGTAGGAGCACTGGGGGCCTTCTTCGACGGCGCCGCTGGCTCCGGGTCAGCGCTGTTCGTGGTAACCCGCTCGTCGAACCCCGAGGGCCGCGCCCTCCAGCGGGCGGTGCAGGCAGATGGCCGGACTGTCGAGGAGTCGATCCTGGCAGCGCTGGGCGAGCGAAACTCACAAGTCGCTCCGGCAGGGATCGGCCCGTTCGGCGCAGTCGTGGGCCCCATACATGGCCCTGCCCCCGCTGGGCTGGTGGGGATGGGGGGCCTCGTGCTGGCTCCAGGGCTGGGCGCCCAGGGTGCCGAGCCTTCCGATGTCGCTGCGTGCTTCGCCTCCTGCCCGGAGCGAGTGCTGCCCTCGGCATCGAGGGCACTGTTGGCCGCCGGCCCCTCCGTGGTACGCCTGCGCGATGCCTGCAGGACGCTGAACGACGCACTGATCCGAGCACTGGGGCCCTGAGGCGCTCTGGGGGGCGGCGGGGCGGCCGGGGGCGGCGGGGCGGGCCGGGGCCGGGGGGCCCCTATTAGTAGCTCGGGAACACGTCTGCCGGGACTACCGACATCCCGGTCGCGACATGGGTTGCCGTGTCGCCAGGCCCGAAGGTGCGTACCTGGCCCCAGCGGGCTCTCCGGCGCCTACCCGGGCGGGACTCACACCCGCTGGTCTGGTCCAGCTTTCAGGACGCACCATATCCCTGAATACTACGCCGGGGGGCGCTCGAACGTGGGCCACAAGCGCAGCGCCAGTGCTCAGGCGAGCTGGAGCATCTCGATCACCAGCAGCGCGGTGACGAAGCCCATCACCACCAGGTAGATGCCCGAGACGCCCCATTTCCACCGGTGGTCGGCCAGCCAGAAGCGACGAATGCCCATCACGTCGAAGATCAGTGCCACGACGGCGAGTGGGATCCCCACATAAGGCCCGACGCCCGTCGCCGCACCCAGCAGCGGGCTGAGGACGGGCAGGGCAATATAGGTCAGTAGGCAACGCAGCGCTGACAACAGGATCGAAACGCTGAACAGCCGGTGTGCCGCGTCGTCTCCCACCCTTGGGGGCCCGTCGGGTATGCGCAGGAGGCGCCGTACCCGCAGCTCGGCCGACGGCCTGCCGGGCGGGCGGACCGGACACCTGCTCGGGTCCGCCGTGGACCCGGGGGCCGGCGGGGCGGCGGCGGGGGGGCCTGGACGCACCGGGCACCTGTCCGAGGACGGCGTGGACCCGGGGGGCGCCGTGGACCCAGGGGGCGCGGAGGCCGCCGTGGACCCGGGGGGCGGAGCCGCGGCAGCGGGGGCGGGGGGCAGCGCGGCAGCAGGGGCGGCAGGCTCGGCTGCAACGGCTCGGCCGACCAGCTCAGCTGCTCGCACAGGTCCCACACAACCTAGGCTACGAGCCAAGGCCCCCAGTTGCCAGGCGCCACGCCGAACCGGGCTCTACCCGAGGCTCGAGGTGCGCGGGTACGAGACCGCCGGGTCCATCAGGACGTTCAGCACGTAAGGGACACCCGCGGCAAAGGCCCGATCCAGCGCCGGGCCAAGCTCCCCCGGCCGCGCGACCGTCTCCCCTGCACCCCCCAGCGCCCCGGCCACCTCGTCGTAGCGACACCCGGCCTGCAGGTCGGCCACCACGTCGTAGCCGTAGATGGCACTCATCGGGTGCTTCTCCAGGCCCCAGATGCCGTTGTTGCCCACCACGATGACCACAGGGAGGTGATGGCGCACGAGCGTGTCCACGTCCATCTCCGAGAACCCCAGCGCCCCGTCGCCGGCGAGAAGGACCACCTGGCGGCCGGGGTGGACCACCCGGGCGGCTAGGGCATAGCCCAGGCCAGTGCCCAGGCAGCCGTAGGGGCCGGGGTCCATCCAGCAGCCAGGCTGGTACGAGTCAACCAGGCGCCCCGCCCAGGACACGAAGTCCCCGCCGTCTCCGATCACCACTGCGTCGCGGTCGAGTCGACGCCTCAGCTCGCCGTAGATGCGAGCCGGATGGATCGGGTCGGCTTCGGCACCCAGCACTTTCGAGTCCCCCGCCCGCCGAGCTCGCTCCTCGTCCCGCAGACGGGCGATCCAGGCCTCGTGGTCGGCTCCCCGGAGGGCGGTCGCCGCCCCGGCCATCCCCAAGAGCACTTTGGAGAGGTCGCCTGCGGGAGCCGCCGCCAGCCCGACGTGGTCAGGCGGTGGCTGAACGCTGTCGGTGACATGGATCACCGCGGCCCCCCTGAAGTCCCCGAACGAAAGGCGAAAGTCCAATGGTGTGCCCACCACCGCCACGACGTCGGCCTCCCGAAGCAGGCTACGTGTCCGGGCAAAAGCCAGCTCGTGGTCCGCCGGAAGGCAGCCCCGGCCCATGCCGTTGGCGAACGTGGGGACCCGGAGCTCTTGCGCGCAGAGCCGCAGTGCCCCCCAGGCTCCATCCCACCAGACGTCACTACCAGCCACCAGGGCTGGCCGCCTCGCCTCGGCGAGGAGCCGGCCGGCACGGGCCACCTCCGCAGGGTCCGGGTCGGGTCGGAGGGGGCCGGGGTCGGGTCGCAGGGGGCCGGCGTGGGGCTGGCCTGCCGGCTGACGAGGCGCCGAGCCGTAGATCACGTCCAGGGGCAGGTCGACGAACACCGGGCCTCGATGCGGGGTGACAGCGACCCGCCGGGCCTCGGCGACCGTGTCCTCGATTGCCGCCGAGGACCGCACCGTCGTGGCCAGCTTGGTGACCGGGGAGACCAGAGGAATATGGTCCAGCTCTTGAAGCGCTCCTCTCCCCCATCCAGCCTCGCCCGCCCGGCCCGCCAGCACCACGAGGGGTGAGCCATTGAAGTGAGCGGTCGTGATGGCGCTGATCGCATTGGTGACACCCGGACCCGCGGTCAGGACCGCCACGCCGGGCCCTCGGGTGAGCTTGGCGAGGCCCTCGGCCGCGAAAGCAGCGGTCTGCTCGTGGCGGACATCCACCAGGCGGATGCCCGAGCGGCTGCAGGCGTCGTAAATGGGAAACACGTGGCCGCCGGAGAGGGTGAAGATGGTCGTCGCCGTACCACCGAGGCCCGCCAGGGTGAGCTCGCCACCATGAGGGTCCGGCGCGTCGACGGGAGGCACCTGAGGGACCATACCCATGAGACAGGGCCTCGGCGCCAGATTGGAGACCCCGATCTGAATGCAGTTGCGAGACAAGAAGGGGCTGAGATGTGACGACGGCTCAGAGAAAATATTGGAAATTTTTGGCAAGACGCGGATGCGGCCACGCGATCCATGTGGCTTGGCCGGCGCGGCTCGACAGTGCGCTCGCCCCCGGCGGTTGCGGCCTCAACACCCCCAGAAAACTACCTCTGAGCTGGGTTGATGTCCCAAACTGGGCGCGGTAGGGTCCGCCGCATGAGACTCAGCGCACGCAATCAGCTCCCGGCCACCGTCGCATCGGTGGACCACGGAGCAGTCATGTCAACCGTGACCGTCCGGCTTGCGGGCGGCGACGAGGTGGTGGCAGCCATCACGAAAGAGTCGGCGACTCACCTGGCCCTCGCCGAAGGCGACGCGGTCACCGTGGTCGTCAAGTCCACAGAGGTGATGGTCGGCAAGGACTGACAGCCAAGGCTCACGACAGGCTCTCACGAGCAGGGGGCAGCATCCGCCGGTCGGGTCACGTCGACTCGGCCGGCGGAGCTGTTTGCCCGCCCAGGTCGGCGGCGCTGAACGCCTCCAAGCGCGCGCTGACCGCTGCCAAGCGCTCCCGGGCTGCTCGGTGAACTGCTCCCGCCTGCTCGTATAGACGAGCCGCCTCCTCGATCCCCACCTCCCCCGACGCCATCCGCCTGGTCAGGTCCTCCAGCAGCTCGACCAGCTGCTCGTAACGCAGCGGGCCCAGCTCAGGCAGCGCAGTGCTCGGGGAGCTGTAGGCCGCATCCGACTCGCCCGCCGCGCCCGGGCCCGGCCCTCCAGCCTGGCTCACCCCCGGCCCCCTGCCAGCACCTCGGCGCTCAGCGATCCCCGGGCGAGGGTGACCTCCAGTCGCTCACCCACGCCGACCTGGCCCGGCTCACGGACCACGACACCCGAAGCGGAGCGCACCACGGCGTAGCCCCTGGCCAGGACCCGTCCCGGGTCCAGCGCGTCGAGGGTGCGCCACCGGCCGTCCAGCTCTGCAATCCCAGCGGCGACCCGCCGGGGCAGGGGGTTGCGCCAGTCCAGCGCCCGAAGGGCCCGGCCCGCCTCTGCCGCTCGCCGAGCCGGGTTGGCCTCCGTAAGGGCGCTGGCCGCCACCTCGAGGCGTCGCGACGCCACGGCCCAACCGGCCCGCAACGACGCAGCCCTGTCCACCCGCTCCAGCGCCCGCCCTGCCCCCTCCAGGCGGCCAGCCACCGCTGCAGCTGCCACGGCAAGCATCTGCGCCAACCCGGCCTCCAGCTCGGCGCGGTCAGGCACCACGGCCATAGCGGCCAGCGAGGGGGTCCCGCAGCGCAGGTCCGCGACCTCGTCGCACAGCGGCCGGTCGCCTTCGTGGCCGATCGCGCTCACCACCGGCACCGGCGAGGCGCAGATCGCCCGGCACAGCTCCTCGTCACTGAAGACCAGCAGCGAGGCAGCGTCCCCCCCGCCCCGGGCCAAAACGACCACCTCGACCTCCGGCCGCCCCCCAAAGGACCGCAGCGCCCCGACTAACCCCTCCGCAGCTCCCGGCCCCGACACCGCTACCTCCCGCCACACCACCGGGTAGCCGGGGAAGCGCGCCCCCACCACCGACGCGATGTCGGCCCGCACAGCCGCCTCCGCGCCACAGATCACCCCGATGGCAGCAGGCAGGCGCGGGATCGCCCGGCGGCGGCGAACGAGGAGCCCGTCGCGCTCCAACCGCCCCCGGCACTCTGCCAGAGCAGCAGCGATGGCCCCTGCCCCAACCGGCGCCACCTCCTCGGCCGAGAGGCTGAGCTGGCCCCGGTCCACGCTCCACTGAAGGGTCCCGGTGACGCCGACCCGCTCACCGTGCACCACCCTGCACCGCCGGGCTCGCGAAGCCGGGCACACCACCGACAGCTGGGCCGAGCGGTCGCGCAGGGTGAAGTAGATGGTCCCCGAGGGGCGGACCGTGGGCTTGACCACCTCGCCCTCGGTGAGCACCCTTCCCATCCCTGCAGCAGAGCGCCCGATCTCAGCGCTCAGCCGCACCAGGCTGACCCGGCGCACCTCGGCCCTCGGGTCGAACAGGGCGTCCACCTACCCCTCCAGCCGAACTTGGGTCTCCCATGACACCCCAGAGGTCATGAGAGACCAAAGTTCGCCCCGGCGACCCACCCAGGTCACGCCCCGACAGCCCGGAGCGCCACGAGGGCCTCGGCGATCTGCACTGCGTTGAGCGCCGCGCCCTTGCGCAGGTTGTCCCCCACCACGAACAAGGCCAGGCCGTGCTCCGCGCCCGGATCCCTGCGGACCCGACCCACCAGGCAGGCATCCCGCCCTGCGGCGCCAAGAGGGGTCGGCAGGTCCACCAGCTCGACCCCTGGAGCCCCGGCCAGCACCCGCCGCGCCTCCTCCACCCCGAGGGCCGAGCGCAGCTCGACGTTCAGCGAGATCGAGTGCCCGGTCATCACCCCCACCCGCACGCAGGTGCATGACACGGCCAGCTCGGGCAGGCCCAGGATCTTGCGCGACTCGTTGCGGAACTTGTGCTCCTCGTTGGTCTCGTCGTCCACCAGCAACCCGGCCAGCGGCACCACGTTGAAGGCGACCGGCGCGGGGAAGACCCTGCACTCCGGCCAGTCCACCGCTCCCCCGTCGAACGCCAGCTCGGTGACCTGGGGCCCCACCTTGGCCGCCTGCTCGGCCAGCTCAGCCACCCCGGCGCCCCCGGCACCGGACACGCACTGGTAGGTGGACGCCACCACCCGGCGCAGCCCGGCGGCGTCGCGCAGTGCCGCCAGGACCGGCACGGCGACCATCGTGGTGCAGTTGGGGTTGGCCACGATGCCTTTGGGGATCTGGCCCAGATCGGCCCCGTTGACCTCCGGCACCACCAGCGGCACCGAGGGGTCCATCCGCCAGGCAGGCGAGTTGTCGACGACCACCGCCCCGGCTGCGGCCGCCCGCGGCGCCAGCTCCCGGGAGGCGGGCGCCCCGCAGGCGAACAGCGCCACGTCCAGCCCGGACCAGTCGGCATCCCAGGCGTCCTCGACCTCCAGCTCCTCCCCGGCCCAGCCAAGCCGCCGCCCCGCCGAGCGCGTCGAGGCCATGAAGCGCATCGACTCCACGGGGAATCCCCTCTCGACCAGCACCGCCCGCATCACCCCACCGACCTGGCCAGTAGCCCCCACCACAGCCAATCGCATGCCTGCCGAGCTTATCCCAAGGAATCTTGCACCGCGGCGCCGCGCCTCCGTGCCCACTCAGGGCCCATGTGTTCATCTAGCCGTCACGGCGTGTCCACGTCCACGTCGCGCCGGGTTGGGCTTGCCTCGATAAGTTCGCGGCACCCAACACGAAAGGATGTGCGCTGTTATGTCGCGCCACCCGATGAACAGAAGCCGCCTCGTGATGGCCGCTGGCGCCCTCACCTGCGCCGGAGCGATCATCTCCCCCATGAGCGCCGAGGCCCAGGCGAGCCCGCCAGCAACCGGTCTTCACATCCGGGTGCTCGCCACGGGAGGGTCGTCGATGTCCAACCCCGACGACATCGCCACTCTCCACGGGAACCTGTTCGTGGGCTTCTACAATGGCCTCGGAGCAAAGGGTGAGCCCAGCAAGTCGGGCGCCACCCACAGCGACATCGTGGAGTACTCCCCGAGCGGCCAGGTGGTGGCGTCATGGGCGATAGCCGGCAAGTGCGACGGGCTGGGCGCGGACCCGGCCAACAACCGCCTGGTCGCAACCGTCGACGAGGACGGCAACTCCAGCCCGTACACCATCCACCCCTCGGCGTCACCCTCCCAGCAGGTGGCCCACTACAGCTATGACATCGCCAAGCTGCCCCACGGCGGCGGGACCGATGCCATCTCCTTCGCCGGTGGCCACATCCTGATCAGCGCCTCGGCGCCGACGGCGGCCAACGGGCCGGCTGTCTACGCGGTCTCGCTGTTCGGCCACATCGCTTACGTGACGCCGATCTTCGGAGACGCCTCGTCGGCGGCAGTTGCCAACTCGGGCGGGCACAGCCAGGTCACCCTCGCCCTCACTGACCCCGACTCGAACGAGGTCGTGCCTGCGGCGAGTCCCCGCTTCGCCGGCGATTTCATGCTCAACAGCCAGGGCGACGAGGAGCTGATCTTCGTTCACCGCCCCAACCTGCCTGGCCAGAGCCTGTCGGTCCTGAAGATCTCCCAGTCGATCGATGATACTGCATGGGCGACATCCACCCACGGAACGCTCTACGCCACCGACAACAAAGCCAACAAGGTCTTCGCTCTCACCGGAACGTGGAAGCTGGGCACTCCGCTGGTCGCAGTCACCCCCTCCAACGCCAACACCCCGAGCAAGGCCCCCGGCTACCTGGGCACGCTCAACATGTCAACCGGCTCGATCAGCTCGCTCCTCACAACCTTCCACCCCGGTGGTATGGTGTTCGTGCCCTGACCGTGCCCTGTTCCTAAGATCCCAGCTTGAAGGCGTCGTGGAGGGCCTGGACTGCGCGCTCCATTTGGTCGGCCGCCACCATGCACGAGATGCGGATGGCCGAGGTGGAGATCATCTCGATGTTGATGTCGTTGGCAGCCAGGGTCTCGAACATGGTGGCGCTCACGCCGGGGTGCGAGCGCATCCCCGCTCCTACCAGCGAGACCCTGGCAACGTTGTCGTCGGCCAGGATGTCGGTCGCCCCGATGTCGGGGGCCATGGCGCGGGCCACCTCCAGGCTGGTGGCCAGGTCGTCGCGGGGCACGGTGAAAGAGATGTCGGTGATGCCGTGGATGGAGGTGTTCTGCTCGATCATGTCCACGTTGACCGCCCGGTCCGCCAGGGCGCGGAACAGCTTCGCGGCGATGCCGGGACGGTCGGGGACCCCGTTTACGGTGACCTTGGCCTCCGAGGCGTCATGGGTCACCGCTGAGACGATTGGCTGTTCCATAGTTGGGTCCTCCTCTGTCACCCAGGTCCCTGGCTCCCAGGTGAAGCTGGAGCGGACGTGGAGGTCGACGTGGTGGTTGCGGGCGAACTCGACGGAGCGCAGGGCCAGCACCCGGGCGCCGCTGGCGGCGATCTCCAGCATCTCGTCGAAGCTGACCCGGCCGATTCGGCGCGCGCCGGGCACTATGCGGGGGTCGGCGCTGAACACCCCCGACACGTCGGTGTAGATCTCGCAGGCGTCGGCTCCTAGCGCCGCCGCGATGGCCACAGCGGTGGTGTCCGAGCCGCCGCGCCCGAGCGTGGTCACGTCCCGCGCACCCGACACCCCCTGGAAACCCGCCACCACGGGCACCTGGCCGTTGGCCAGGGCGTGGCGTAGGCGGTCACCACGCACCTCGGTGATCTTGGCTCGGGTGTGGGTGGCGTCGGTGATGATCCCAGCCTGGCTGCCGGTAAACGAGGCAGCCGGGACCCCGAGCTCGGCCAGGGCCATGCAGACCAGCGCCATGGAAACCCTCTCACCTGCGGTCAGCAGCATGTCCATCTCACGCCCCGGACGGAGCTTGCTCACGTCGTGGGCCAGGCGGATCAGGTCGTCGGTGGTCTTGCCCATGGCACTGACCACGACCGCGACGCGGTGGCCCTTGCGCAGGGTGCGGGCAATGTGGTCGGCCACCGCACGGATGCGCTCCGTGTCGGCGACCGAGGTGCCCCCGAACTTCTGGACGAGCAGTGACATTGCCCTCGACGCTACCGCCCGCGCTCGCGGCATCGGGGGTGCGGCGCGCGGGAGTAGCTTTTGGGGCCGTGCCGACCTCCAAACGCCAGCGACAACGAGCCCTGCGCGCCGCCAAGCGCGCCCACATGGAGGCCGCGGCGCGACGTCGGCGGTGGCAGCTGGGCGGGGGAGGCTCAGCCCTGGTCCTGGTGGCGGCCGGGGCCATCTCGTACGCGTTCGTCGCCCAGGGGGGCAAGGCCGCGAAGCCCGTTCGGACGTCTAGCACCACTGCTCGGCCGTCTAGCACCACCACCACGGCTGCGGTGGCCGCCCCCTGCCCGCCGGTGTCCGGCGCCCCCAGCCGCCGGACCAGCTTCTCCAAGCCGCCTCCCAGCTGCTTGCAGCCCGGCAAGTCATACAAGGCCAACGTGGTGACCGACGCCGGCAGCTTCACGATCACCCTGGACAATGCCAACCCGGTGGTGGTCAACGACTTCGTCTACCTGGCCCGCTACAAGTTCTACAACGGGCTCATCTTCCAGCGGGTGATCCCGGGCGCCGTGGTCCAGGGCGGTGACCCCAACCCGTTGGTCAACACCCAACCTCAGGGGCCGGGCTACACCGTCAAGGGAGCGGTGCCCAAGGCAGGGGCCTACAAGGTCGGGACCGTTGCGATGGTCAACACGGGCAGCCAGCCGGCAGGCACCGCGGGCAGCCAGTTCTTCGTGGTTGTGGGCCCCAGGGGGGCGTCACTGCACCCCCTCTACTCCTTGCTGGGCCAAGTCACATCGGGCCTCGACACGGTCAAGCGAATCGAGGCGAACGGCACTGCCAACGGCAACCCCAAGGTCGACCACTACATCATCTCGATGACGATCTCGTCTTCTTAGCTGGTTAGACTTTGGGGTGAACCCCTTCAAGGAGACGATTTTGCCATGCCCACTGAGTGCCCCGCCGCCGACGGCTCCAGCCCCAAGCTCCAGCGCTTCGACGGCCCGCCCCCGATGTGCATCGACCCCGCAATGACCTACGAGGCTGAGATGGTCACCACCAAGGGGACGATGACCTTGTTCCTGGACGCTGCCGGGGCCCCGCTCACCGTCAACAACTTCGTGGTGCTGGCGCGCTATCACTTCTACGACGGGATCGTGTTCCACCGGGTCATCCCTGGTTTCATGCTCCAGGGGGGTGACCCCCTCGGCAACGGCACGGGCGGGCCGGGCTACAAGTTCGCAGACGAGCTGCCGTCTCTGGGTCGCTACGAGGTGGGGTCGCTTGCCATGGCGAACTCGGGGCCCAACACCAACGGGAGCCAATTCTTCGTGGTGAGCGGGGCCGACGGGGTGCGCCTGCCGCCCAAGTACTCCCTGTTTGGCAAAGTTGTGAAGGGCCTCGACGTCGTGACGGCGATCGAAGCCGTCGGCACCGGCTCCGGAAGGCCCACACAGTCGGTGAGGATCGAGTCGGTGACCATCACCGAGAAGGCCTGACCGACTCGGCTCAGGCGGGTCAGGCGGGCGGCGCGGCTCAGGCGGGCGGCTCGGCCACCCAGACCGCCGACGCGACCCGTGGCCAGATCCGGGCCTCGGACCCGTCGACGTCGAGCACCATGGCCCCGTCTCGCTCGACCGCCATGACAGTTACCCGCATGCCGGGCAGAAGCCGGGCGTTGTAGGCAATGTCCAGCACCTCGTGCGCATCGTGCTCCGCCAGCTCGCTGATCCGCTCGACCACTCCGGCGGCGCCAGGAGCAAGGTCCACGAGCCGTCGCGACGACCGCTGCGGTGCCGGCTCCCCGGGGATGTGGTTGCCGTGCGGGCAGCACGACGGCCGGCCGAGCTGCTCATGCAAGCGTTCGAGGGCCTCCTCGGAGATGACCGGCGCGACCCGCTGCGCCTCGTCATCGGCACTCACCCAGTCCAGCCCGAGCGTCATCACGGCCCAGACCTCGATGATGCGGTGGCGCCTGACCACGTCCCTGGCGACCCGCTCGCCCTCGGGCGTCAGCTCCAGCTCCTGGTTGGGCCCGTCCTCGAGCAACCCGTCCCTGACCAGCCGGGCAACCCCCTGGGTGACGGCCGGTGCGGAGATCCCCAGCCAGCTGGCCAGCCGGGCTCGCCGGATGACCTCACCTTCCCCCGCCAGATAGTAGGCGGCCTCCAGGTAGCGCAAGTTGGCCGGCGATACGCTCCCAGTCACAGCGGGGTGGGCCTCGGTGATGGGCCCATGCCCAGCGGACTCAGTGGCTCCGGTAGTTGGCACCCCCCTATGCTCCCACGCCGCAACGCCCAGGGGAACCGTCAAATGCACCCAGTGCCCCGTTCCGGCCGAACTGTGTCAAGTTTATATCCCTATGGCATACAAACTTGACACAGTTTGCCGGGGCCAGGGTCGGGGCGGTGGGCCGAGGCCGGACGGGGCGGAGGTGTGGCAGCCGGACGGGTCAGGGCTGGGCCAGGGACTCCAACAGCTCGGCCACGCCGTCCTCCGCGTTGGACGGCAGCACCCGCTGCGCGAGCGCCAGCACCTCCGGGCAGGCGTTGGCCACGGCCAGTGGCTGGCCCACCCAGGAAAGCATCGGCACGTCGTTGAGGGCGTCGCCCACCCCCACCACCTGCGCCCCGTCGAGGCCCAGCTGGCCGCAAACCTTCGCCAGGCCGACCGCCTTGGTCACCCCAGGTGTCCCGATGGTGATCCATCCAGCGCCCGCGGAGGTCACCTCGGCCAAAGCGCCACAGGCTTCGACCACCAGCTTCAGGGCCACCTCGCCCGACTCGCCCGACTCGCCCGACTCGCCCGACTCGACCGGCCGGTCAGGGTGGTGGCACAACAGCTTGGTCACGGACGCCCCGCGGCTGAGGTGAGCCTCCACGTCGGGCGCCAGCTGGCACACGTCAAGCCCCCAGACTCGAGCCTCTGAAGCATCCAACAAGCCGCGCTCCGCGACCATCGACTCCACGTTCTCCGAGGCGAACAGGACGCCCGGCAACGCCTCCCGGACGGAGGCAACGACCCGGAGCGCCACCTCGACGGTAAGAGGCGTGTGCTCGATCACCTCGCCGGCCACCAGGTCGTAGGTCACCGCACCGTTCGCACACACTGCCACCGGCCCCATGCCGGCTTCGGCGGCGATCGCCAGCGTCGCCCACGGCGCCCGCGCAGTGACCGGGATGACCTCGATACCGCGTGACCTGGCCAGGCGCACGGCTGCCGCCGCCCGTGGCGACACCCTCCCGTCAGGGCCCAGGAAGGTCCCGTCCAAGTCGGTGGCCACCAATCGAACGGCGCACTGGCTCACCCGACCGAAGCTACTTGGCCGACCCGAGGGCGCCGAAAGGAGGCGCCGAAGCCGAGGCCGGCACCGGGTACTCGCCCATGGTTTTCGAGTTGACGATGGCCAGCGAGTGAGGAGGGCTCAGGTCCACCCCGTCGGGGTCGTAGAGGTAGCCGGGGCCCGCCCCGTGGACCCCGGTGTGGCCGTACTGCCAGACCACCTTGTCGGTGTGGGGGTCGATGACTATCACCCTGTGGTTGAAGTCGTCGTTGCACAGCACGTCCCCGTTAGGCAGCGGAAGGCACAATGACGGCTTGTTCATCGCCGCGGCCCCGGTCGGCTTGTAGCGCCACAGGACCTGCCCGGTCCGGTTGAACTCCACAACCTGGCCAGGATTGGAGTAGTCAGCGGTCAGGTACACCCCTGGGCTCACCTCGTTGGTGTCGGAGGGGTAGTTGACCCCCGGCGGGTTGGTCGAGAAGGTCACCTTTCCGCCGAGGGTGAGGCCGTCGACCCAGTCGCCGTTGATCTCGGTGATCAGGTAGTTGCCGTTGAGCATGGGGAAGGCGCCGTTGGGGCTGCCCCAGCGCTGTGGCGGGGCGTGCTGGCAGGCATTGGTGGTCATCCCGTAGACGTGGAGCGGCGTGTGGAGGGGGGGGCGCAGGACGAGGATCCGGCAGTTCTTGATGTCGGCGGTGATGATGTCCCCGTCGGGCATCATGATGGCGTCGTCGGGGTTGAAGAGATGGTTGGGCCCCGAGCCGGAGACCCCAGGGGTGCCGTACTGCCACACGATGCGGTGCTGGGCGATGCTCACCAGGCTGATCACGAAGTCGTCCTCTTGGGTGACCAGGATGTCCTTGCCGTTGGGAGTGAAGAACGCGTCGTCGGGGACCAGGAATGTCTGCCCCCGCGCCAGGTCCCCGACCTGGGGGAACTCCCAGGTGACGTTGCCCTGCGGGCTCACGAGCAGGAGCCTGTTGTTGAGGTGGTCCGCGATCAGGACCTGGCCGGGGAGCACCGACGGGTCCGAGCCCGGCGCCAGGTTGGGGCACGGGCAGCCACCGCCTGCCAACGGGGTGGCGGTCATCGAGGGGGACGGGCCGGGGGCCGGGGTGGCTGACACGGTGCAGCCGGCCAACAGCCCGACGAGCACCAGGGCGAGTAGACAGCGACGCACCGCCCGAGACTACGCCGGCTGCCATCCGAGGGCGCCGCCACCCTCAGCGCACCCCAAGCTTTGGAGGAATATGCTCGGTGCCACCGCAGCGCCATGCCCACTCACCCCCCGCGCCCCCGATGGGCCAGCCCCTCTCTCCTCCCCCTCGCCCTTGTAGCGGCCCTTGCCACCTCCTGCGGAGCTGGTCCCAAACCCACTCCGCAGACCACAGCTCCAACCCGGCCGCCCGCCCAGCGCCCGCGGACGGTCACCGCCACCCTGGAGCCGTGGCACCTGCCCGCCCCAGTCTCGCGTGAGGTCGTGCTGGCGGCGGGGACGGACCTTCTCGTGCTGGGCGGGCTGGACGCTTCGGGCACGTCCGTCGCCACGGTGAGCTGCGCCAACCCCGCAACGGGCGCCGTTCGCCAGGTTGCCTCGCTCGACCAGCCCACCCACGACGCGGGGGGGGCCGTGCTGGGAAGCAAGGACCTGGTGGTCGGCGGCGGGGCAACCGGGGTTTTCGACTCCGTACAGGCCTACCGGGGCGGGTGCGCGCAGGCTGGCGGGGCGACGACCCTGAGCGGGGCACTTCCGCGGCCCAGGGCTGACCTCTCGGTTGCCCAGGGCGGCGGCACTGCCTACGTTGCCGGTGGCTACGACGGCAAGACCCTGGACCCCGCAGTGCTGGCGACCACCGACGGGGCCAGCTTCCGCACCGTCGGCCAGCTCCCGACGCCGGTCCGCTACGCAGCCGTCGCCGTCGTGGGGCCGTATCTTTACGTGATCGGCGGCAAGACCTCCTCGGGCAGCGACACCGCCGCCATCCAGCGCATGGACACCGCCACCGGGACCACCACTGTCGTCGGCCAGCTCCCGGCGCCAGTGGACGGCGCCGAGGCAGTGGTCCTCGGCGGCGAGATCTGGGTGCTCGGGGGGATCGTCGGCGGGCACCCCACCAACGACATCGTGTCGGTGGACCCGACCACCCACGCCGTCTCCCTCGCCGGGCACCTGCCAGAGGCGGTGGCCAACGCCGGGGCAACCGTCGCCGGCGGGATCGGCTGGCTCGCCGGCGGGGAGGGGCCGCAGGCACTGGACGCCGTGGTGAGGGTCGCTGTCAGCTAGAGCTGGTCGTGGGTGGGCCGCCGAGGTTCGCAGCACTCGGCTGTATTACTAGTGCTGCTGAGCGGGAAAGCCGTGTGTGTCGCTCGTAGAGTCTAGTCTTGATGACTCTGGACAGGTTCAGTACAGTTGGACAGACACACACGGCTTTCCCGCGGCGCAGCACTACCAATGGCCCCGGTGAACGACCTCTTCGAGGGAGCGGCGGCCGCGGCGCAGCGACGGGGACGGTCGGTCCGGGGCAGGGTAGCCGATGGTCACCGCCCCGATCGGCGTGTGGGTGTGCGGGACCCCGAAGGCCTCCCGGAACGCGTCCACCCGCTCGGCCGGGATGCCGAAGAAGCACGCGCCCAGCCCCGCGTCCACCGCGCTGAGCAGCATGAGCAAGGTGGCGAAGCCGGTGTCGACGTGCCAGTAGGGGATCGGCCAGCGTTGGGTGGCCCCTGCCTTGTCGGCCTCGGCGTAGCGCTCGACGTAGGCCGACTCGCACGACAGGGGGACGATCACGAGCGGCGCCCCGCGCATACCCGCAGACCACTGGCTGACCGCCTGGCCAGGCGGGGTAGCGGCGTCCCAGAAGGCCTCACGCTCGGCGGCCGACTCGCACACCAGGAATGCCCACCCCTGGGCGAACCCTGCGCTCGGCGCCCGGATGGCGTTGGCGAGGATGTGCTCGGTGGCCTCGGGGGGGACTGGCCGGGCAGGGTCGTAGTTGCGGACCATCCGCCGCCTGCGCACCGCGTCAGAGAGCTCCACCTCAGGTCTCGGTTGGCTCCACGCTGGCCTTGGCCCGTTCGTGGCGCCACTTCCAGACCCGGCGGCCCACGTAGGCGACGAACACCACCCCCACCACGATGACCAGGTAGATCTCGTAGCGCACGATCTGGGGGTAGATGGTGTTGATGTTGTTACCAGCCGCGTAGCCCACCCCGGTCCACAGCCCGACCCAGAGCGCAGCACCCAACGAGTTGAAGACGAGGAAGCTCGACCAGCGCATCTCGGAGATGCCGGCGAGGATGCCGTTCACCTGGCGCAGGCCCTCGATGAACCGGGCCACCACCACAACCTTGCCGCCGTGGCGGGAGAAGAACTCCTCGGCCTTCTCCAACCGGGAGGGGGTCAGGAAGATGTACCTGCCCCAGCGCAGGACCAGCTCCCGCCCACCAAAGTGGCCGATGGCAAAGCCGATGTTGTCGCCGATAACCGCAGCGAAGAAGGCGACCACCGCCACGGCCACCACGTTCAGCCGCCCTGCTCCCGCGTACACGGCCGCCGCGATCAGGGTGGACTCACCGGGCACCGGTACGCCGAAATCCTCCAGCAGCACCAGGCCTCCGACCGCAAGGTAGCCATAGTGCTCCAGGACCGGGGCGAACGTGCGGAAGATTCCGGGTAGTTGCGGGGGGGGGCTCACTGACTCCTCTTCGCTGGTGGTCGACAGGCTAACCGCGGTGCCCGAGAACCCTCCGTCGTATGGATTCGTTAACCCCGTCTTGGGTATCCGGCCATATTGGCTTTACCTCGGCGTGGGATACTCGACACATGGTGATGAGAGCCGCCGGGGGCGCCGTGTGGAGATGGAGGCAGGACGGCGCCGTGGAGGTCGTGCTGGTCCACCGACCAGGCCACGACGACTGGGCGCTTCCGAAGGGCAAGGCGGAGGGGGACGAGGACGACCTCGCCTGCGCGCTGCGGGAGGTGGAGGAAGAGACGGCAGTGCTTGGCCGGGCCGGCCCGGAGCTGCCAACTGTGCGCTACCTGGATCGGGACGGGCGTGAGAAGGTCGTGCGCTACTGGGCGATGGAGCCGGAGCAGGTGCGGGCTCACGAGGCCGACGACGAGATCGACCAGGTCGAATGGCTGATCCTGGCCGACGCGCGGGAGCGGATGACCTACGGGGCCGACGGGGTGGTGCTGGACGGGCTCGAGTCCTGGCTCGCCGGGCGGCCATCGGACGGGGCGTCTCGGGCCTGACCTGGCAGGGCGGGGGCCGGCGGGGTGTCCGGGCCCTGATCCGGAGGGGCGGGGGCCGGCGGGGTGTCCGGGCCCTGATCGGGGCCCCCGGTCACCAGTTGCCTGACCGTCTCGCCGTCGCCGATGCGGGTGAGCGCTCCCACCTGGTCGCCGACCTCCAGGACAGTCCCCCCCCTCGGCAAGACGAGCTGCGATCCCCTCTGCAGGGTCATGACGATTGTTCCCTCCGGCAACCCGGCGTCGGCCAGGCTGACGCCGGCGAGCGGGGAGCCCGAACCCACCTTGGCGTCCACCACTGAGGTGTCCTTCGAGACGCTGCTGAGCTGGCGGAGCGCATTTGCCAAGCCGTCGCGGTAGCTGCGGACCACGGCGGAGGTGGGCAGGACCCCCACCACCCGGCGGCCGGCTCCGAGCACTGGCACCCAGTTGTTGCGCGAGTTCAGCAGGGCCTCCAGGGCAGAGTCCAGGCCCTGGTCGACCATCGCGGCCGGGGCCGCGGGATCGGCAAGGCGCCCCAGCTCCGTGGTCGGGTCGGCTGCCTCGAGCCGGCTGAGCCTGGCGGTCCCGATGTACGCCCCTGCCTGGTCTACTACCGGCGCGCCCGGTAGGCCGTCACGACGAAGCTTGTCAGCCGCATCCCCCGCCTCGTTGCGGGCGTCGAAGATCACGCGGGGCCGAGTCATCACGTCGCTCACCCGGAGCGCGCCCAGCAGGGGCATCCCCACCCGGAGGCGGTGGGCCGGCGAGTCCGCGCGGCTGGGCAGCTGGCTACGGTAGATCGTGTCGTCAGCCGCGCGGACGATGAGCGTCGCCAGGCCCACCGCCAGCATGGCCGGGGCGAGAACCGCCAGGGATCCGGTCATTTCGGCCACCAGCACCATCACCGCCACCGGGGCACGGGAGATGCTCCCGAAGCACGCCATCATGCCGACTATCACGAACGGCGCCGGGCCAGGGGGTATGCCGGGGGCGATGGGTACGAGCAGACGCCAGATCGCCGCACCGGTGAAGGCACCGATCACCAGGCCCGGGCCGAAGATCCCACCCGAGCCCCCCGAGCCTATCGACAGCGATGTTGCGAGGATCTTTGCCAGGGGCAGCACCAGCACGATCCACAGCGGCAGGCCCAGGAGCTGGTGCCCGAGACCCCGCTGTATCCATCCGTAGCCAGTCCCGAGGACCTGGGGGACCGCCAGCGCCAGCCCACCCACCAGCAAGCCTCCCAGCGCGGGGCGGAGCATCCTGGCGCCAGGCAGGCGCTCGAAGAGGGCGGCAATCCCGTAGAACGAGCGGGAGTATGCCAGGCCCACCAGTCCAGCGACGATGCCGATGAGGGCGAACCAACCGAGGGCTGCGGGGTCCTTGAATTGATAGCCGGCCGCTGCGAAGCCGAAGAGCGGCTTGAAGCCCTCGAAGCCAGAGAACACCGCGTAGCCCACCACGGACGCGACAAACCCGGGAAGGATCGCCTCCACCTCGTAGTCGTCACGGTAGATGATCTCCGCCGACAGGAGCGCCCCTCCCAGGGGTGCCCCGAAGATCGACCCGATCCCCGACCCAATCCCCACGGCCACCGCGATGCGCCCGTCGGCGGGGCTCAGGTCCAACACCCTGGCCAGGAACGAGCCGAACCCGGCGCTGATCTGCGCGGTCGGTCCCTCCCGGCCACCCGAGCCACCCGAGCCGATGGTGATGGCCGATGCCACGATCTTGACCAGCACCGCTCGGAGACGCACTCCCCTCGGGTTCTCGTGCACCGCGGAGATCGCCGCGTCGGTGCCGTGGCCCTCCGCCTCGGGAGCCAGGGAGAAGACCAACAACCCTGAGACCAGGCCGCCGGCGCCCACAATGAGGGGGATCACCCAGGGCCGAGCGAAGCCCGCGGAGCCAGCGAGCAGGCCCTCGCCCGCCGAGGTGGGCACCTGGTAGCCGGCCAGGTCGCGCAGGAACAGATGGGTGGCGAGGACGAGAGCGCTGTAGAACGCAACGGCGCCAAGCCCCGCGATCACCCCCAGCGCCGCGCCGATCAGCAGCCACTTGCGCAGGTAGGTGGTGGAGCGCAAACGCCCCGAGGCTGCTACGCCGAGCGAGCGAAGCCGGGCCCGCAGGTTGGGGGGCAGCGCCAAGCGCTCAGCAAGGGCCAGCTCGGCGGGGGTGTCCTCGGGTGCCCGCCTCACCGCTCAGGCACCCTGCTCAAAGCGCAACCTTCCTGGGGCAACAGCTCGGCGCCCTGCTCACAGGGCCCAGCCCGCAGCCCAGTCGGCGTCGGGCAGCTCGCCTGCCGCGTTGGCAAACACACCTAGGGCCTCGACCAGCTGGGTGCGCTGCGCTGGGCTGAGCGACTCGACGACCCGGGCGATCTCGGAGCGGCGGGACCCGGTGACGTCGTCCACCAGCTGGCGACCGGACTTGGTGAGGGCCAGCTCACTCTGGCGTCGGTCAGCAGCAGGCGTGCGGCGGCTGACCAAGCCCTTGTGGACCAGCCGGGCGCCCATCCGGGTGACGGTGGACGGTGCCACGCCGAGTGAGAGGGCCAGGCCGCCCACTCCCTGAGGCCCCCTCGCGGCCAGGACTACAAGCGCCCGGTACTGGGGAAGCGTCACCTCGACCCCCGCAGCTCCCAGAGACCTGGCGGCCACCGCCACCAGGGCCCGACTCGCCAAGAGGACGGCGTCCGCCACCGGGACCACTCCCGGCTCCCCGGCGGACGAAGCGTTTGAGTGCATAGGGCAAGTATTGTATAGGGCAAGTAACTTGTAACCAGAAGTTCGCCGTCAAAGCCTCTGGAGTTCGGCTGCCGTTCACATTGATTTTGGCTTCGTTTCGTACGGTGTACCTGTGACACCCGACCCGCTCGCCGCTGCTGCACTGACCAACCCGCCACATTTGGCCACCGCTCAGGGCGTCGTCCGGGTGGAAGTCGCCCACGGCGCCGACGCCGAGGGGTACCCTCGACCTGCCGGCTCCTACGTCCTGGCAACCCAAGGGTTGACGCTCGGCTTCGGGACCAGGACTGTCCTGGCGGACGTCAACCTTTGCTTTCCTCGCGGCTCGATCACCGCCTTGATCGGCCCTACCGGATCGGGCAAGTCCACGTTCCTGCGCACCCTCAACCGCATGAACGACCGAGTGCCCCGCCATCGTCGCAGCGGTGACGTGACCCTCGATGACCACAGCATCTTCCACCCAGGCGTGGCCCTGATGTCGCTCCGACGGCGGGTGGGGATGGTGTTCCAGCGACCCAACCCGTTTCCCCTTTCGATCCTCGAGAACGTGGTCGCGGGAGTGCGCGCCCACGGTATGGCGGACAAGGCTGGCCGGCGGCGGATCGCCGAGGCCCGGCTACGGGAGGTGGGTCTGTGGGATGCAGTCTCTGATCGCCTGGGTGACTCCCCCTTCCAGCTCTCGGGGGGTCAGCAGCAGCTCCTCTGCCTGGCCAGGGCCCTCGCCATCGGCCCGGACGTGCTGCTCCTCGACGAGCCGACCTCCTCGTTGGACCCGGTGACCATCGAGGCCGTGGAGGCCCTCATGCGCCACCTGGTGCCTGCCCTCACCCTCGTAGTCGTCACCCACAACCTGGCACAGGCGAAACGCGTGGCTCACCACACCGCATTCTTCAACCAGGGGCGACTCGTCGAGCACGGCGAGACCTCACAGGTCTTCGAGGCGCCTCGTGAGCCGGAGACAGCCCGATACGTGAGCGGTCGCATGGGCTGAGCCCCGCTGAGCCACCCATGGGCGCGAAGCCCCTTAGCGCGCCGCCTGCTGCCCTCTGTCCCACAGTCCCGTCCCTGACGATGGGTTCGCGCTGCGCGCCGATCCCGCCCGACCCGCCCCAGGAGGAAGCCCAAACCAATGCCCGACAAGACCGCTTCGAGGTTGCCCAGTATCCATCGACTCAGCGCTGCGCGTGCAAGAGCGCTCACCCCACTGGCGCTGGCCGCGGCCGGCGCCCTGGCCCTCGGCGCCTGCGGCACGACCACTCCGGGAACGACCACTACAACGGCCGGGGGCCCCGGCTCGACCGCGACCCCGCCGACCGCCGGCGCCTCCCCGGTAACCCTCACCGAGGCCGGCAGCAGCCTGCTGTTCCCCTTGTTCCAGAAGTGGGCACCCGCCTACCACACCCAGGTCCCGAACGTCACCATCTCGCCGGCGGCAGGAGGCTCGGGCAAGGGCATCTCCGACGCAATCGCCAGCACGGTCAACATCGGAGCTTCTGACGCGTACCTCCCCCCCGCGGAGGTGAGCAAGCACCCCGGCCTCGAGAACATCCCCCTTGCCATCTCCGCCCAGCAGATCAACTACAACCTGCCCGGAGTGACCAAGCACCTCAAGCTAAGCGGCGCGATCCTGTCGGGCATCTACCAGGGCAAGATCACCACCTGGAACGACCCTGCGATCACCGCGGCCAACCCCGGGGTGAAGGTGCCGGCAACCA
Source organism: Acidimicrobiales bacterium (assembly GCA_050744085.1). GTDB lineage: Bacteria > Actinomycetota > Acidimicrobiia > Acidimicrobiales > JAJPHD01 > JAVKSL01. The sequence goes on from JBOGGU010000015.1 coordinate 51,824, forward strand.
AGATCGTCCCGCTGCACCGCTCCGACGGCAGCGGCGACAGCTTCATCTTCACCCAGTTCCTCTCAAAGGCGGACCCGTCGGGATGGGGAGCCAAGTACGGCTTCAACACGGCCTACCCTGGTCCAGCAATCTCTGGTGCGCTGGCCGAGAACGGCAACGGCGGGATGGTGACCGGCTGCGCAGCCACCCCTGGCTGCATCGCCTACATAGGCATCAGCTACCTGGCCAAAACCAATGCCGCCGGGCTGGGAGAGGCGATGCTCGAGAACGCATCTCACAACTACCTCCTGCCCACGAACTCCACGATCTCCGCCGAAGCAGCGGGCTACGCCTCCAAGACCCCAGCAAACGAGTCGATCTCACTGATCTACGGTCCTGCCGCTCAGGGCTACCCGATCATCAACTACGAGTACGCCATAGTCACCACGTCCCAGCCCAAACCAGCGACGGGCGCGGCCCTCAAGGCCTTCTTGAGCTGGGCCAGCAACCCTGCGGACGGCAGTGCCCCCAGCTTCTTGAGCCAGGTCGGCTTCCAACCCCTGCCGGCCTCGGTGGTGGCGTTGTCGGCCACTCAGATCAACAAGATCAGCTAGTGCTGCTGAGCGGCAAAGCCATGAGTGTCGCTTGTCGGGCCTTAACCGCGCTGAGCAGGGCTAATGCTTTGAGCAACACACATGGCCTCACCGCCGCGCAGCACTAGAGGCGTTGAGGGCCACAGCGTGAGCACCGATGCCGACACCCCGGCGGCCCCCGCCGGGGTGTCGACGCGGCGTCGAGTTTTCGCTCGGGTCGCTGCGTTGGCTCGTGCCGGGGCGCCAGCCCACGCAGGCTCCGTCGAGCCCGGGCCCCCCCCACCCGGGCCTCTCCTTACGCCTGGCACGACTGCCGAGCTCGTGTCCGGCAGGCGCCGCTGGGCGTTGGGGGAGCGGGGCCTACGGGGGCTGAGCGCCTCGGCCGCCCTGATCCCACTGCTGGCGCTCGGGTTTGTCCTGGCGATCCTGATCTACAAGGCGCTGCCCGCGGTTCGCTACAACGGATTCGGATTCTTCACCAAGCTGCCCTGGAGCCCGGGCAACACCTACGGGAGCGTCTCCCATGCTGGCGGCGTGCCCCATCCGGTGGGCGCCCACTACGGCGCCGTGTCCCTGATCGTGGGCACCTTGCTCTCGTCGGCGCTGGCGATGGTGATCGCGATCCCGCTGTCGGTGGGTGCCGCCCTGGCAATCGTGGAGAAGCTTCCCAGGCGGCTCTCCCGCTGGCTGGGATTCTTCCTGGAGCTCCTCGCCGGGATCCCGTCTGTCGTGTTCGGCCTCTGGGGGGTGCTCACCTTCGGGCCGATCCTGGCCAGGGACGTGACCCCGTTCATCGCGCGGATCCTTCCCAACGTACCTGTCTTCTCGTGGTTCAAAGGGAACGTGGGCGCCGGTGAGGGCTTGCTCACGTCGGCCTTCGTGCTAGCCATCATGGTGGTCCCGATAATCGCGGCCACCACCAGGGACCTGTTGCGCCAGGTACCGGTCCTCCCCAAGGAGGGAGCCCGTGCCCTCGGGATGAGCGACTGGGAGGTGACCAGGAAGGTCTCGCTGCACTGGGTGGGCGCGGGGATCATCGGGGCGTCCGTGCTCGGCCTCGCCCGTGCGTTGGGAGAGACCATGGCCGTGGCGATGGTCTCGGGAGTGATCCTCGGGACCATCCCCACCAATGTCTACGCCACCTTCACCACGATCGCGGCGACCATCGTCTCCCAGCTCGACTCGGCCCTCAGCGACGCCACCGGGTTCGCAGTCAGCACACTGGCCGAGGCGGCCCTGGTCATCATGGTCATCACCCTGCTGGCCAACATCGGCGCTCGTGTGCTGGTGCGCCGAGTGTCGACGGCTGGGCTGCCGGTCGGCCGGGGAATCTGATGGCCAGGGCGCCCGGGAAGGCCGGGCTGCCGCTCGGCCTGGGGGCCGCTGGCGGCACGGGCGTGGGCGGCGGCACGGGCGTGGGCGGCGGCTCCGGTGCCAACGGAAGCTCCGGGTCCGGTGGGCCGGCCGGGGTGGCCCTGCCTCCCCTTCCCCCCCTTCACGCGCCACCATCGCTGAGACGGCGAGTCTCCAACGCAACGGCTTGGGCGCTTGCGCTCCTGGCCCTCGGGTTGGTGATCGCCCCGGCAGTGTGGGTGCTCGGAGGCGTCCTGGCCCGGGCGATCCCCCATTGGCACTGGGCGGTGCTCACCAAGACGGGCGTACAGACGACCAAGGCACTACCGGCCGGTGGGCTGGAGGGGGCCATCCTGGGGACACTGCTGATAATGGGCGGGGTCGCGCTGCTCGCAGGCACCGTGGGGATCCTGTCGGGGATCCACCTGGCCGAGCACCGGGCGTCCAATCGTGGAGCCCTGGTCCGGGGCGCCTCCGAAGTGCTGGCCGGGATCCCCTCCATAGTGCTGGGCTACGTCGGCTACCTGGCGCTGGTGGTTGGCCTCCACTGGGGCTACTCGCTTGCGGCAGCCTTGATCGTGCTGTCGGTCCTGGTGATCCCCTACATGGCAAAGTCGACCGAATCCGCCCTCCGCCAAGTCCCCACGTCTTACCGCGAGGGCGCCGAAGCGCTGGGGATGCCGCCGACCTACGCGCTCCGCCGGATAGTGCTGCGAACGGCGCTTCCCGGCATAACAACAGGCCTCCTGGTCTCCCTGGCCATCGCAGTGGGCGAGACCGCTCCCCTGCTCTACACCGCCAACTACAACGATGGGCTGCCCGGCCTGGCCCTCACCCATCAGGGCGTGCCCTACCTGACATACGCCGTGTGGACCTTCTTCAACCTTCCGTCGTCCGCCTCGGTCGATCTCTCCTACGACGCCGCGCTGCTGTTGATCGTGCTGGTGCTGATCCTCATCGTCGTGGCCCGGCTGATCGTGGCCCTGACCCAGCGCAACGCCGAGGCGAGTGGCGGCCGGTGACCGGTCCCGCAGGCCATGACGCTCACCCCCGTCACTAAGCTCGCCGAGCTCACGGACATGCAACGGGGCGGCGAGCCGAGCCTGGGCACGGTACTGGTGATCGCCGGATCCGAAGAGCTCGGCGACCGCCTCGTGCGGCTGCTCAGCCGGGAGGGGTACCGGGTGCGCCTCAGGATGGAGGGGGGGCCGAGTCGAACCGTCGGGGGCGGCGCGGTGGGGGGCGGCGCGGTGGGGGGCGGCGCGGTGGGGGGCGGCGCGGTGGGGGGC
>JBOGGU010000016.1:0-2233 GCA_050744085.1 Acidimicrobiales bacterium
CCCCGCCGCTGCCGCTGCCCGCCCCGCCGCCGGCCCCCGCCCCGCCGCCATCCCCGCCGGTCAAAGGCCAGCCGCCTTGGCCTCGCCCAACGCGGCCAGCCGGTCCCGGAGTCGGGTCGCTTCGGCGCCCTCCAGGCCGGGGATGCGAGCGTCACTCGCCGCGGCAGCCGTATGAAGGCGTGCGGTGGCCAGCCCGAAGCTCCGCTCTGCGAGGCCAGCGGTCACATCCACGAACTGCATCCGCCCGTAGGGCACCACCGACAGCCGTTGGACCAGCACGCCGCGACGGACCAGCAGGTCCTCCGAGCGCTCCAGGTAGCCCCAGGAAGCGACCCTGCGCTGGAGGAAGCGGTGCAGGGCCGCGGCGAGCACGAGAACCCCCCCCGCCGTCCCCCCAGCCCCGGCTGGGCCGACGAAGGCATTGCCCAGCCCCGCCCCCAGCGCAAGGAACAGGACCCCACCGACAGCCGCCTCCACCCGCCTCATCGTGGCCAGGCGCGGCGAGGGCGCTCGCCATTCGTCGGGCCCAGCGGCGGCGGCCTCCCCGGCAGGGCGCCCCTCCGCCGGCTCGCCCCCGCCGGTGGCCGCCGGTTCGCCCTCACCGGTGGCCGCCGGCTCGGTCCCGCCGCTCACACCCTCCGCCGGTTCGCCCCCACCGCTCGCTCCAGCTTCGCTCACTCCGCTGGGCCCTCCTTCGCCTTGCGCCCGCGATGCACGAGCGCGCGCCATGTTCCCACCACCGGCACCGGGCTCACCAACTCGACCGCCCGCAGCAGCCAGGCCAGGACCTCAGCGTGCTCCGCGCCTTGCGGGAGCCGAGCCACCAGCCCAGCGGCCGGCCGGTCCCACAGGACCCTCCAGCCAGCGGGGACCCCCAGGCCCGCCGGCGCCAGGATCGTCCTCACCCGGTCAGGGCGCCCGTGCTGGATGCCGACCATGGGGGCTTCGGGGCCCCTGCGTCGGACACCCCCAGGCGTCCAGGTGGCCAGGGTCAGCTCGCGAGGCCGTCGATGGAACATCGAAAGGGAGGTGGGTGGACGCTCCAGGACCTGGTCTGGCACGCCCGGCTGGATGTTGATCCAGCCCTGATGGGTCGGCTCCAGGCGTTCCATCCACCCCACCACCTCCTCACAGCGGGAGGGCCCGAACTCGATGACCTCGTCGGGGAGCACCACTGCCCCCGACGCTAGTTGTGGCAATGGCGCGGCGCCGGAACCGGGGGTAAGCTGCCGGGCGATGGGGCCGGCCGAGAGCTACTGGGCACACGACCTGGCCCGCTGGGCGATCCCGGACGAGATCCTGGCGGCGGCCCCGGTGCCTCCCTGGGGATTCCCCCCCGAGTTCTTCCGGGCACCGTCCGAGCCCGACGACAGCCCCTCACGCGCCCGCGCCCTGGAGGCGCTCCCCGAGGGAGGCTCGGTGCTCGACGTGGGCTCAGGGGGCGGTGCAGCTGGGCTGGCCCTGGTCCCGCCTGCTGGCGAGCTCATTGCGGTGGACGAGACGCCTTCGATGCTCGCCATGGTGCGCGAGGCCGCCGCAGGCCTCGACGCCGCGGGCCACCCAGTGAAGCTCACCACCATCGAGGGCCGTTGGCCGGATGTGGCCTCGCAGGTGCCCACGGCCGACGTGGTCGTGTGCCATCACGTCTTCTACAACGTGAGCGACCTGGGCGCCTTTGCCACCGAGCTGGGCGAGCACGCCAAAGAAAGGGTGGTGGTGGAGCTCACCTCTCGCCATCCGATGGCCTCGCTCAACGAGCTCTGGCTCCACTTCCACGGAATCCAGCGGCCGGTTGGCCCAGGCGCGGACGAGGCCCTCGAAGTGCTGGCCGAGGTGGGCATCGACGCCAGCGCGGAGCACTTCTCTCGACCTCCCCGCTGGCAGGGGCGGGACCGGGCCCTCCAGGTGGCGTTCGCCCGCCAGCGACTCTGCCTGGGGCCAGAGGCCGATCCCGAGATCGAGAGCCTGCTGTCCCCGGGGGCCGACCTGCTGTCGACCAGGGCCGCCTGTGTGTGGTGGGACCCCTGAGCAACCAGCTATTCCTGGGTGGGCGGCCCGGGGCTTGGCGGTGGGCCAGGGCTGAGACCCACGTGATGGCGCTGGGGCCACCCCGCTGCGGTAAGACGTCGTGCTTCATGATCCCCAACGTGCTGGGGGCACGGGGCCCGGTGATCTCCACGTCCACCAAGCCCGACGTGCTCGAAGCCACCCTCGACCACCGCTCCGCCATGGG
>JBOGGU010000017.1:0-44039 GCA_050744085.1 Acidimicrobiales bacterium
TCAACGAGGGACCCGGCGCCAGGCTGACAACGACCTCAAAGGCCAAAGATGCGACGGCGTCGGCGGGTAGGCCCGCACCATTTTCGCCCATGGGCGACGTCCCCGCCAGCGGGACGCTGGGGCTGACACGAAACGGGGGAGAGGAGCCAAGATGCCGTCGATCGCAGGGACCGTCCGGCAGGCCCATCCGGCGGCGGCGATGGGGCGGTTGCTCTCCGTCGGCGCGACGGCGCTGGCGCTCGGCGCGGGCACGCTGGCAGCGGGTGTGCTCGTCCCATCGGCGGCGACGGCTTCGGCGGCGACGGCTTCGAGTGGGCCGTCTGTGCCTGCTACCCCAGGCGTCTCGTCGAACATCACCTTCTTCCGCCAGGGAGGGGCCAACCGGTACGCGACGGCCGCGGCGATCGCTGCAGACACCTTCGGCACCTCGGCCCCCACTGTGATCCTCACCACCGGCGCCAGCTTCCCCGACGCCCTGGCTGCCGCTTACCTGGCAGGCACCAAGGCGGGTGGTGCGCCGATCCTGCTGACCGATCGGTCCACCCTGTCAGCCGAGGCGAGCGCTGCGCTTACCAGCTTGCACGCGACGCACGTGGTGATCGTGGGTGGCACCGCCGCGGTCAGCACAAGCATCCAGACCGCCCTTGCCGCTCACTACCAGGTGAGCCGCATCGCGGGCGCGACTCGCTACGACACTGCCGAGGCGGTCGACACCCAGGCGGGCGCGCCAGTGGGCACCGACAGCTCGGGCCAGCCCAGCGCGATCCTGGTGAGTGGGGCCGGTTTTGCCGACGCCCTCAGTGCCTCGGCCCTCGCATACGCCCGCCACCTGCCGATAGTGCTCACCGACCCCCACGTCCTGTCGTCCCAGGCGAGGGCAATCCTCAGCCAGGACCACATCGCCCACGTGGTGCAAGTCGGGGGCACCGGAGCCATCGCGGCGTCAGTCACCCAGGCGGTCAAGTCGATGGGGATCAGCGTGGACGAGGTGGCTGGGGCCAACCGCTCCCAGACCTCGACGCTGCTCGCGACCGACGAGGTGAGCCACTACGGGTTCTCCGACGTGCACCTCGACCTGGCGAGCGGGACCGACTTCGCGGACGCGCTGGCTGGTGGTGCCCACGCAGGTTCCGAGGTCGCCCCGATCCTGCTCACCGGCAGTGGGTCCGATCCTGGATCGGTGCCGGCCTGGGCTGTGGGGCACTGCTCCAGCTTGAGCTCGGCGGACATCTTCGGCGGGACCGGGGCGCTCGGGGCATCCACGGCGCAGCTGGTCGGCCTTGCGTGCCCCTCGAATGGCAGCATCAGCCTGGTTTCCGGGATCTCTCCCGTCCTGGCTACCTCAGGCTCGGCGGGCCTTGTGCCCGGCCCGCCGGTAGGGCCCGAGACCCTCACGGCCAACGTGGCGACCTGTGGCCCTCCGGGGAGCCTGACTGCATGCCGAGTCGGCTCTGGCCAGACAGTCGCCTTCAGCGCCTTTGCGAGCAGGCCAGGTGCGTGCGGCGGCCTCACCCCGACCAGCGGCGTCACCGATGCCTCGGGCGACCTCGACACCACCTACAGCCCGGCAGCCACCCCTGGGACCTGCATCGTCACTGCCACCGCAAACCACTACTCGGCGAGCGTTGCCATACCGCCTCTCGCGGTCGTCTACCCTCCACCGCCGTGCCAGCTCAGTTGCTGCGGGCCCATCGTGGCGGGCGCGGCCCCGTCGGCGATCCCGACCTGTTGCGGGCCGCCACCGTGTACCACCCAGATCTGCCCCTATGCCGGGGCGCCGACGGCCAAGCCGACGGCCAGCCCTGCTGTCATCGCCTGCCCGCTTCAGACGACCGGAGCTGCCCGGACCACCGCACCGACAGGCTGAGGGCCCGCTCAGAAGGGCCAGGTGCACACCAGGTGGCCGGAGGACATGTAGCTGAGCTTGCCGTGGGTGTGGGGCACGTCGAAGATGATCGGCCCGTTCACGCTGTTGCCCGGTTCCAACGGGGAGGTGTCGAGGACGGTCAGCGAACCGTCGAACGGGGCGTTGCCGCTGGTAACCGTGACTCCGGTGGCCCCGGTCTCGTCGACCACGAAGCCGGTGTGGCTCGCCGAGTAGTTGAAGCCCGGGTCGATCTCCACCTGGGTGGAGCCCACGTCGCTCGCAGTGACCTGGAAGCTCAGGTAGTAGCCGTTGCGAGGGGCATAGCCGTTGCCGGTGCCGAGCGGCCCGGTGCTGGTGGTGGGGGGCGCCACCAAGAGCTTTAGTCCTGGAGAGAAGGTTGCCGGCACGCCGAGGGTGCACTTGCCGAAGACGACCTGGGTGCGCGCGGTCGTCGAGGTGGTGGAGGTGGGCGCCGTGGTGACGGTCGTGGTGGCGGGCGGTCGGGGGGAGGAACCCGTGTTGCAACCGCTCAGCGCGGCCCCCCCCACGGCGAACAGGGCAGCAAGTGCGACCTTGGCGATCCTCACGCTCCGGGATTATGGTCCACGACCGGCGGCTTTTGAACGCGGCAGGCCCAGGTGGCGACTGGATCACCCGCGCCGGTCACCCGTAGCGTAGGCCCCGTGGTAGAGGTCACGATCCAGCCGGGCAAGTTGCTCACCAAGGAGGGGGCCCACCGCGTGCGCCTTGGTGCCCATGCGCGTTCGCGACTCAGCGTGCGCAGGCTCCAGGTGGCTCTCGGCCTGGCCTGGCTGCTCGACGGCGCCCTCCAGTTCCAGCCCTACATGTACAAGCCGGGCGCCAATGGCTTCCTCGGGCCGGTCACCCAGAACGCCATGGGCCCCCCGAACCTGCTCACCGACTTCATAAGCACTGTGGTGACCTTCATGGTGGCGCACCAGGTCCTGGCGACCACTGGCATCGGGGTGGTCCAGCTGGCCATCGGCGCTGGCCTGTGCTGGCGTCGCAGCGCCCGCGCTGCGCTGGCCCTCTCGGTCGTCTGGGCGTTGGGCGTCTGGGTCATCGGGGAGGCAGTCGGCCAGCTGATCTTCCCCCAGGCGTCGATGCTCACGGGCTCGCCGGGCGCTGCGCTCGTCTACTTCCTGCTTGGCCTGGTCCTGTGGCCCCGATCACGATCACGCCCCGACCTCGTCGGACCGTCCTCGGTGGCGGACGAAGGACTCCTCGGCGGTATCGGGGCCCGTGCCGCGTGGGCAGTGATCTGGTGCGGGACCTCCCTCCTCGAGCTGGAGCGGGTGAACCACGCACCCAACGCCATCTCTGCCCAGCTGGCCAACGCCGCCGTAGGAGAGCCTGCCCCACTTGCGTGGCTCGGCAGGGGGGCGGCGCAGCTGACTCATGGGGTGGGCACGGAGGTCGCCCTGGTGCTGCTCCTCGTCGAGCTGGTGGTCGGGTGGGCGATCCTGCGGGAGCCGAGCCGCAAGTTCGCCCTCGGGCTGGGGATCGTCGCATCGGTCGTCTTCTGGGTGCTCGGCCAGGACCTGGGCGCCATCCTCACGGGGCAGGGCACCGACCCAAACCTGGGCCTGCCCATGCTCATCCTGGCTCTGGCGCTGTGGCCCCGTGGGGGGCGCACGGCGGGTGAGAGGGCACTGGTGTCCGGCGTCACCGGGCATATTCCGACCGGGCATATTCGAAGGGAATAAGCGACTCACCTCCTCTGTATATATAGCTGAAGGACACTCAATGGGGAGTGTTCCAGATAGGAGGTGTGCAATGAGCACGCGATACCTCAGCAATGCTTTGATCGCCCTGCTCGGCGGGCTGGTGGTGGTCACAAGCCTGACCCTGGCCACCGTGCCGGCGGCTTGGGTGGGCTTCGGGATCGCAATAGGTGTGGTGGCGGTCTCTCTGCTCGTGCAGTTGGACGCCAAGCGGGGCGCGGCACAGCGAGGGTTGGATGCGATGATGCTCGCAGCGGGTGTGACGATGATCGTCCTGAGCCTCGTCCTGGGCGCAACGACAGTTGGGTGGGCATTGTTTGCCCTGGCCCTCGGGTTCGTGGCGCTCTCCTTCGCCGGCTTGACCCTTCACGAGGTCCTGGGTTGGCGAAGCGAGCACGGCCTCGGCGAGCTGCACTGGCTGGACACTACGCACCGGGCAGGGCACCGCGGGGCCAGGCGGGAGCACATGGCCGCATAGTTGGCGGCAACTGCGCCTTATTTCAAGGTGGCCCAATTCGACGGGGCCTAGTTCAAGGGGGAGGGTGCTCGAAGCGCACCCTCCCCCTTGCTTCGCGCTCTTGGGCTGGCTTGTGGGTGGTCGTCGGGGGTATCTTTGGGCCAGAACCCGGTCGAGGGGGGGCTGGAAAGGGGGGGGTCATGGATCCGGAGGGCCGCAGTGCCGGTCAAGACGGTGCTGGCCAGGAAGCCGCCGCCGGAGAGGACGGTGGTTCGGTCGGGGACGAGGGCTTGGGGCTGTCCCACATAGGTGAAGAGGTTCCGGAGGCCGACGCGATCGAGCAGGCCATGCCCGCCGACTTCGACGAGGATGACGAACGCCGCTAGCCCGAGCTTACAGCTAGCGGAGCCGGCCCACTGGCAGACGGTCATCCGGTGGCTCAGGCAAGTGCCGCTCGGCCCTACTTGAGTCGTCCCGGTCGACCGAGAGTCGGTCACGCACCAGGGGCTCCCCGTCGACGGAGCGCCAGCCCGGGGGTCGGGCGCCCCGGGAGGCCGCCAGTGGGGCGAACCAGGTGACCAGCCGGCGGCCTGGCGCCATGTCCGCCCTGATCGTTGTGACGATTGCAGAGCGCAGCTCACGCAGCCGTCGAACGTCGGCGCGATCGGTGCCGGGGTGCTTGGCCACGGGTGGCCACGGGGCGTATGCGGCAGCCTCGGCGAAACGGGCCAGGCCGAGGAGCTCGATGGCGGCCTTGGCGGGCAGGCTGGGCCCCACCCGCCTCGTATAGGCCACAGGTGTCTCGGCAGGATGTCGGGGCTTGCCGGCCCGCGCAAGCACCTCGGCGACGTCGCCGAAGGCCGCCAGCGCAGCGGCGGGGCCGGAAGTGGCCCCCGCCCATCTGCGCCGCCGGCGGGTAGCTCGGCTCGCCACCACGACGCCTAGAACGGCGGCCGCGGCGCCGAGGATGCACGCAAGGACCCCGAGGACGCCGATGCCTCCTCCCTCATTCCGCTGTATCTGTGAGGGAGGAGGCACTTGGCGGGGCGGCGCAGCTGGTGAGGATCGGGGAGGGCTGGGGGTCGTCACCGGGGTGATGACGCCGGGCGTGGTGGCGGATGGGGCGGAGCTCGCGGGGTGCGCTTGCGCTGGCGCCACGCCGGTATATGCGGTGGCGCCCGGCTCACCGCGGCCCGGCGTTGGTTCGAACGGGACCCAGCCATATGCACCCATGTCGACTTCAGGCCAGGCGTGGGCATCGAGGGCCTCGACGTGGTAGAGGCCGTCGGCCTCCAGTTGGCCTGGCGTGAAGCCCACGGCCACCCGCGAAGGCAGGCCCACGGCCCTGGCCATCACCGCGTAGGCGCCGGCAAACTGCTGGCAATAGCCCTTGCGTGTGGCGAACAAGAAGTTGACCAGCGCATTTGTCGAGTCGCTCGGCGCCACGTCCAGGCTGTAGGTGAAGTTGTCACGGAAGAAGCGCTGCAGCGCCATTGCCTTGGCGTACGCCGAGTTGTCTCCAGCGGTCACCCTTCTTGCCAGGGCAAAGACCGCCGAGGGAACCGAAGCGGGCAGGGCCAGGTAATGGCTGATGCCCTGCTTATGCGGGTCGATGGTAGCTGTCCCGAGCTCGGCCGCGCTGAAGCTGGGAATCTCGGAGGTGACGGTGTAGCGGAGGCCGTCGTAGGTTGGGCGAGCTGCGATGATGCTCGAGGATGCCCGGTTGTACCCGGCGCCTTGCACCCCGCTGAGCGCGACCGGGCGGAATGCGGCAGGGAGCCAGGTCTCGTCGAGCCCGGTTATCGAGAAGGCCTGGCTGGCGGTGACCGCACCCCCGGGACTCGGCGTCGACGGCAAGGCCTGTCCCACCGGTTGGTACGAGGCGTCGGCGGACCAGGCGGTGCCGTCGAAGGTGTCCAGGGCCGTCAGCCTCCAGTAGGTGGCAACAGGGGAGGAGACATTGAACACGGTGGCGCTGGACGGCTGGAGCAACTCGGCCCTGATGTCCACCAGGGGGCTGACGGTCGTGCGCTGCGTGGCCGCGCCGGCACCCCCATCGCTAGAGCCCAGCAACGATGCGGCTCGCGCTCCGGGGATGGCGGGACCGACCAGCACAGCGCCGAGAACGGCTGCCACCGCGAGCGCCGCCCCCGCGGGGAGCATCGCCCACCTCGCCTTCCTGAGATCGCCCACGGTGAGCCATCGGGGGCGAGTCGTGCGCCTGCCAACTTCGGTCACGAGGAGGTACACCAGCACGGATGCGATCCACAAGGCGACAGCCGCGGAACGCCCGTTCGAAGCCCCCAGTCCGGCGGTGAACAAGAAAACGGCGAAGGCGGGCAGGACTCCTTCGACGGGCGCGCCCAGCCGGAAGGCGGCCACATCGGCCAGGGCGCCAGTCGCGCCTATACCCAGGCAAGCAAGCCACAGGAAGCCCGACGTCACCGGCACCGGAGCGCTGAGGTTGGCAAAGTCGAGCCGGGCCTTGGCGAGCGCCCGGGCGATCACGTGCCAGGTGTGTGGGTCGGGCAGGCCAGCCACGGTGGCCCCAGGGAACACCAGCCAGGTCGACACCAGGGCGGCTGCGACAATAAAGACTGGCCCGAGCAGGATCGGCGGGAAGCGCCTTGCCCGGCGGAGGCCGTACGACAGCCAGTGGGTCGCCCCAGCCATCACCAGCACGGGCACGAGGTACGAGCGACCCTGGAACAGCTGTCCCAGGCCCGCAGCGGTCACCGCGGTGACCACGCAGAGGGCGATGGTGCCCGCTGGCCCTCCACTCACCGTCATCTGGTGTTCGCGATCGGCCCCCCGCAAACGGCTCGAGCCGCCGCCCTGGTCCAAGCCGCGAATCCGCTCATGACGCCGTCTGGTGCTCAAGCGCCCGGCCCCCGGTCGGTGCCTGCGGGCGCGCCCCGGTCGGCTCGGGAGCGGGCGATCGCCTCTCTCCACGCGGCGCCGAACCCGCTCCCCGCGGTCACAGCCACGACGCGGACCGGACCGGTGCTGCGCACGGGAGCCGCCCGCGCGCAGCCGACGCCCGCCCCGACGACCATCACCACGACGGGCGCGAATCGTGGGGTCAGGCCGCCCAGGTTCCTCATCTCGGTCGCGCCAAGGCCCACCGACGTGACGACCACCAGGGCGCCTGCCCCCGGAACGACCCGCAGGAGGCCGAGCACCCGGCTCACGGCGCCGGCACCGTCGTCGGGGGCAGCGCCCTTGGCCGCGGCAAGGCTGTCGAGAATGAGGTCGGAATGAACCCGCCCAGCGCTGTATCCCGAATCACGTCCGCCAGTGTCGACCAGGCGCACCAGCATCGCGCCAGCCGCGCTCGCCACGCTGGCCGCGGCGGAGACGGCCGCTTCGAACGACTCGGGGTCGGTCATTCGAAGGTCGAGGACCACGGTGGACCGGTCGAGCGCCGGATGGTCGTCCTGGCGGATCATTACCTGGCCACTCCGCGCCGTGGATGTCCAGTGAACCCGACGAAGGTCGTCACCCGGCGCGTACGGCCGTAGGGAATGGAAGTCCTCGCCGCTCTGACCCGGGAACGGTGGCCTCTGCAGCCCTCCCTCAGTTGGCCCGCTGGGGGAGCGAGGCAGAGGGGGGACCGTCTCGACCCGAGGCAGCACCGTCAAGGTGGCCGCCGAGCCCTGCTTCGATGTCCTCGCTGCGAGGCCGAAAGGATCCCTCAGGAATATCTCCAAGGGTCCCACCCCGAAGACGCCGCGGCGGTCGGCCGTCACCTCATAGCTTGTCCGGCACACCTCGCCCGGCGCTAGGGGCGCGACCAACAGCCTGGCCACGACTCGCTCACCGTCGAGCGGGTCGCGAGCCTCGATCACCGGTGACCGCCGCTTCGAGGCGTTGGAAAGGCACAGCTCGACATCGACGCTCCCGCCGGCCGGTGTTCGCGAGGGTCGCAGCCGCCGCGTGGCCTCGATCTCGATCGGATGGGCCCTCACCCACAAGACCGCAGCCCCCAGAAGGATGACGCCTGCGATGCCCACCACGTAGAGGTCGACAAGGCCCAGGATGCGACCGAGCAAGATGACCCCGAGGGCGCCCAGCAGCACCTCCCAGCCCCGCCGCGTCGGCACCTCAGCGCAGGCTGCCGACGCCGGGCACCGGGAGGCGCGCGACGATGTCGTCGAGTACCCCGCCGGGGCCTGACCCACCAGTGGCCACCTCCGGAGACACCACGACCCGATGGGATAGGACGGGCCTGACCATCGCCTTCACGTCGTCGGGGGTCACGAAGTCCCTCCCGGAAGCGGCAGCCCACGCCCGGGACGCCTTCAACAGGGCCAGGGCAGCCCGCGGCGACATCCCCAGAGAAAGGTCCGGGTGGGCGCGAGACACGCGGGCCAGGTCCACGACGTAACCCTTCACGGCAGTGGCGACGTGGGTGGCCCTGGCCACCTCGACCATCGCTGCCACATCATCAGGCCCGGCGACCGCGCCGAGGGTGTCGATCACCCGGTAGGCGCTGTGGGTGTCGAGCATCGCAATCTCGTCCCCACGTGGCGGGTAACCCACGGACGTTCGCATCAAGAATCGGTCCAGTTGGCTCTCCGGGAGCGGGTAGGTGCCTTCGTTTCCCAACGGGTTCTGCGTGGCCACCACCATGAACGGTGCTGGTAGCGCGTAGGTGGAGCCGTCGATGCTCACCTGGCCCTCCTCCATCGCTTCGAGCAGGGCCGACTGCGTCTTGGGCGAGGCTCGGTTGATCTCGTCACCGACCACGATGTTGGCGAAGATCCCCCCAGGTCGGAACTCGAAGCTGGATCGCGCCCGGTTGTACACGTTCACACCGGTGATGTCCGAGGGCAACAGGTCGGGAGTGAACTGGATGCGGCTCCACTGGCAGTCGATCGAGAGGGCCAGCGCCTTGGCGAGGCTCGTCTTGCCGACGCCCGGCACGTCCTCGATGAGCAAGTGGCCCTCCGACATCAAGCACACCAACGCCAGGCGGATGACCTCGTCCCTTCCCTGGATGACCCTTCCCATGTTGGAAGCGATGGCCTCGAAGCAGGCGACCAGGTGAAAGCCGCGGGCGGTCGCCATTCCCTGCCTCACCACGGTCATACCCCTTCTCTTCGACAGCCAGCACGTGCGACCTTATGCGCCCGCCTCGGTTACCGTAACCTCGTGAGGTTCAGCTCGGACCAGCGGTCCGTGGTCGCTGCGGTTGCTCGCCGACCCCGCCTGTGGAGGACAGCCGGCTCCGCGGTGCTCCTTCTGGCCCGGGAGCGATGGTGGCGTCGGTGGCCGTTCCTGCCCCTGCCTTCCAGGGCCTGGATCGAGTTCCGTCTCGAGTGCGCCACTGGTGAGCCAGACGGGCCGTTGGTTGCTGACGACGTCCTTGCCTGGCTCGAGTGGTGCAGGGCGATGCCACGGCGGCCCCGCTAGGATCACGGCCATGCTGGTACCACTACCTGGACCTGGGCTGCCAGACCCGCCTTTCGGCGGGGCTCTGGCGAGCCGGGGGCCCGGGGCCTGAGCGAGGGGTCGAGCTTTGAGCCGAGCCCTGATCCTCAACGCGACCTACGAAGCGCTCTGCGTGGTCCCGTCGCGCCGGGCGCTGATGCTGGTGCTGGCAGACAAGGCTGAGCTGGTTCACGAGACGGGACGGCGCTTCCACTCGGAGAGGGCGACGTTCTTGGAGCCCTCGGTGGTGCGCCTCACCTACTTCGTGAAGGTCCCGTACCAGAGGCGTGTCGTGCTCAACCGCCGGGCAGTGTTTGCGCGGGATGGGCACCGCTGCCAGTATTGCGGCGCTGACGCCGAGAACATCGATCACGTCATCCCTCGCAGCCGGGGAGGCACCCACACCTGGGAGAACGTCGTGGCCGCCTGCCGCCCCTGCAACTCGCGCAAGGAGGACAGGCTGTTGGCCGAGGCCGGACTAACGCTGCGCAAGCTCCCTGTCCAGCCGCGCGAGCGGATCTGGCTGTTCGCAAACGGCGGGATGCGCGCCGACTGGGAGCCCTACCTTGGAAGATCCCCTTCGCTCTTCCCCATCCGTGAGGCCAGGGCGCCCCTGTCAGCGCTGGAGGTCGTTCCTGCCTCGCTTTCGGCATAGTGATGCTGCGCAGCCCGCCGGAGCGCGGCTCCTGGGAGGCGGCGGGCAGGAGCGGCTCCTGGGAGGTGAGGCGCGAGTCTGGCACGGCGGCTGAGCTGCAAACCCGCGACCATTGGGTCAGTGGGGGAGCTCGACGGGTCTGGTTCTTCGACTGCACCCGACCGGCGGTGGTCTTGGGCAGCGTGCAGCCAGCCGATCACGTGGACCCGGCCCGCGCATCTGGTAGTGGGGTAGAGGTGGTCCGCCGCCGCAGCGGGGGAGGTGCGGTGCTCGTGGTTCCCGGGGAGACGATCTGGGTCGACGTGGAGGTGCCGCATCTTGACCACCTATGGGAACCCGACGTGGGAAGGGCCTTCAACTGGCTGGGTTGTGTCTGGGCAGGGGCCCTGGACTCACTCGGCCTGGGTCCGGCAATGGTTCATTCGGGAGCGCTGCTGCGCCGCGAGTGGTCGGAGAGGATCTGTTTCGTCGGACTTGGACCGGGGGAGCTCACAGTGGATGGCCGAAAGGTGCTTGGCATCTCGCAACGTCGCTCCCGGGAGGGGGCGGTCTTTTCTTGCGCTGCCTACCTTCGTCTTCATCCCGGTGCGCTGCCGAGCTTGCTTGCCCTGAGTGACGCGGCCCGAGAGCTGGCGACCGCAGCAAGTGAGGCCAGCTCGGGCGCCCTCGGAGCAGGGTTGGCTGTGGGCGTCAGGCGAGCCGACGTCGAGGCGGCGTTCCTCGAGCGGCTCCCCTAGCGCTGCCCGTTATGACGAGCTGGTCGCGGACGGTTGCTCGGAGTGGCGAGTGGGTAGGCTACAGCCATGAACAACCAAGCAGGTACAGGTCTCATGGGCTTGGGCGTGGTCTTGGCTGCTCTCGGGGCGATCCTCGACTTTGCGGTCAATGTCCAGACCACCGGGTTCAACATCAACGAGATCGGGCTCATCATCTTGATAGTGGGGATCGTGGCCTTCGTCGTCTCGTTGTTCATCCTGGTCGCCGGCTCCCGCAGCAGGAGCACCGTGCGCGAGGACATAAGGAACGTCCCTGGCGGCCAGAGCAGGACCATCGAGCGCGACGACCGCCTGCCCTGAGGGCTTGGCCCAGCTACCCCGGGCGGCCGGCCCGGGACAGAGCCAGCGAGATTGCCTTGAATAAGCTCTGGTCTTGATCCTCGGCCAGCATTCGAGGGGTGACCTCGATGATGTCCCAGCCGGACGAGCGCAGCTCCAGTATGCGATGGCGATCGGCGTCGAACTGCTCAGGCGAGCTGTGCCAGCGGCGGCCCTGTAACTCCACGCCAAGCTTGATGGCTGGCCACGCAAGGTCGAGCCTTCGCACCGCGCCAGATCCGATCTGGACTTCGTGCTGGCGCACCGGCTTTGGAAGCCCCTTGCCCACGATGTGTCTCTCCAGCGTCAACTCGGCCTTGCTGTCCGGGCGGGGCCCCGGCTCCCACGTCGCCAGGACCAGCCGGAGCTGCCTGCTGGGGCGTCCCTGCCTGAGTCGACTTGCCTGGCTCGCGAGCTGGTCGAAGCTGAGAAGTCGACGGCACACTGTGTCGTCGACGACCTCTGTCAGGGTGTCCAGCGAGACCTGCCCTGCCAGGTCTATCACCGTGCGGACGGGCCTGGTGACCGGGATGTGATCGAGGGCAGTCACCTCGTCGACCTCCAGGGACCGTGACGAGTGCACGCGGCCGAGTAGTGCCGCACCCTCCGGACTGGCGCCCCGGCGGAGGGTTACCTCAGGCCTGCCCCTACCGATTCCGCTGAGGCCCCAGAGGACGCCCGCCGAGTGGTGCGAGGCTACGGCTCCGGCACCCCCGAGGAGACAGGTGGCCAGGACCCGCTGCTCCCAGGTCACCGGCACGCCCGCGATGCGGTACAGGCCCCGGCCCATCGAGATCCATCGCCCGGCCGAGAGCCGCTCTCTGATCATGCGGTTCGTCATTCCCAGCGCGAGTGCATCCGACCTGGTCACGAGGCCATGACGCCTTGACGCGGCGCCGGCCACCAAGGCCTCTGGGCAGCTCTCCACCCCCTCAATACTGACATCGGGGTGTGACACACCTGGTCTCTGGGGGCCAACCGGGGCGCCCGTGGGCTGTGGGCGACCCCTGGGCCGTGGGCGCGGGGCCCCTGGGCCGTGGGCGCGGGGCCCCTGGGCCGTGGGCGCGGGGCCCCCTGGGCCGTGGGCGCGGGGCCCCCTGGGCCGTGGGCGCGGGGCCCCCCTGGGCCGTGGGCGCGTTCTGGTCGTGTTTGTGGTCGCCATAGGTACACAAACACGACCAGATCGGCCTCAGCGGCTGAATTTTGGCCTTCTGGGGTTGACTTGTGGGGCGATGGGGCGTAGAGTGGCGGATAGTGGTGCATAGGGGAGACCCAGGGACGCGAAACGGGAGCTTGTGGACGTAGGTGGCTGCAGCGAGGTTCTTCGGGAGGTTCGAGCATTCGCTCGACGTGAAGGGGCGGGTGATCCTTCCCGCCAAGTTTCGCGCCACGTTCGCCCACGGAGGGTACCTCACCTTGTTCCACGAGGGGTGCCTGGCGCTTTGGATGTCCGAGGAGTTCGAGCGCCAGATGGTGGCCATGCACGAAGCAGCGGCGTTGGGACGAGCAGAGCGCAACCTGGCCCGGGTGTGGGCGTCAGGCTCCTACGAGGTGGAGGTCGATCGCCAGGGCCGGATGGCGATCCCTGCGGACCTGCGCAAGTTCGCAGGGTTGACCGGGGACGTGCTGATCAACGGCGCGATCGACAGGGTCGAGCTGTGGGACCCCGCAGTGTGGGAGGCAAGGATCATGCCGGCGGAGCCTGGGTCGATCGACGGCGTCGAAGAGAAGACGAGCCAATGACCGGCCCGTGGGTCGACTCAGCAGGCAAGGCCGGTTCCGGAGGCCGGCCGGCAGGCAAGGGCGGCTCAGCAGGCCAGCCCGATTTGGCGCGAGTGATCCCGCTCGTGCGCAGCCCCTCGACCGGCGCGGTGGAAGACTCCTTTTCCGCCCACTTCCACCCGAGTCGGTCGGAGCGACAACCGGACGGCGAGCTGCCGGTCGAGGGGCTACGCACCAGCGGGAGCCATTGGTCCGCTCAGCAGCACTATGAGCACACCCCGGCGATGCTCGCCGAGGTGGTGGAGCTGTTCGGGGCAGTGTCGCCGGGTCTCGTGCTGGATGCCACCATTGGTGGAGGGGGCCACGCCGACGCGATCTTGGCCGCCTACCCGCATCTTTCGGTGTTGGGCCTCGACCGCGACGAGCAGGCAGTCCTTGCCGCGCGCGCGCGCCTCGAGCGCTGGGGGGAGCGTGCGGTGGTGGTCCACTCCCGCTTCGACGACCTGGCTTGCCTGCCCGCCGCCTCCGCAGCCCGCTTGGTCGGTGCCCTGTTCGACCTCGGGGTGAGCTCTGCTCAGCTCGATACCCCCGAACGCGGGTTCTCTTATCGCCAGGACGGTCCCCTGGACATGCGCATGGACCGAAGCGAGAGTGTGACGGCGGCCGAGTTGGTGAACACCATGTCGGAGGCCACGCTGGTGGAGCTGCTGATGGCCAACGGAGAGGGCCGGTTCGCGCGGGCGATCGCCCGCTCTGTGCTGGCTGCCCGACCCCTGCAGACGACCACCCAGCTGGCCGATGCCGTCGCGCGGGCGGTCCCCGCGGCTGCCCGCCGTCGTGGGCACCCAGCCAGCCGGGTCTTCCAAGCGCTGCGTTCCGAGGTCAATGCCGAGCTCGACGTCCTCGTGCCCGCAATCGAACACGCCGTCGCCAGGTTGGTCCCGGGGGGGCGCTGCGTGGTGCTGTCCTATCAGTCCAACGAGGATCGCCTGGTCAAGGACAGCTTCAACCGAGCTGCCACCGGGGGCTGCACCTGCCCACGCGCCCTGGGCTGCGTGTGCGGGGCTCAGCCGTGGGTGCGGCTGCTCAATCGGGGGGCGCGGATGGCATCGTCGGACGAGCGAGCTGTGAATCGGCGCG
This sequence comes from Acidimicrobiales bacterium, assembly GCA_050744085.1. Taxonomy (GTDB): domain Bacteria; phylum Actinomycetota; class Acidimicrobiia; order Acidimicrobiales; family JAJPHD01; genus JAVKSL01. Next base: position 14,114 of record JBOGGU010000017.1, read on the forward strand.
CCGTAGCTGCCCGGCTTCGGGCGGCGGAGCGCCTCGACTCGCCAGCGGACCCCGACTCGCCAGCGGACCCCGACTCGCCGCCGGACAGGGTGGGACGATGACCGCGGTCGGTCAGGTCAGGCCTGCCGTTCGCCAGCGGGTAGCACCCGAGAAGCTCCCGGCCCGGCCCCCGCTCCCGGCTCGGCCCCCGCTCCGGGTAGTCCCTCCCACTCACATGGGCATGCGCGCCAGGAGGCGTCGCACCCGCCTGCTGGTGAGTGCTTTCGCCCTCCTGATCGCGCTTGGCATGTTTGCAATTGTCGGCGCGCAGGTATTCCTGACCCAACGACAGCTTCACCTTGACCAGATGAGCCAGTCCCTCTCCGAGGCTCGAATGACCAACGATCAGCTCGCGTTGCAGGTGGCGACGCTCGAGTCTCCGTCCAGGATCGTGTCCGAGGCAGAGTCCCGGCTCCACATGGTGACGCCCCCCAAGGTCGCCTACCTTGCGCCGCAGGCCAAGGCCCCCGCGCCAGTCAAAGGTGTGTCGGCGCCAGCGCCCACCGGCGCGCCAGGATAGTGGCAGTGGCGCCCCCCCGGGGGCCCCGAGCGGGACATCCATCCAGCGGGGAGCGCAGCGTAAGGGGGCGACCATCCCCGGTCCTTGGAAGCCGGCCGGCCCCGGCCAACCCGGCCCGGGGGCGCAAGCCGGCGCCGGCCCGAGTGAGCAAGCCGGCCCCGGCCAACCCGGCCCGAGTGCGCAAGCCGGCCCCGGCCCGGGGGCGCAAGCGGCCACCGGCCCGAGTGCGCAAGCCGGCCCGGGCGGCCCCGGCCCGGGCGGCCCCGGCCCGGGCGGCCCCGGCCAGGGTTCCCAAAGCGCCTGGGAGGCGCCTGCTCGGCCTCCTGGTGCTCATCGGCCTGGTCTTCGCAGCTGTGACTGTGCGCCTGGCCGATGTCCAGGTGGTGGGAACCCAGCGCTACACGGCCTATGGCAAGGCCGAGGTGCTCCACTCGGTGAGCCTCCCAGCGCTGCGTGGGACGATCTACGACAGCTCGGGCCTGGTGCTGGCCATGTCCGAGCCCGAGACGACGGTGATCGCAGACGACTTCCAGATCACCGACCCAGGTGGCGAGGCCGCAAAGCTGGCACCGATCCTCCACATGACCGCTGCCCAGCTCGACTCGGCGCTCTCGCAGGCCTCGGGGTTCGTGAAGGTGGCGGAGCAGGTGGGCCCGGCAGCATCAGCCAAGGTCAAGGCGCTCGACCTGCCGGGCCTCACCTTCCAGTCCGCCTCCCAGCGGTTCCTGCCCAGCGGCAACCTCGCGCTACCAGTGATCGGCCAGGTCAACAGCAACGGCCTGGGCTACTCGGGCGTCGAGGAGCAGTACAACAAGGTCCTGACCGGCCATACGGGCTCTGAGGTGCTCCCGTTGGACCCGAACGGCAGGACGATCCCCGGCGGGCCGCAGGACGTCAAGCCAGCGCTCCCGGGCGAGGGCCTCGTGCTCACGATCAACCACGCCATCCAGTTCGACGCTGAGAACGCCCTGTCCGCCGAGATCGTCAAGTCCCAGGCCAAGTCGGGCTGGGTGGTCGTGCTCGACACCAAAGGGGACATCGTGGCGATGGCCAACATGGACGCCGGGCCGACGCCTGGCTCTGCGCCGGTGCCGGCAACCTCAGCCCTGGCACTCACCAATGTGTACGAGCCGGGCTCGGTTGCCAAGCTGGCAACCTTTGCCGGCACCCTGAGCCAAGGCTTGATCTCCCCCAGCTCCGTCTTCACCATCCCACCTCAGATGACGCTGGGAGGCGCGGTCTTCAGCGACGCCGAGGTCCACGGGACCGAGCAGCTCAGCGCCACCCAGATCCTGGCCCAGTCATCCAACCTGGGGACCATCCAGATCGCCCAGCTGCTGGGCCCCCAGGGGCTCTACCATTGGCTGCGGGCGATGGGCTGGGGGGCCTCCACGGGACTCGGCTTCCCCGGCGCCTCTGCGGGCATACTCCCTGCCCCGTCCTCCTGGTCCGGCTCGACCATGGGCTCGATGCCGATAGGCCAGGCGGAGGCGGTGTCCGCCCTACAGGTCGCCGACGCCTACAACATGGTGGCCAACGGGGGCGTGTTCGTGCCCCCCCGGCTGGTGGAGGCGACGGTGGGGGCTGACGGTACCCGCCACGATGTCGCACCCCTCCCGTCCCACCGGGTCCTTTCGCCCACGGTGGCGCGCCAGCTCATGACCATGCTCGGCGACGTCGTGAAGAGTGGTACCGCTCCCGAGGCCGCGGTTCCGGGCTATACGGTGGTCGGCAAGACAGGCACCGCTCAAGTCCCGAGCAACGGTGCCTACGTGCCGGGTGCCTTCATGGCCAGCTTCGTCGGGATCGTCCCGGCGCAGCATCCGGCCCTCACGATGGTGGTGACCCTGGACCAGCCTGGGTCGACCAACTACTACGGAGGATCGGTGGCGGCACCGGTCTTCTCCCAGATCGCGACGGACGCCCTCCGGCTCCTCCACGTGCCGCCGGGGGGCGTGTCCGGTGGGAGCGTGCAACCCGGCTCCACGAGCACTACGATCGGCGGGTCAGCGTCGGCTGCGCCCGGTTGATGAGAACCTGGCAAGTGGTCGCTTCCGAGGAGGGTCTCCGGCCATTCGACTCGACAAGCTCCTTCGTGGCGCTCACGTCTTGGACATCCTGGGAGACCCGGGAGGGCTGGACGTGTCGGCCGTGACCTTCGACACCCGTGACGTGACACCGGGCGCCTTGCACTGCTGCCTCCCCGGGGCGCACTTCGACGGCCACGACTTCGCTCACCAAGCCGTCCGAGCTGGTGCGGTGGCGCTACTCTGCGAGCGGATCCTGCCTCCTGAGGTGGTCCCCGCCAGGGTCGTGCAGGCTTGCGTTGGCGCTGGAGGCGCCCGGCCGGCAATGGCCGAGGTTGCAGCCACCTTCTGGGGCCGGCCCGCCGACTCCCTCCGAATGGTAGGAGTAACAGGGACCAGTGGCAAGACGACTGTGGTCCACCTCCTGGGTGCGGTGCTGGAGGCCCACGGCTGGCCGACCGCCGTGCTCGGGACCCTGGGGGGTGCGCGGACCACCCCGGAGGCCCCGGTGCTGCAGGAGGCGCTGGCTTGCCACCGCCGCACTGGAGGGGTCGCAGTGGCGATGGAGGTCTCCTCGCATGCGATGGTTGCCCACCGAGTAGATGCGATTCGCTACGACGTGGCGGCATTCACCAACCTGAGCCATGACCACCTCGACTTCCACCCGGACATGGAGGCTTACTTCGAAGCGAAGGCCTCCTTGTTCAGCCCGGAGCGCGCCGACGTCGGGTTGGCCAACCTTGACGATGCCTGGGGCGCCAGGCTGATGGGGCTCGCAAAGATCCCGATGGCTGGCTTCTCCGTGTCGGAGGTGACAGAGCTGCACCTGGGGCCCGCAACCAGCCGCTTCAGGTGGAGGGGCAACACCGTGAGCCTCGCGCTCGGGGGCGTGTTCAACGTGTCCAACGCTGTCGCTGCCGCGCGCATCGCCGACGCCCTCGGGGTTCCGGCGCCCACCATTGCCGAGGGCCTTTCGGCGCTCAGGGGCATCCCTGGCCGCTTCGAGGCCGTCGAGCGGGGGCAGCCCTTCACCGTGGTGGTGGACTATGCCCACAAGCCCGACGCCCTCAGCCAGCTCCTGAGCGCTGTCCGCCAGGGCATCGGGCCGGCCTCCAGGCTGATCGTGGTGTTCGGCTGCGGCGGAGACCGGGATCGGGCAAAGCGCCCAGTCATGGGCGAGGTTGCCACCAGGCTTGCCGACCTGGCGGTGTTGACGTCCGACAACCCTCGCAGCGAGGACCCAGCGGCCATCATCGCCGAGGTTGAGGCTGGAGTCCCGGCGAAGGAGGCCCTGGTGGTCGAAGCAGACCGTGCTGTGGCGATTGCGCTCGCGATAGGTGCTGCGGCGCCTGGCGATGCGGTCGTCATAGCGGGCAAGGGGCACGAGAGTGGGCAGGAGAGCGCGGCGGGAAACATCAATTTCGATGACCGTCGAGTCGCGGCGGAGGCCATCGACCGTCGCATGGGGGCGGCGACGTGATCTCGCTCTTCATCGCCGGAGGCATTGGGCTCCTCGTGTCGGGCTTCGGCGCCCCCATCCTGATCAGGTGGCTGCGGCACTGGGGCATTGGCCAACAGATCAGGAACGACGGTCCCGAGGGCCACTCGGCAAAAGCGGGAACGCCCACCATGGGTGGTTTGGTAATCGTGGTTGCGACAATTGTGGGCTTTGGGGTAAGCCATATCGAGGCGGGGACGACATTTTTCCCCCCATCGGGCATCATGGTCCTGGCCATAATGATCGGGGCTGCGGGCGTCGGGGTCATCGACGACTGGATCAAGGTCCGGCGCCAGCGCAGCCTTGGGCTCAACAAGAGGGCCAAGATCGCAGTCCAAGTCGTGGTGGCGGTCGGCTTCGCCCTGGGAGTCGTGTACTGGTCAGGCGTGACCACCACCTTGTCCTTCACCCGGTACAGCTCTCCGGGGATCAATCTCGGCACGGTTGGATGGGTCTTGTTTGCCACAGTCGTGGTGGTCGGTTCGGCCAACGCGGTGAACCTCACCGACGGGGTGGACGGCCTCGCAGCGGGCTCCGCCACCTTCGGCCTCGGTATCCTGGCGATCATCGGCTACTGGCAGTCGCGCCACGAGAGCATCTACGCCTCGGTTCATGGGGGGATGGGAGTGCGCAACCCGCTGGACCTCGCTCTCGTGTCGGTGGCGATGGCTGGGGCATGCGCAGGGTTCCTGTGGTGGAACGCAGCCCCGGCCAGGCTGTTCATGGGCGACACGGGCTCGCTGGCCATCGGCGCCGTCCTGGCGGCACTCTGCCTGCAGATGCAGCTGGACCTGCTGCTACCCATCCTGGGCGGGCTATTCGTCTTGGAGACGCTGTCGGTTGTGGCCCAGGTGGCGAGCTATCGAATCTTCAAGCGTCGGATCTTCCGGATGGCGCCCCTGCACCATCATTTCGAGCTGCTGGGATGGCCCGAGACCACGGTGATCATCAGGTTCTGGATCCTCGCCGGGCTGTGCGTGGCGGCGGCTCTGGGGATCTTCTACGCCGATTTCATCTCGGTGGGGCTGGCACAGTGAGCGCCGTGACCGCTGGCACTCGGGTGCTGGTGATGGGCTTCGGCGTGACCGGGGCTGCTGTTGCCCGCCACCTTCTCGGCCTGGGCATCGAGGTGGTAGCGGTCGACGATCGGGCCGGGCCGGCGCTCCGACGCAGCGCAGGCAGCCTCGGTGTCCCGCTTGTGGAGGCGCCGGGGATCGGGCAGTTGGCAGAGCTGGCGACCGGTGCGGGCCTTGTGGTGGCGAGCCCAGGCGTGCCCTTCAGGCACCCAGTCTTTTCCATGGGCGTGCCCGTCGTGAGCGAGCTGGAGCTGGCAGCGCGCGCCATGCACCAGCAGGGAACGCCATTGGTGGCGGTCACTGGCACGAACGGAAAGACCACCGTCACAACGCTTGTGACCGAGATACTTGTCGAATCGGGTGTGAGGGCGCGCTCGGCCGGCAACATCGGGGTGCCCCTGGTGGAGATGTTGGACAGCGAAGCGGAGGTGGTGGTTGTGGAGGCATCATCTTTTCAGCTGGCAATGACCGAGCAGTTCCGGCCGCGAGTCGCCACGTGGTTGAACCTCACACCAGACCACCTTGATTGGCACCCCTCGATGGACCACTATGTGGCTTCCAAGGCACGCGTCTGGGCAAATGCGGGGTCCGGGGACACCTCAGTTGCCAACTGGGACGACCCTGTTGTGCGCTCTCAAGCCCAGCTCAGCGGCGCGGAGACGCCGAGGCGCTTTGGCCTGCTCGCAGGCGCTGGCTATCACGAGGCCGGAGCGTGGCTGCGCGGCCCGGAAGGACAGCCGATCATTGCCGTGGCCGAGCTGTGGCGCAGAGCGCCCCACGATCGCTTGAATGCGATGGCGGCGTGTGCCACGGCCCTGGCAGCAGGCGGCACAATCGAGGCTTGCAGAGCGGTGCTGTCCAGCTTTGGGGGGTTGCGCCACAGGCTGGAGCCGGTGGGCTCCGCGGATGGTGTGCGTTGGTTTGACGACTCCAAGGCCACCACCCCCGCTTCGGTGCTGGCGGCGCTGGCCGGGTTCGATTCCGCCGTCCTCATCGCCGGCGGGCGCAACAAGGGCCTCGACCTCAGCGCGCTGGGCACCTGCTCGGGTCGTCTGCGAGCAGTGGTGGCGATTGGGGAGGCAGCGGGAGAGGTCGAGGCAGTGTTCAGGGCGGCCGAGCCCCCGGAGGCGATACCGGTGCTGCGAGCCGGGTCGATGTCGGAGGCAGTCTCGTTGGCTGGAGCGACAGCGCTACCGGGGGACGTGGTGCTGCTCTCACCAGGGTGTGCCTCCTTCGACTGGTATCGCTCCTACGCAGAGCGCGGTGAGGATTTTGCTCGCCTGGTTGGGCGCCACATCTCCAAGCAAGTGGCCTCGTGACGAGCACCGCGGTCTCTCGTCGCCGCACGAGGTCGGGGGGCACGAAGGCGGTGGAGGTGGACGGAGGCGACACCCGCACGCGCACCAAGCAGGAGCCCACCCGTACCGCCGCCTTGCACGAGGCCGCCGCCTTGCACGAGACCGGTGCCAGGCACGAGGCCAACCAGCTCTGGCTGGGAGGGCTCGTGGGAGCGCTGACGGTGATCGGCTTGGTGATGGTCCTGTCGGCATCCACGGTCGACTCGCTCGGCCGGTACGGATCGCCGTGGGTGATATTCGAGCACCAAGTGCTCTGGGTGGTGTGTGGCGTGGTATTGGCTGCGGTCGGTTGGAGGTCGGACTACCGCCGCTGGAGCCGCCTGGGGGGGCCTGCAATGGTGGGATGCGTGGCGCTCCTGCTCGCGGTGCTGGTGCCGGGGATCGGCCAGACCGTCGCCGGCTCGAGCCGCTGGCTCGGGCATGGGACCTTCCGCATCCAGCCTTCGGAGATGGTCAAGCTGGCTCTCGTCCTGTTCGGCGCCGACGTGCTGACCCGGCGCGCCGGTGCGGGTCAGCGCTGGGGCCCGGCGCTGCGCCCGGTGGTCATTGCGCTCGTGCTGAGCGGAGCGCTGATCTTCGCGCAACCCGACATGGGCACCGCTTTGATACTCGGGTGCATCACTCTCGGACTGCTCTACGCGGCCGGAGTCCCCGGCAGGCCGTTGGCCACCCTCGTCGGTGCGAGTGCCGTGATAGCATTCGTGGCGGGAGTGGCGGAGCCCTACAGGCGAGCCCGCCTGCTCTCCTTCCTGAATCCGTGGGCGCACCGCTCGGGCAGTGGCTACCAGGTGGTGCAGTCCCTCACCGGATTCGCCCACGGGCACCTGCTGGGCGTGGGGTTGGGCGCCAGCCAGGCCAAATGGGGGTTCCTGCCCAATGCCTACACCGACTTCATCTTCACGATCGTCGGCGAGGAGATGGGTCTGATCGGGAGCCTTCTCGTGGTCGCCTTGTTCGTCGCATTGGCTGTCTTCGGGCTCCGGATCGCCGCGCGGGCAGCCGATCGCTTCGGGTCGTTGCTGGCTGCGGGCATCACCTGTTGGCTCATCTCTCAGGCAGTCCTCAACATCGGAGCCGTCATCGGGTTGCTCCCGGTGACCGGGGTGCCGCTGCCCTTCGTGTCCTATGGCGGGTCTTCCCTGGTCATCGAGATGCTCGCGATCGGGCTCCTCGGCAGCGTCGCCCGCCAAGCTGCGAGGAGCACGCCGACGCTATGAGCTCTGGGATCGTCCTCGCCGGCGGCGGGACTGCGGGCCACGTCCTGCCTGCTCTCAGCATCGCCGAGGCCCTGGTGGCGCGGGGGCACCAGCGGTCGAGCATCCATTTCGTCGGGTCCCGGCGGGGCCAGGAGGCGGTCTTGGTCCCCAGGGCCGGGTTCGGGGTAACCCTCCTGCCGGGTCGGGGCGTCCAGCGCCGTCTCACCTGCCAGAGCTTCGCGGCCACGGCGGGGCTGGGGGCCGCGTTGGCAATGAGCATCGGGCTGTTCGCGAGGCGCCGCCCCAGCGTGGTGGTCTCCGTCGGCGGGTATGCGTCCCTGCCCGTGGCCCTTGCCGCGGGGCTGCTGCGCATCCCGCTGGTGCTGTGCAACCCCGACGCCGTTGCGAACTCAGCCAACCGCCTCGTCTCGCGCTTCGCGGTGGCGAGCGCGGTGGCGTTCGAAGGCACTGCGCTTCCCCGGGCGACGGTCACTGGCTCTCCCATCCGGGCCGAGATGCTCGGCCTGGACCGCTCGCCTGCCGGCCGGCGCAAGGCGAGGCTGGCGCTGGGACTTCCCGAGCGTCGGCGCACGATTGCCGTCTTCACTGGCTCCCTCGGGTCGGCCACGGTCAACTGCGCGGTCGCCGGCTTGGTACAGCGCTGGGCCGAGCGTGAGGATCTGACCGTGCGTCACGTGATCGGGCGTCGGGATTGGCCCGACCTCTCCTCACGCTTCCGAGAGTTGCCGCCCGGGGGGCTGTGCTACCGGCCCGTGGAGTACGAAGAGGACATGGCGACCCTCCTCAACGCCGCCGACGTCCTCGTGGGTCGTGCGGGGGCCAGCACCGTGGCCGAGGCCGCTGCGGTTGGCCTGGCATCCATCCTGGTCCCACTTCCGGGAGCGCCAGGCGACCACCAGACCGCCAACGCGATGGCCCTGGGCCGCGAGGGAGGCTCGATCGTGGTCGCAAACTCCGAATGCAACGAGGAGCGGCTCGCACACGAGCTGGACTCGCTGTTGGGCGACCCCGAGAGGCTGGGGGTCATGGAGAAGGCTGCTGTCGAGATGGGCCACCCCAGAGCCGCCGACGCAATTGCAGAGCTTGTGGAGCGCTGGGCGGGCCCGCCGACATGACACCCGCCTTCGACCTGGGGCGCCCGAGGCGGATCCACCTCGTCGGGGTGGGTGGCGCCGGGATGAGCGCCATCGCCGCAGTCCTGTGCGGCATGGGCCACGCCGTGACCGGGAGCGACATGAAGGTGACACCAAGCCTCGCGCGCCTTCGCCAAGCGGGAGTCGCCGTCTCAGTGGGCCATAGCCCGAACCAGGTGGGCGCCGCCGAGGCGGTGGCCAGCTCGAGCGCTGTGCCGGCCTCGAACATCGAGCTGGTCGAGGCGTCATCGAGGGGTTTGCCGATATTTTCCCGCGGGGAGATCTTGGCGGCGATTGCGGCCACCCGGCGGACAGTGGCGGTGGCTGGTACCCACGGCAAGACTACGACCGCTTCAATGCTCGCCCTGACCATGGGCCAGGCTGGCCTCCTACCGTCCTTCTTGATCGGCGGCGAGCTGAACGAGACCGGAACGGGAGCCGTCTGGTCGGAGGGCGACTGGCTGGTAGTCGAAGCTGACGAGAGCGACGGGACGTTCTTGGCCCTCTCGCCAGAGGTGGCCGTGGTGACGAGCATCGAGGCAGACCACATCGAGCACTACGGGAGCCTGCGCGGGCTCGAGCAGGCGTATGAAGCCTTCCTTGGCAGCGTCCGAGAGCATTCGGTGGTCTGCGTGGATTATCCTGTAGCGGCGCACATGGCAGAGGTGCACGGGTCCGTCACCTACGGCATGGGCTTGGCGGCGCAGTGGAGGATCGTGGATGTCTCGGGAGACGGCATCTCGACAAGCTTCGACCTGGAGCACGCCGGCAATCGGACCGGGAGGTTTGACCTCCCCGTGCCCGGGCTGTTCAACGTTAGCAATGCGGCGGCAGCAATTGTAGCGGGGCTCCAGGCCGGGGTTGGGCTCGAGCCTGCGCGAGAGGCCCTTCGACGATTTGGCGGGGTGGCAAGACGCTTCCAGTTTCGGGGAGCCCGGGACGACGTAACCTTCGTCGACGATTACGCCCATCTACCCGGAGAGATCGAAGGCGCCCTCGAGGCCGCTGCCCAGGGGAGATGGAGGCGCAAAATCTGCGTCTTCCAGCCCCACCGGTACAGCCGGACGGCGGCCCTTTGGGCGAGCTTTGCCGATTCGTTCTCTGGGGCGGATGTCGTGCTCATAATGGATATCTACGCGGCCGGCGAGGCCCCACGTCCGGGAATATCGGGCTTGCTGATTGCCGACGCGGTGCGAAAGGCGCACCCGGATGCCGACGTCTCCTATCTGGCGACACGGCCAGAGGTGCTGTTCGCCCTGACCGAGACGCTTCGCGCCGGTGACCTGTGCCTGGTCCTCAGCGCGGGAGATGCGGGCAGCCTGATTGACGACCTGCTCGGCGAGCCGAAGCCATGAGCAACCAGCTCGGGTGGCCGGGGCTCAGCGAGGGGGTGCTCGACCGGGCTCAGGAGATCCTCGGCCCGCGCTCGACCCTGCGCCATCCCCTCGGTCCGATGACGACCTACAGGGTCGGCGGCCCGGCGGCGATCTTCTTGAAGGTCGAGAGCCTTCGCGACCTGGCTGCGGCCAGCCATGCCCTGGCCGACACGGGCCTGCCCGTCCTGGTTTTGGGCCGGGGCTCCAACCTCTTGGTGGCCGACGCGGGGTTCCCCGGGATCGCCCTGACATTGGGCGCCGAGTTCGACGGGATCATCTCGATCATGGGTGCGGGCCCGGATGAGGGCCCGGACACCAGTGAGCCGGAGCGACGGGCCACGGGGGGCCAATCGGGACGAGTCCGGGTTGGGGCCGCCACGTACATGCCCGTGCTCGCGAGGCGCTGCGCCGCAGCTGGCCTGGGAGGCCTGGAATGGGCGGCCGGGATCCCCGGCTCGGTTGGCGGAGGTGTCTGCATGAACGCCGGCGGCCACGGCGCAGACATGAAGGCAGCGCTCGTCGGCGCGGAGCTCTACGACCTGGGCACAGGCGCACAGTCGAATGTCCTGGCAGGCGAGCTGCACCTCGGGTACCGTCAATCGGCGATCACCCCGAGTCAAGTGGTCCTGTCGGCTCTCTTGGCTGGGTACGGCGTGGATCCACTGGTCTCTCGTGCGCGTATCGACGAGATCGTCCGCTGGCGCCGGGCCAATCAACCCGGTGGGTCGAACGCAGGCTCTGTGTTCGTCAACCCGGACGGAAACACCGCAGGTCGTTTGGTGGAGGGGGCGGGCCTGAAGGGCCTCCGGGTGGGCAGCGCCGAGGTCTCGGCGCGTCACGCGAACTTCATCCAGGCCGGTCCCGGTGGATCTGCCGACGACGTCGCTCGCCTGATCGCCGAGGTCCGAAGGAGGGTGGCTGACTCCACCGGGACCAGCCTGGAGCTGGAGTGCCGGCTCATAGGGGAGTTCGTCTATACCTCAACTAGAGGGTGAGTTTGCTGGTGCCCACAGAGATACAGCGCCGTCCCGCCGAGCGCCGTCCCGCCGAGCGCCGTCCCGCCGAGCGGGGGGCAGCCAGGCTTCCCATGGACCCCAGGATCCGACAGCGGCGTGTGGAGTGGCAGCGAGCCAGCGGGAGACGCAGGCTGCGGCTCTTGCTGGCTGGTATGGCCATGATGGCGTCCATTGGCGGAGCGCTGGCGCTCCTGCACAGCCCCATCTTGAGGGTGCGACACCTGGTCGTGACTGGAGCGGTGCATGTGAGCAAGGCACGGGTCGCCGAGGTGGCGGGGGTGGGATCGGCGACACCGATGGTGGACGTGAACCCGGTTCGGATCGAAGCGTCCCTGGAACGCCTGGCTTGGGTGCGTATGGCGGCGGTCACGAGACATTGGCCTGGCACTTTGACCGTGCGAGTGGTCGAGCGGTCCCCGGTCGCTCAGGTTCGGACCGCCGACGACAGTTGGGCGGAGCTGGATATCACCGGTAAGGTCCTCGACAGCTCCAGGACGCGCTGGCCCGGACTGGTTGCCCTCGTCGGCTACGGGACTGGCGGGGCGCCGGGGTCGGTCCTCGACAAAGCGAGGCCCGGATTGAAGGTGGCCGCCGCCATGCCGGTCTCAGTCCTTCCCCACGTGACCGGTGTGCTCAGCGACCCTGGTGGACAAGTGAGCTTGCAGGTCTCCACTGGTGTCACCGTGGCGCTGGGGGCGCCAACAGACCTCGGCGCCAAGATGTCTTCGTTGGCGACGATGCTGGCCCAGGTTGATATGGCCGGGGCAAAGACCATCGATATCCAAGTTCCTGAGGCCCCGACCTTGACCCGCGGGTGACAGTACCATAAGGTGTGGGTGGAGAGAGAGAGTAAACAACTAAGTCTTAGGCTATACTATACGTTTAGGGTAATCCCTCCCTGAGTGTGTCTTCCGCCTGGTAAGCCACACTCTGGGACCGAGGGGGTCGCACCCCAGAGAACTGGAGGCATAGAGGAATGGCCGGCGCTTCGCAGAACTACATTGCGGTCATCAAGGTGGTCGGCATCGGCGGTGGGGGTGTCAATGCTGTCAACAGGATGATCGACGCAGGTTTGAAGGGTGTGGAGTTCATCGCGGTGAACACCGACGCGCAGGCGCTTCTGATGAGTGATGCCGACGTGAAGCTGGACATCGGGCGCCAGCTGACACGCGGCCTTGGTGCTGGGAGCGACCCGGAGATCGGGCGCCAGGCTGCTGAGGAGCATCAGGACGAGATCGAGGAGGCGCTCAAGGGGTCGGACATGGTGTTCATCACCGCGGGCAAGGGGGGTGGGACGGGAACTGGTGGCGCGCCCGTCGTTGCGGAGATCGCCAAGGCACTCGGGGCCCTGACGATCGGCGTGGTCACACGACCGTTCTCCTTCGAGGGTCGACGCCGGGCCGTGCAGGCCGACGCGGGTATCCAGCGACTCAAGGACAAGGTGGACACGCTCATCATCATCCCGAACGACCGTCTCTTGACGGTATCGAACGACAAGACCTCGATGATGAACGCGTTCAAGATGGCGGACGAGGTGCTCCTGCAGGGTGTCCAAGGGATCACTGACCTGATTACAACCCCCGGTCTGATCAACACCGACTTCGCGGACGTCAAGATGGTCATGAACAACGCCGGCACTGCCATCATGGGGATCGGGTCGGCGTCGGGCGAGGGCAGGGCTGTCGCTGCGTCCAGGGGCGCGATCACCAGCCCGCTGCTCGAGGCTTCCATCGAAGGCGCCCGCGGCATCCTCTTGCACATTGCGGGCGGGAGTGACCTGGGCCTGTTCGAGGTCAACGAAGCCGCCGAGATAATCCATGGGGTGGCGCATCCGGATGCAAACATCATCTTCGGCAGCGTGATCGACGACGCGCTGGGTGACGAGGTTCGCGTCACCGTCATCGCTGCAGGTTTCGAGCGATGGGAGGAGGACCGGGTGGCCGAGGAGCCGGAGCGGCCTGCGCGTGGGCCGGGAGGCTCGAGCCTCGACGACCACGAGCCGCGTGGTATGGGCTCGGTCGGCGGGTTCGGCTCCGACGACGACCTCGACGACCTCGACGACGACTTCGACGTCCCGTCGTTCCTGCGCTGAGTTGAAGCCCGATCTGGTGGTGGCAGTGTCCGGGGTGCCTGGGTGCTCTGTCCGAGACCTTCGGAGGAGGGTCCGCAACTTGCGCCCGCAGATCTGCGAGAATGCTCACTTGCAGGAGGAGGATAGGTAATGGCTTCGATTGTCCGGCGTGCGATGGTCTACTTGGGTCTGACCGACGACGAATACGACGACTACGACTACGAGGGGTACGAGGAGGCGCCTCCCCCGATGGCTGTCCAAGCCCCGGTCAGGTCCTACACGATGGCCCCCGAACCTGCGCCTCCGACGCATGCGATACGCACGCTCCCCAGGGAGGAGGGCGTGGGACCGTTGATGCCGCGGACGGCGGCTGTCAGGCCCATGGTTGCCGAGAAGCCCAAGGTCCACGTGGTTGCGCCGGGTCGTTTCGCCGATGCCCAGCAGATCGGGGACCGGCTCCGGACCAGCCAACCAGTGATCGTAAACCTGCAGGTGGTGGATCGAGACCTGTCGAGGCGCATGATCGACTTCTGCAGTGGGGTGACGTACGCCCTCAACGGGAGCATGGAGAAGGTTGCTGACCAGGTCTTCCTTCTTACGCCCTCGAACGTGGAAGTCTCGGCCGAGGAAAAGCAGCGGCTGTCCGAGCGTGGCCTGTACAGGTCCTGACAGTGGTCCGCAACATCGTCATCTACGTGATCGAGGCCTATGTTGCCGTGCTCTTCGTGTACATAGTGCTCTCCTGGTTCCCGGGGACCGGTGGTGACAGTGGCGTGGGCAGGGTGAGGTCTGCGCTGGGTTTGGTTACCGAGCCACTGCTGTCGCCGCTGCGGCGGCTGCTGCCCCCGGTCAGGGCCGGAGGCGCGGCTCTCGACCTGTCTCCGATTATCGTGTTCGTTGTGCTGCAGTTCGTGGTCATTCCCGTCATCCGTGCCGCGTAGCGGCGCTCACTGACCACGGAGCCGGCCCGCAGCTCCGTGTCCGCCCCTCCGAGCCCAATTGGCGGTACCATGCAACCTATGGAAGTTGGATCCAAAGCTCTTCGTGAGGTGGAGTTCCGCCAGCAGCTGCGCGGGTACCATCAAGATGACGTCGACAGGTTCCTGGAGGAGGTGGCCGCGGGCATCGAAGTCCTCCAGGAACGACTCCGCGACGCCAACGAACGCGCCGCCAGGGCCGAGGCGGCTGGACCTGCCTCGAGCCCGCCTGAAGGCCCGATGCCGACAGGGGAGGGTATCGATGACGACGCGCCTCGCAGGGCCCTGGATGTGGCCCAGCGCACGGTGAGCCTCCTGATCCAGGAGGCCAAGGAGGAGGCGAGGCGACTTGTGTCAGAGGCGCAGGCCAGGGTACGCGAGATCATCGATGCTGCCGAGAGCTCGGCTGATCGCCGGATGGCAGCCGGTCGTGACGCGCTGCGCGAGGAGTTGTCACGGCTGACAGCGGCCCGTGCTGAGCTGGCTGGGCAGGTTGCGGAGCTGGGGGAGAAGGTCGAGGAGGGACGGCGTCAGGCCCGTAAGTCACTCCAGCAGGCTTTGGAGATGCTTGGGGGTGATGACCCCGAGGATGCGCCGAGCTTACGGCGTTCGTCGGGAGTCGACTCTCGTGAGGGCGACAGCCTCAACGGCGCGCCGCCTGACAGCTCCAGTCGGGGGGCGCCCGGAGTCGAGGCGGCCCGGCGCTCCCAGGATCTTGGCCACGCCTCTGCACGCCAGGGATGGGACTCGGCCCCCAGCCCCGACGCCCCCAGCCCCGAGGCCCCCAGCCCCGAGGCCCCCAGCCCCGAGGCCGCTCATGCGCCGCTGGCCCGCCCCGAACCGGCGTCGAGCGTCCCGCCCCGCCGGGAGCGCGAGTGGGCGGACGACCTGGATGACCCAGATGCCACCAGGCTGATCCGCCTCGAACCCGGCGAGCAAGAGCCTGGCGGGGTTTTCGATGTCGAGCAGGTGGACCCCTGAGCCCCGAGCTGACGTGCGGCTGAGCTTGGCCAGTTCGGCCTTTTCCTCGTTGCGTGGTGGCTGTCGTTGACCATCTTCCCAATCGGTCTGCTCCTTCTGGCGCTCCTGGCCTTCGTGGTGGGGGTGGCGGCGGGGTCGACATTGCTCGATTACGTGTCGATAATCGCCAGCGGCGTTGCCTTCCTGCTCGTGCTGGTGTTGGGTCGTTTTGGGCGAGCGCAGCGGGAGAAGGAGCCGCGGTTGCGCCAACCTCGCCAAGCCGCTCGCCAGGCCAGGTTCGCTGACAACGCCAGCCTCTTCGCCGGCTATGAGGATCTGCGGCTGGACGAGCGGTTCCGCGGCGAGGACATGGGCGACGGGGAGGAGCGGCTACCCGCCGTAAGTCCTGTTGGCCAGGCCAGCCAAGCAGCCAGCAGCGGCACTCGCCAGTTGCCAAGTCAGAGCTATGGGCGCTTTGAGCCCGAGCCAACCTCGTTACTGGCGGAGCGATTGAGGGAACGGCCCACAGAAGGCGATTCCAAGACCGGGGCCGGGCCTCCAACCCAGGCGGTCACCGTGATTCCGGCTCGCCCCGAGAGGTCGCTCCCGTTCGACCGGGAGCAAGAGGCAGACACAAGCCTGCCAGACGACCAAAGGGTATACGCCGCCGACGATACCGACTCGGGGGACGATGGGGAGTTGGCCGTCGGAGAGGAATGGTTCGAGTTCCCCATTGCCGACTATGACGACCTCCGACTGGACGAGGTTGTCCCCCTTCTCCCAGAGCTGGAAGCCGACGAGATCGACGTGGTCAGGCAGCGTGAGCTGGCTGGTGCGAATCGAGGGATGATCTTACGTCGTCTGGACATCCTGGAGGCAAGGCTGACCGGTCCTCAATTGCGCGCTCCGACCAGCTTGCCCCCCTCTGTCCCCGGAGATTCCCCCGCCTTCCGCCCGCCGGTGGGCCCAGTCGCACCACCGCCGCCGACTCCTGTGCCATCGCCCCCCACGCCATCAGTGCCCCGCCCGCCGCCCGCCGCATTTCGCCGCCCGCCCGTGCCCCGCCCAGCCCCAGCGCCCGCCCCCCGCCCAGCCCCTGCGCCCGTGCCCCGCCCAGCCCCGGCCGCCACACCAAGCCCGGGGATCAGGCTTCCCGCCGTCCAGGCCAACACCTACGGGCCGCCACCCGCACCCGACAGGCCGGCACCCTCGACCGACGGGCCGGCCTTCTCCGAGGAGGGTTACGAGCCCCTCCCCAGCCGCCCGGAGACTGCAGGGAGTCCCCCTGGAGGAGGACCCTCGGCCTTGCCCATCGAAGGGTACGACGAGCTGCGGGTCATCGACATCCTGGCAGCGCTGAGCGACCTCGACGCCGACCAGGTGGAGGCGGTTCGCCGCTACGAGGTCGCCGGCGTGTGTCGAGCCCCGATCCTTCGCCAGATCGACCTCCTTGGCCCGATCGGGACCTCCACCACAGCCCCCAAGGCCCGCCCACCTGCAGGCCCAGCGCCACGGCGGGTCCCCCGCTCGTGGAGCTCGGGGGGCTGACCTCGCTGGGCGCAGCACACCGAGCCGATCCTTGCCTGTCAGGGGCCGGGGGCCTTGCGGAGGTGGACGACCATCCCGCCGGGGCCAGTCCCGCCGGGGCCAGTCCCGCCGGCCTCCGACCACGCAGGCCTCTCGTCGGCGGCCACGACGGCCAGGCTGAGGGCGAGGGTCTGGCTCATCACCCATTCCCTGTGGGCCAGCACCGCCCGGCCCAGCGCGGAGTCGGGGCCGCCGGGTGTCTCGAGCACCACGTCGATCCGGTCGGCAACGTTCAGGTCGGCGGCACGGCGGGCCTCGCTCACCTTGCGGACCACGTCACGGGCGGTGCCTTCTGCCTCCAACTCGGCGGTGACTTCGAGGTCGAGGCTCACCACCGCGTCGTTGTCAGGTAAAGCCCTGCAGGCCGTGGAGTCGCGGGGGCGCAGGTCGAGGACGAACTCTCCGGGCGACAGCGCCCAGCGCCCGGCCACCACAGCCGAGCCGTCCTCTCCCACCTCCCATTCGCCCCGTTTGGCAGCCGCGATCAAACCCTGGGTTGCCGGCCCGAGGCGGGGACCGACGGCGCCAGGCCTCACCACGAGGACCAGCTCGGCCAGCTCTGCGACCTCGTCGGTCAAAGCCACCGCCTTCACGTTGGACTCCTCGGCGATCAGGTTGGCAAACGGTGCCAGCCTGGATGCCCAGGGGGCCGCGACGGTGAGCGTGGCCAGCGGGAGGCGAGTGCGCCGGTGCGCCGCCTTGCGAATCGAGTGAGCGGCCGAGCAGATCTCCCTCACCCTGTCCATGTCGCCCACCAGCTCGGAATTCGCCGGCAGAGCCGATGCATCGGGCCAGTCGGTCAGATGGACGCTGCGACCGCCGGTAAGGCCCTTCCAGATCGCCTCGCTGACCAGTGGGAGCAGGGGGGCAGCGACCCGGCAGAGGACCTCCAAGACTGTGGTGAGGGTGTCGTAGGCGTCGGACTTGTCCGTGTCGCCAGCCGAGGTGGGCCTCCAGAAGCGTTCACGGCTACGCCTGACATACCAGTTGGTGAGGGCGTCGAGGAACGAGGCGATGGCCCCAGCCGCCCCAGCCGGGTCGTAAGCGTCAAGGCTTTGCGTGACCGACGCGACCAGGCCAGCAGCCTTGGCCAGGATGTAACGATCCAAAAGGCCGCTGGCATCGACGCGTAATGCCCCTCGGATCCGGTCGACGTTGCCGTACAGGGCAAGGAAGTGCCAGGTGCTCCACAGCGGCAGGATTGCCTCCTTGATCGCCGCGCCGAACATGGGGCGCTCCACCATCAGGTCTCCCCCTCGCAGGAGCGAGGAGGACAGCAGCGCCCAGCGCATGGCGTCGGCGCCCTCCACGTTGAACACGTCGTCGATGTCGGGAAAGTTGCCGAGGTGCTTGGACATCTTGCGTCCGTCGTCGCCCAGCACTATCCCGTGCGCCATACAAGTGGTAAATGGCGGGCAGTCGAAGAGCAGGGTCGAAAGGACGTGAAGGGTGTAGAACCAACCACGGGTCTGGCCGACGTACTCGACGATGAAATCCGCCGGGAAGTGTTCCTCGAACCTCGCGCGCTGCTCGAAGGGATAATGCAGCTGGGCGAATGGCATCGAGCCCGAGTCGAACCAGACGTCCAGCACATCTGGCACTCGCCGCATCATCGCCTCGCCACTGGGGTCGTCTGGGTTGGGCCTCACCAGCTCGTCGATGAAGGGGCGGTGCAAATCCTTGGGTCGCTCCCCAAAATCCGCCTCCAGCTCGTCAAGGCTGCCGTAGACGTCGACGCGCGGCCAGCGGGGATCGTCGCTTACCCAGACGGGTATGGGGGTCCCCCAGAACCGGTTGCGGGTGATCGACCAGTCGCGCGCGCCCTCGAGCCATTTGCCGAAAGCGCCGTCCCGAACGTGCTCGGGAATCCAGGTTATAGTCTTGTTCAGCTCGACCATACGGTCTCGTATCGCTGTCACCTGGACGAACCATGACGTGACTGCTTTGTAGATCAATGGGGTGTCGGTGCGCCAGCAGTGCGGGTAGCTATGGCTGTAGGCCTCCTTGGCTACCAGGGCTCCAGTGGCGGCCAGGTCAGCGATCACCAAGTGGTTCGCGTCGAACACTTGGGTACCCGCATAGGGAGGGACCTCGGCGGTGAAGCGCCCGGCCTCGTCGACCGGGCAGACCACGGCGATGCCGGCGCCCTCGCACGCTCGCTGGTCGTCCTCCCCGAAGCCCGGCGCCAGGTGCACCACCCCAGTGCCCTCTTCAGTGGTTACAAAGTCCGCACCGAGCACGACGAAGGCGCCCGGTACATCGGCGAAAAAATGAAAAAGGGGCCGATAGCTCCGCCCCACCAGTGCCGCCCCCTTGACTATAGCTACTGGAGCATCGGGGAGTAATTGGGCGTAGTGCTCCGCGAGCGCCGTGGCCACCACCGTCGGGTGCGGGGCGGTGTCGTACACCGAGTAGTCGATGTCGGGGCCGACCGCCAGGGCGAGGTTCGACGGCAGGGTCCACGGGGTGGTGGTCCACACGAGGAGTCGCAAGTGGCCACGGAGGGCCGGCGGCAGGGAATCAATTACGTCCAAAGGGGCTGGGTCGAGCTCGAAGCTGACCGTCACGGCGGGGTCAATCCGGGGCCGGTAGGAGTCGTCCTGGCGGGTCTCGAAGTTGGACAGCGGGGTCTGGCATTCCCAGCAGTAGGGGAGGACCCTGTACCCGCGGTAGGCCAGTCCCTTGTCGTAGGCCCCCTTGAAAGCCCACATTACGCTTTCCATGTAGGTGAGGTCCATGGTCTTGTAGTCGTCGTCGAAGTCGACCCATCGAGCCTGGCGGCTCACGTAGTGTCGCCACTGCGCGGTGGTGCGCTGTACCAGCGACCGGCAGTGCGCGTTGAAGGCGGCGATGCCGTGGGCGGTGATGGCGGCGCGCCCCGACACGCCGAGCTCGCGCTCGGTCGCCATCTCGACAGGCAGGCCGTGGCAGTCCCACCCGAACCGGCGCTCCACCCGGCGGCCCCGCATGGTCTGGTAGCGGGGGATGGCATCCTTGACGAAGCCGGTGATGAGGCTGCCGTAGTGGGGGAGCCCGTTGGCGTACGGCGGCCCGTCGTAGAACACGTACTCGCCCCGGCCCGGGGGGCGCGCCTCGACCGACGCCCGGAAGGTGTCGTCGGCTTCCCAGAAGTCGATGATGGCGCTCTCCAGCGCGGGGAGGTCAGGCGACTGCGGTACCTCTGGCCACATGGCCCCACAGTAGGCGGGGGCTCGAGGCCGACCCACTAGAGTCTGCGCTTCGCGGCGACGCTGCCGCTCCGCTCCTTCGATCGAAGGGGGTTCTTATGGCGCCAACTCCTCGAGGTCCAGATACCGTGTCCCCCGCCACCCCACGCCTCAGCGCAACGTCCGACCCGGCCAGCGAGGAGCGGCTGAGCTTCCTGGCCGAGCACCGCAAGGCCCTGATTGCCGAGAAGCTGGTCTACGAGGATCAGGCCGAGGCGCTAAAAGCTGAGGCGGACTCGCTGGCGGAGGAGATGGAGCCTGGCGACATCCAGTTCGACGAGGAGTCTGGTGAGGGTGGCACTGTGACCGTGGACCGCGAGAGGGACCTGGTGCTGTCGGCCAAGGCGAAGGATGCCGTGGAAGAGATCGACCACGCCCTGGCGAAGATCGACGCCGGCACTTACGGGTTCTGCGAGAACTGCCGCAACCCGATCCCCGAGCCGCGTCTCACCGCGCTGCCCTACGCAAGGCTGTGCGTACCCTGCAAGAGCGGGGGCTTGTCGCGGCGCTGACCGACGACCCCGTTCGCTCAGCGGAGGAGCCAGCGCGAACCGCGCGGCGATGGTTGCTCAGGGCGCTGATCCTGGCTGTTGCTGCCGCTGTCGTGGTTGCGGACCAGGTCACCAAGTCGCTGGCGGTGACCTACCTGCCCGAGCACGACGTTCACCTGTTCGCGAGCGTTTACCTGAAGCTCCAGTTCAACTCGGGGGCCGCGTTCAGCCTGTTTCAGGGCGCCGGCTTCTGGATCATCGTCATCGGGATCGTGCTGGTTTGCGTCCTGGTGGCAGCGAGCCGGTGGGTACGGGGCAGGATCGGCTCGGTGGCGATCGGGCTGGTGCTGGGGGGGGCGCTGGGCAACCTCGCCGACCGGGTGTTCAGGGGGAACCACGGCGCGGTGATCGACTTCATCTACACCAGGTACTGGCCGACCTTCAACCTTGCTGATGCGTGCATAGTCGTGGGTGCGGTGATGCTGCTCCTTACGAGCTGGCGCAGGCCGGCTCGGTGAACCCCCCTGGCCTTCTCCGTGCCGAGGTCCCTGCCGTCCTTTCGGGCGAGCGGGTCGACCGGGTCGTGGCGACCCTCACCTCGCTGTCGCGCTCGGGCGTGGCCGCTCTGGTGGGGGCCGACGCCGTGCGTCTCGGGGGCCTCCCAGTGCGCAACGCGGCCCAGCGGGTGGCCGTGGGCGACGTTCTGGAGGTCGACCTTCCGCCCCCGCCCGTCACCCGCCTGGTCGGGGATCCGTCGGTGGAGGTGGTGGTAGTCCACGCGGATCCGGCAGTGATAGTCGTGGACAAGCCGGCTGGCCTGGTCGTCCACCCAGGAGCGGGGCACCTGACGGGCACGCTGGCCCAGGGTCTGCTGGCCCGCTTCCCCGAGCTGGCTGAGGTGGGTGAGGCGTCCAGGCCGGGCATCGTCCACCGGCTGGACCGCCCGACATCTGGCTTGCTGGCCGTGGCCCGCACGCCCCAGGCCCACCAGTCGTTGAGTGCCCAGCTGGCAGCGCGCACGATGAGCCGGAGCTACCTGGCACTGGTGTGGGGGTCGGTCGAGGCGGAGGCCGGCGTTGTCGACGCTCCGATCGGGCGGGCGGAGCGCGACCCCACCCGCATGGCTGTGGCCAGCGGGGGACGGGCGGCCAGAACCGCCTACAAGGTGCTGCGTCGCTACGCCAGCCCCCCCACCACGCTCCTCGAGTGCGAGCTGGAGACCGGCAGGACGCACCAGATCCGGGTGCACCTCTCGGCCATCGGCCACCCGGTCCTCGGTGACAATCGGTACGGCGCGGCACGTAGGGGGCTCGATTCGGGGTGGACAGGGGCCAGCCCATGCCCCCCGGGTCGTGTCTGGCTCCACGCCCAGCGCCTGGCCTTCGACCATCCGACCACCGGTGAGCGCATCGAGCTCAGCGCCCCGCTGCCCCCCGAGCTGCAAGCGGTCCTGGATGCCGCTCACTGAGGCCGGTGCGAGGAGGGCGAGCCGCCCTGGCTCAGCCCGAGCCGGCGATGGGGGTACCTGGGCAGGCGCCTCCAGCTCCGGGGTGGCCGCCGGTGGGGCAGGTGAGGGTGGTGGCAGGGGCTGTGGGCAGCAGCATCGGCGCCCGGGGCGCCTGGTTGAAGTTGAAGTCGTCGACCAGGTTGCCTAGTATCGGGGCGTTCTCCCGGACGTCGGGACGGGGGTCTGGCCGGCCGTCGGTCTTGGGGTCGAGGCGGGCGCCCCCGAGGAAGTCGTCCTCGATGAACTTCAAGTAGGCGTCGAAGCTGAGCGTCTGGTGGTCCACGTACCCGGCCTTGGCATAGGGGCTGATCATCAGTCCGGGGACGCGGATCCCGTAGCCGAGCGCATCGACGTTCGGCGGCACCACCTGGTCGTAGAAGCCACCCCAGTCGTCCCAGGTCAGGAAGATGGCCGTCGAGCTCCAGTCCGGGCTGGCCATCACCTGGTTGACGATGTTGGTGACATAGGACTGGCCGACCGACACCAGGGCGGGGGGGTGCTCGCTGTCGTAGGCGTTGGGCAGGACCCAGGACACCGCGGGGAGGGTGCCGGCCCTGGCGGCAGCGAAGAAGGCTGACTGGGGCTGGATCGAGCTCATCTGGTGGTCGGTGTGGACGTCGGTGAAGCCGGGTAGGACATTCCAGATCTTCGGCACGCCCGCGGCGGGTTTGCGCCCGCCGCCCTTCTTGGCGGCACCCTTCTTGGCGGCGGCCCTCTTGCCGGCAGCCGTGGCGGGCAGGGCGGAGACGGGGGTCTTGTCGGGGATGGCCCCGTGGTCGAGGTACCAGCCCCACGAGACGTGGTGCTTGGCCAGGAGGTAGGTGAGGTCGGTCCATCCGAACGGTGTCGGGGCCTTGGGAACCCGGTCCTTCGGCATCAGCGCGCTCGAGCACGTCGAGGGATCCTTCGGGCGGGTGCAGCTCGCGGACCAGCCCGAGACCAGGTACAGGTGCGACGGGAAGCTCCAGGAGTGCACCGACTCGTACATGTGGTCCTGGAGGACGTAGTGGCCGGCGTAGGACCAGTAGTTGGGGATGTCGCTGGCGGAGTGGTAGCCCATCACGTCGGTGGCGCTCTTGCCGTGCGTGCACGCCGGGTTGGTGGGATCCGCGCAACCTTTCCTGCCGTGCTCGGCCTGGGCGATGAAGCCGTCCATCTTCCCGCCGTTTACGTCGGCGGCGCTGCTGGTGGCGACGTGCGGGCCGCCGCCGTTGGAGTCCGCGTGATCCGGGTACGGGCGGACGCACTTCCCCGAAGCCGGGTCCGGGACACAAGCGGTCGGCACCCCGTTTTTCATCGGGATGCCGTCCGCGCCCGGGTAGGTGCCGAAATACGAGTCGAAAGACCGGTTCTCCTGCATGATGACCACGACGTGGCGGATCTTGTGGATCCCGGCTGCCGCGGCGGGCGCGGGGGCCGTCCCCCCGTTGGTAGCGCCACACGCAGCGGCAAGCAACCCTGCGGCGATCAGGGCGGCCAAGCGGATGGCGCCCCGTCTGCGCTTCAAGACGCGGGACACTAGCTATGCCCGCCATGAAGCGTCAACAGCCCTGCTTGGCGGGGGCTTCCGCTTGGGTCCTCAGTGGGCGCGGCGGGCTCCGGGGAGGGGGCTCATTCCTCCGGGAGGCTTGGTCTCGGTCGACAGGCGCATCAGGATGGCAACCAGGATGTAGTTGGCCACCAGCGAGGAGCCCCCGTAAGCTACGAACGGCAGGGTCACGCCGGTCAGGGGCAGGATGCGCGTGATGCCTGCGACGATGATCAGCGCCTGCAGGCCGAGCACCACGGTGAGTCCCGCAGCGAGGAGCTTGGAGGCCTCCGCCCGGCATCGCAGCGCTATGCGCAGGCCTGCGCCCACCAGCACCAGGAAGGCCACCAGCAGGGCGGTGGTGCCGATCAGGCCCAGCTCCTCCCCGAAGGCGGTGAAGATCATGTCGGTTACCACCACCGGGACCAGCCCGGGTTGGCCGAGCCCGAGCCCCGCCCCGGTGATGCCGCCGCTGCCGAGGGCGTACTCGCCTTGCACCAACTGGTAGCCGGTTGTGGCAGCGTGAGCGAAGGGGTGCAGCCACACAGTTATGCGCTCGGACGCCTGGGGGAGCAGGTGGATCCCGATGAAGGCCGCACCGATGAACAGGATGAAGCCGATCAGCACGTAGAGCGCCTTGCCGGTGGCCATCCAGAGCATGATCAGAAAGACCATGAAGATGATGAGGGCGAAGCCGATGTCGTTCTCTGCGGCGATGATGAGGATGGCGAAGCCGAACGCCACCAGCAGCGGGCCGAACGGCCGGGGGTCGGGGAGCAGGTAGTTGCCCACCCTCTTCGTCGGGCTGGCGAGCAGCTCGCGCTTCTCGGAGAGGTAGGAGGCGAAAAAGACCACCAGGGCGAGCTTGGCCAGCTCGACGGGCTGGATGTGCAGGGGGCCGAGGTAGAGCCACAGCCGCGACCCGTTGATGTTCTTGCCGATGACGGGAAGCAGCGGTGAGACTAGGAGGGCGATGCCCGCCAGGCCCATCAGGTATCGATACCTGCCCAGGTCGCTGCCCCGGCGCACCACCGCCAGGGTGGCGATGTAGAGCACCACGCCGATGGCGGTCCAGGCCGCCTGGAGCAGGGCCAGGTGGGCATGGTCGTTGTTTGCCGCCACCGAGGGGATCGAGTCGAGGCGGGCGATCATCACCCAGCCGAGCCCGTTGAGGAGGGCCACGACGGGCAGGATCACAGGGTCGGCCTCGCGCGCCAGCCACCTGGTGGCGAGGTGTGCCGCCAGCGACAGCCCGATGACGACCGCCAGGAACCCGCCGATGCCGGCAGGGATGTACCCCCTTCCTCCCAGCGCAGCCGAGCCGGTGCTCAGCGACACGAGCATGTAGGCCACGATGGTCACCAACCAGCTCACCGCCAGGAGGCACAGCTCTGTTCGCCGCCGGGGCCAGTAACGGCGCCCGGCGAGCGCCCCGGCGCCCCTTCGGGCCGAGATTGCCCGGTTGTTCACGATGGCGTTGGTCATTTGTTCGCGTGAGCCCCCCGGCCTTGCCCACCGTCACGATAGCCTGCAGGGGGTGTCCACGGAGCTCGTACCCGCCCCAGGGCCGCCCGCCCTCGCCGCAGGGGCGCCCGCCCTCGCCTCAGGGGAGCCCGGCGCCGGGGGGCTCGAAGCTGGCCCCCGCTACCTGAACCGGGACCTCTCGGAGCTGGAGTTCAGCGCCAGGCTTGCCGACCTGGCTTCGGACCCGTCAGTGCCGCTCCTGGAGCAGGTCAAGTTCCTCGCCATCCTGAGCACTCAGATCGACACCTTGTTCCAGGTGCGGGTTGCCGCCCTGAAGGACCAGCTCGCTGCTCGCCTCCGTGCCCGCTCGCCAGATGGCCGCAACCCTCGCGAGCAGCTGCACGCGATCCGCCAGGAGGTGGAAGCCCTTTCCGCGCGCCAGAACCGGATCTTCCTCGCTCAGCTCCTGCCGGCGCTCGACGAGGCCGGGATCCACCTGTCCGGCTGGGATTCCCTGTCCAACGAGGACCGGGCCTACCTGACCGATACCTTCAACCAGCGGATCTTCCCGGTTCTCACCCCTCTGGCCGTGGATCCGGGACACCCGTTCCCCTACATCTCGAACCTGTCGCTCAACTTGGGGGTGATCGTTCTCGACCCGCTGACCGGGGAGCGCCGCTTCGCCCGGGTCAAGGTCCCGCCGCTGCTGGACCGCTTCGTACAGGTGCGCGGCAGCGAGCGCTTCGTGCCGCTGGAGCAGGTGATCGCGGTGCATCTCGAGGCGTTGTTCCCGGACATGGAGGTGGTGTGCCACCATGTCTTCCGGGTCACCCGCAACAGCGACCTGACTCCTGACGAGGGAGACGCCGACGACCTGCTGGTCGCTGTGGAGATGGAGCTGCGCCGGCGTCGCTTCGGGCGGGCGGTGCGCCTGGAGGTGGAGTCGGGGGTGAGCGACGAGGTGCGCGAGCTGCTGATCGACGAGCTGGAGCTGGACCCTGACGACGTGTACGAGGTCGAGGGGCCGTTGGATCTCGGAGGGCTTTGGGCTGTCCACTCCCTGGAGCGCCCCGACTTGCGGGACCCGCCCTGGACGCCGACGACCCCACCGGAGCTGCCAGGTGCCTGCGACGACGCAACCGACCTCTTCGCGCTGTTGCGCGAGCGCGACGTCCTGGTGCACCACCCCTACGACTCGTTCACCACCTCTGTGGAGGCGTTCATCGTCCGCGCCGCCGCCGACCCCGCCGTCCTGGCGATCAAGCAGACCCTTTACCGGACCTCCGGCGACAGCGAGATCGTGGCAGCGCTCATCCGCGCCGCCGAGGCTGGCAAGCAGGTAGCAGTCCTGGTGGAGCTGCAGGCGCGCTTCGACGAGCAGGCCAACATTGCCTGGGCCAGGGCGCTGGAGCGGGCAGGGGTCCACGTCGTCTACGGCCTGGCCGGGCTCAAGACCCACTGCAAGGCTGCGTTGGTGGTGCGCTCCGAGGAGGACGGGATCCGCCGCTACTGCCACGTGGGGACCGGCAACTACAACGCGGCAACCGCCGCGATCTACGAGGACGTCGGCCTGCTGTCTGCAGACCCCGATCTCGGGGCCGACCTCACCGACCTCTTCAACTTCCTGACCGGGTACAGCCGCCAGTCGCACTACCGCCGCTTGATACTGGCGCCGATGTCGGCCCGAAGCCGGGTGATCAGCCTGATCGAGGCGGAGGCGGAGGCCGGCCCCGCGGGCAGGATCGTCATGAAGCTCAACGGCCTCGACGACATCGCCGTGGTCGATGCGCTTTACGCTGCTTCGGCGGCTGGGGTAAGGGTAGACCTGGTGGTCCGGGGGATCTGCGTGTTGCGACCAGGGGTGAGGGGGCTATCGGAGACCATCAGGGTCCGGTCCATCGTCGGGCGATTCTTGGAGCACTCGCGGATACTGCGATTCGGGGGTGACGAGGGCCGCCCGCTTACCGTCCTGATCGGCTCGGCGGACATGAGGGGCCGCAACCTGGACCGTCGGGTCGAGGCGATGCTGCCCATCGAGGACCCCGACCTTGCCGCCCGGCTCGTCGAGGTGCAGGCGCTCGACCTCGCCGACGACACCAACTCCTGGGAGCTGGGCCCTGACGGGACATGGAGGCGCGTGGAGTGCGTCGAGGGTATCTCTGTCCAGGGCCGGCTCCAGGAGATGTCCGTGGAGCGCGCCCGGCCCAGGCGCGAGTCGGATACCCTTGCGGCCACCCACCGAGCATGATGGTGCAGCGCTAACCTGATGGTCGACGAGGTCGCACCGGGGGTCGCCCTGCTCGACTTGGTGAGCCCGGCTGGGGAGTCCGTCGGGTCCTGTCCGGTGGGTGAAGGCCACGCTGCGCCGGGGCGCCTGCACCGCGCCTTCTCGGTCTTCGTCCTGAACGGCGATGGGTCCGTGCTCCTGCAACGCAGAGCCCTCGACAAGGCCCGCTTTCCAGGTCTCTGGACCAATACCTGCTGCAGCCACCCCGGCCCCGGCCAGGACCTCCTGGCTGCCGCCTCAGCCCGGCTGGGCGAGGAGATGGGACTGGTCGGAGTAACGCTCAGCGAACGGGGAACCTTCGTATACCGGGCCGCCGACCGGGCATCGGATGCCGTCGAGAGCGAGTTCGACCACGTCCTGGTCGGATACTCCGGTGCCAACCCAAGGCCTCACCCCGGCGAGGTGGCAGAGTGGGCGTGGGTCATGCCCGAGCGCCTGGCGCAGGATCTGGCTGCCGAGCCCGGTCGCTTCACGCCCTGGCTGGCCCCCGCAGCCGCCATCGCCCTGGGCGGGCTCAGCCAGGCTCACACCTGGGCTGGCTCGTAGACCATGTCCGCTCCAGTGCCCCGCCGGACGAGCCTGCTGTCCAGACGAAGGTGCTCGAGGTGCGCGTAGGCCTCGCTTTCTGCCATCGGCCCCCAGCGCGCCTCGCGGAACAGCTCGTGGGAGTACGCCACCACCCCCGCCGGGCCGATCGCTGTTGCGATCTCGAGCAGGCGGCCGAGGCGCGCCTCGTGGTGGGCCTGGATGTCTGCTACCCGACCCGGCAGGTCGCCGAAGGGATTGCCGTGGGCGGGCAGCACCACCGACACTTCGGCCATCTTGGCCACTCGGTCCAGCGAGGACAGGTAGGAGGCCAGGGCGTCGCGCCCGCCGGCGATGCCGGGGATGTGAGGGGTGATGGTGGGAAGGACGTGGTCTCCCGAGAGCAGCACTCCACCCTCGGGGTCGTACAGGCACAGGTGGTCCAGGGTGTGCCCAGGCGTGTAGAGGCAGGTCCAGCGACGGCCACCAAGCACCAGGCCCTCGCCGTCCCCGACCCCGCGGTCGGGCTCGGGGGGGAGCCAGGCCGACGCCGTGTCGCCGGCCCCTCGCTCTGGCATGTCTCGCACCCAGCGCGCGAGGAAGCTCTCGTTTCCCCACGGGGTCGGTTCGGTCCAGGGGTTGACCGCCGGAAGGTCCGCGGGGTCGATGTCGGGGAGGTCGAAACAGGCGTGCCCGTCAGCTGCCCCGCTGTGCTCGCCCGCCCCGCCGTGGCCGCCCGCCCCGCCGTGGCCGCCCGCCCCGCCGTGCCCTCCGGCCTGAGCCGCCCTCCACCAGCGGGTCTGCCATGCGCCGTGGGTGACCACTTGGGCCTCCGTCTCCGCAGCGAGTCGGTGAGCCCCTCCGAAGTGATCCGGGTGTGAGTGGGTCACCACTACCGTGTGGATGTCGCGCGCCGCCAGTCCCGCGCCGGCGAGGCCCGCGACCAGCGCTTCCCACGAGGCGTCCCCCGGAACGCCTGCGTCCACTAGGCAGGCACCTCGATCGTCGGGCAGCAGGTAGGCATTGACGTGCCCCAGCCCGGGCATGCTCACGGGCAGCTGGCACCGCAGGATCCCGGGCGCCACCTCCCTGGTAGTCGTCTCGGGCGGCTCGGACTCCTGCCTGGCGAAGGCCACGACGCCCCACCCTACCCAGTCGTGTGTACAGACCCTGGGCCTCTGTGGCACACTTAGGGCCCACGATCCCCCCACGACCGAGTGCTCGGGCCAGGCTCAGACCTCCTCAAGTAGCGGTTGCGTGAGTGTTGAAACTCAGGCATTAGTCAGCTCGTAGGTGATCGGACGTGGGTCGCCGGGCAGGTGGGCTTGCAAGACGTTGAGCTCTGCGGCCAACAGCCCAAAAGCCCGGGCCACCCGCGGGCTGTCGGGACGATCCAGGGTGACGGTGATCGCCTCGGTGCCATAAGCAATAGTGGCGCCCTGGTGCAACAAGTTGCGCAGGATGGCCCGGTACTCATTCGGATCGGCGAGGTAGGCGTTGAAGTGCTCGGCTAGCCATGCCTCGGCGTTGAACCCAAGCAGGCGCAACACCATCTGCAGGCCACGGCGGGCCAAGAGGTGCCTGGCCAGGCGGGCATCGGGGTTCACCTCGTTGGCGGCGATCTTGGCGGGGATGGGTCGCAGCGCCGCTCGTGCGGCCTCAAGGGCTTCTTTGGCTTCGTCGATGTGGCGATGGACGCCGGGAAGCTCGGCATTTTTCTGCTTGGGCGTGCCTGGGGCGTCAAGGAGCTGGGGAAGGGCCCGCTCAGCAGCCGCCAGGGCGGCCTCAGCGGCGGTCACCTCGGCTCTAGCAGCGGTGCGAGCGGGGTTGGTGACCTTGCGGGTGTCGGCGGTGATGTCGGTGCGGTAATCGGCTAGAGAGTCGATCCCGTTGTGGGCAGCGGCGTATTTGAAGACGTGTAGGGTCGAGCGCTGGCGCGGTAGCGACTGATCGGTCGGCTGGGCCCCGACCAGGCCATCGTGGTGGCGTTTCTCAGCACACCGGCCCGGGACCCGCAGATGGCCGACCAGGGTCACCCCGTC
>JBOGGU010000018.1:0-32143 GCA_050744085.1 Acidimicrobiales bacterium
CTGTCGCAGCCGCCGCCCCCCCCGCTGTCGCAGCCGCCGCCCCCCCCGCTGTCGCAGCCGCCTCAGACCTGGCCGCCGGGGGGCCCACCCGCGGGGCGCCCAGCCGCAGGGCGCCGTTTCGCAGTGCGCGGAACGGGAACGGGTCGTGCGGGGGTGCGCTCTCGGGCAGGCCGACCACCCGCGCACCGACGTGGCGTGGCGGCCCGACGTGTAGGTGGCGCCCCTGGCGTGGGACGCCCGCGGTTCGATCCGAGCCCCGATTTCGGTCGAGCTGGCCCCCGACCCGCAGCACCCATTCGCCGGGCACCTTCGAGGGGTCGAGGCTTGCGTGCCCGTTTGGGAAGCAAGACCGTGCCGGTCGCAGGCGTCGCGGTGCTGGCCCTGGCGGTCGCGGGTGCTGCCACGGCCCTTGCCCTCGAGCAGGGCGGCTCCTCGCCCAGTCCCAAGGCCAGCGGGACCCCACCGCACAAGACCACCAAGCAGACCACACCACCGGCGCCAACCCTTGGAGCGTCGCCCACGACGGTGCTGCCGGTCTCCTCCAGCTCGGGGGCGGCAACGTACGCCAGCCCCTCTGCCGGCTTCACCGTGGCGCTGGTGGCCACCGGTCCCTGCTGGGTCGAGGCGAAGCCCAGCGCATCGAGCTCCCAGACCACCTTCGTGGGCACGCTCCAGGCTGGGGTCACCCATACCTTCAGCGCCTCGGGCTCGATGTGGCTCCGGGTTGGTTACGCAAGCCACGTCCAGGTGAGCCTCGACGGCGCCGCCGTGCAAGTGCCAGGCGCAGGAGCGTCCCCCTACGACCTGACCTTTGCGCCGACCGCCGCCTGAGAGCCGACGCCGGGGAGCCGCCAAATGGGAGTCTTCGCGCACCTGGGGTATCATCTCGGTTGTCGTGCACCTTGCAAAGGGGATCCCTGGGTTAGGCCCGTCGGCTAGGACGGCCGGGACGGCTAGGACGGCCAAGGCCACCGGTCGTCAGGCATGGATGGTCGTCGTGCTGGTGGCGCTGGGCATCGTGCAGATGGCCGTCGTCCCGGCACCCCTCGCGTCCGCTACCATGTCGAACAGCAGTGCCGCCGCCCTGGCGGCGCAGATCAGCGCGCAGTCCGCGCAGGTGCACCGCGTGGACGTGGCCTATCAGGCCGCCTTGTCCACGGTTGCGAGCCTGCAGGCCAAGACTGCAGCAGCCCAGGCGTCAGTGGTGGCCGGCGAGCGGCAGATCGCCGTCTCGCGCAACGTCCTGCGGGCAGAGGCGGTCACTGCGTTCGTCCAGCTGGGCGGTGGGCCGAGCCAGTTCTTGGACATCTTGAACGGCAGCCCCAGCTCCTACCAGATCGGTCAGGTCTACCTCGAGGCCACAGCTGGCCGGGTCCAGGACGGCCTGACCAACTACCAACAGGCGGAGGCCGTCTACAAGTCCGAACGGGCGACACTGGCGGCCCAGCTGCGCAGCGCGCAGGCGGCGGCGGCGAGCCTGGCCTCAGTCGACCAGAGCCTGCGGGCGACGCTTGCCAGCGAGTCGGCGACCCTCTCGCAGGTGCAGCAGCAGAACGTGGCTCAGGTTGTGGCGGCTGAGGCCCCCCCGGGTGCTCCTGCGCCACAGGGCCTACCCACCAAGAGCGGGCTGGCAGCTCTGGCCACTGCGCCGCCCCCTGTCATCCATACATCGTTGGGCGGGGACTTCTCCTCCCTGCGCCAGTGCGAGTCGGGGGGCAACTACTCCTCTAATACCGGCAATGGGTACTACGGCGCGTATCAGTTCTCTTCTTCCACCTGGTCGAACCTAGGCTTCTCGGGCTTACCCAGCACCGCGTCGCCGGCGACGCAGGACGCCGCCGCCCAGCAGCTTCAAGCTCGGAGCGGTTGGGGCCAATGGCCGGCGTGCGCCACCGCCCTCGGCCTCACCTGAACCTCCTCGCCGCCGCGGCCGGACAGCGGCCGCCGGTTTCGGCACCCAAGGGTCTCGCTGCTCACGCCGAACTGGAACTGGGGTAGCTGGACCGCGTTATACGCGGGCAAACTACCCCAGTTCGGAGCCCCGTCACCGCTGGAGTGCCATGCACCCGACGAGCGGACCTCTAAGATCGACGGCATGTCCAGGATCTTGGTCACCGAGAAGCTCGCCCCTCAGGGCCTGGCGGCAATGGCCCAAGCGGGCCACTCTGTGGATGTTCAGCTGGGCCTCACCCCCGAGGGACTGGTGGAGGCCATGCCAGGCGCCCACGCCCTGGTGATCCGCTCGGCCACCAATGTCACCGAGGATGTCCTGGAGTCAGGTGCGGACCTGGTCGTCGTGGGCCGCGCAGGGATCGGCTTGGACAACGTGGACGTGCCGGCAGCCACCCGCAGGGGAGTGATGGTGGTCAACGCGCCCCAGTCCAACATCCTCTCGGCCGCCGAGCACGCCATGGCGCTTCTCCTCGCCCAGGCACGCAACCTGCCCCAGGCTCACGCAGCCCTGGTGGCCGGTCGGTGGGAGCGCACCCGCTGGGAGGGGGTCGAGCTGCACGGCAAGACCCTCGGTGTCGTGGGCCTCGGCCGGGTGGGGGCGCTGGTGGCCCAGCGGGCGGCGGGCTTCGGCATGCGCCTGGTCGCGTACGACCCCTACGTCGCCCCTGAACGGGCCAAGCAGCTGGGGGTCGAGCTGATGGAGCTGGACCAGCTGGTCGCCAGCTCCGACTTCGTTACCGTGCACCTTCCCAAGACCAAAGAGACGCTGGGCCTCATCGGGAAGGAACTCCTCGCCAAGGCCCGCCCTGGCCTGCGGGTCGTCAACACCGCCAGGGGGGGGATTGTCGACGAGGCAGCGCTGGCCGAAGCCATCCGCGAGGGCAGGGTCCAAGGGGCAGGCCTGGACGTGTTCGAGGCCGAGCCCACCACCGCCTCGCCCCTCTTCGAGCTGGGATCGGTGGTGGTCACCCCGCACCTCGGGGCCAGCACAGTCGAGGCCCAGGACAAGGCCGGTGTCACCATCGCCGAGCAGGTGAACCTGGCCCTGGCCGGAGAATTCGTGCCTTTCGCGGTGAACGTGGCCGCGGCCGAAGCGTCCGAGACGGTCAGGCCGTTCCTGCCGCTCGCCGAGCAGCTCGGGCGATTCCTGGCCTCGCTCTGCGGCGGCCTCCCGGCGAGCCTCGGCATCGAGTACCAGGGTGGCCTGGCGAGCGTCGATACCCGCATCCTCACCCTCTCGGTGCTGAAGGGCCTGTTCGGCGCGGGCACCGAGGAGCCGGTGAGCTATGTGAACGCCCCCCAGCTGGCTGCCGAGCGCGGTCTCGAGGTCAGGGAGACCACCACCACCACGACCCGCCACTACGTCAACCAGGTGACCCTGCGCGGAGGCGGACACTCGGTTGCCGGGACCCTTGCCGGCCTGGCCGCCGAGGCCCGCATAGTGATGGTGGACGACCACGTGGTCGAGGTCCGCCCCGCCGCCCACATGCTGGTCGTGGTCTACGACGACTGCCCGGGCCAGGTCGGCCTGGTGGGAACCGAACTCGGCCAGGCGGGCGTCAACATCGCCAACATGGCGGTGGACCCCACGTCGGACAGCAGCACGGCTCTCATGATCCTGACGACCGACAAGGCGGTGAGCGACGAGGTCAGGGACCGCATCGCTGCGGAGCCCGGGATCGGAGCAGTCCACACTGTGAGCGTCTGAGCGCATCAACCTTTCGGAGGAATATTGCCTCCGTCCGCCGCACCGCCCTGCCCACTCCCGCTCGGCGCGCCCCCTGACGGGGTGGGCACGGGCGGCCAGTCTCCCGGGCGCACCCGAGGTGCGTGGGCCGCCTGGGCGCGGCGCCACTGAATACCTTTTGCCAGAGCCAGGCCAGCGCCAGCCGCTCCGATTCCCATCAGCAGCCGTCTCAGGGTCATCGGGCCACTCTAGGCGCCTGCCGCCGGAGCTTGTCGCATAAGCTGATTTGCGTGGCCACCAGGTTCGCCCCCTCCGTCGAGGACATCCTGGCGCTCCCCGACGACGGTTATCGTCACGAGCTCGTCTATGGGGTCCACTACGTGAGCCCCGCCCCTGGGGGGCCGCACCAGTCAGGGGTGGCGAACCTGCTCGTAGCGCTCATGGTCGGCTGTCCGCCCGTTTACAAGGTCCTGCCGGCGCCCTTCGCCTGGGTGGTCACCGATCCGGACGGGGAGCGACACGAGGTCCAGCCAGACTTGCTGGTGGTCACCTCCGAGCAGGCTCGCCTCGCTTTGCTGGAGGAGGAGCTACCCCGGCTGGTAGTAGAGGTGCTTTCGCCGGGAGCAGCCAATCGGGCGCGGGACCTGGAGGACAAGTTCGCCCTCTACGAGGCGGTCGGCGTCCCTGCATACTGGGTTGTGGATCCGATGAAGGTGACCCTTCGTGCCTGGCGCTTCGACGGCAAGGCGTTGATGCAAGTTGCCGAGGTGGGCGCAGGAGAGTCGTTCGAGGCCGATTGGCCCTGGCCGGTGTCCATGCGGGTTGACGACCTGGCCTGAGACGCCTCGGGCGCTTCGTAGCGTCGGCGGAAGCGCAGGCTCAGCGGTTCGGTTCGGGCTGGGCGAGCCAGCCGATGTCTCTGGGCGCCAGCGACGTCTGAGGTGGGTGACAACCTGCGGGCAGCTCAGTCGGAGCCTGCCGCCGCAGGACCTCGGATCAGGACGACC
Organism: Acidimicrobiales bacterium; assembly: GCA_050744085.1. GTDB lineage: Bacteria > Actinomycetota > Acidimicrobiia > Acidimicrobiales > JAJPHD01 > JAVKSL01. The sequence goes on from JBOGGU010000018.1 coordinate 4,648, forward strand.
TCGGCAGCCAGCGTCAGTGTTGCCCAGCTCTGATCCGCCGTGAGTGCCGGCATGCCGAGCCGTTCGGCCAGCGCCAGGCAGGCCCGGTCCCCAAACGACAGCCCGGCCTGACGGGTGGCGGAGCGCAGTCGAGCGGACGTGATGGCGTCGAGCAGGCCGAATGCCTCCACCTCGACCAATCCGTCGACGGCACTGGCGGCGTCCTCAGCGAGGGCCCCGGCATCGACGCCCTTTGCCGCCACCTCGGCGAGGTTGACCGATGAGATCACGCAGCCGCTCGAGCTCAATGCCGCAGCCACTGTCTCGGCCCCTGGCTCGTCGCGTAGCCAGGCCAACACCGCCGACGCGTCGAGAACTACAGGGCGCACCTACCCGGCGTCCTCAGCCGCTTGCTGGGCGTGTCGCTCAGCGATCAGCTCCTCCGAGAGGGAGCGTCCGGGAGCGAAGCTTGTCCACGATCCTGTTCGTCCACGGACCATCGTGGCCCGGTCCTCCAGGACCAGGCGTCCTCGGCCCTCGATGTGGGCAAGCAAGATCGAGCCCGGTCCAATCCCCAGGGCACGACGCAGCTTGGCAGGTATCACCAACCGGCCCTGTGGGCCAACGGCAACCTCGGCGCTTGGCGTCTGTGGCATGAACGCAGCTTACTGGCACACAGCCGTAGAGCTGCCACGCAGAGTTGACTAGACCATCGGCTCGAGCGCCGGTCCTCAGTGGTCGGGTCCGGGCTGCGCGAGCCGGTCGAAGTCTCTGGCCGCCAGGGCTGCCTGGGTCCGGCTGGTCACGTCCAGCTTGGTGAGGACCCGGTGGACGTGGGACTTGACGGTGGGCAGCTTGACCCCGAGCGCTCGTGCTATCGCCTTGTCGGAGCACCCCTGGCCGAGGAGGTGGAGCACCTCCATCTCCCGGGGGCTGAGCGACGGCGGCCGCGTCTCAGGCTGAAGCTCTTGCTCAGGTTGAGCCTTCCAAGGCTGCGTCACCCTTTGCTCGCCTGCGGCGAGGGCCATAGCCCGGTCGATCAGCGCCTTGGTCATCGAGGGCGCCACGACCGACTCCCCGGCCGCCACGGAATGAATCGCATCTATGACCTGCTCGGGGGAGGCCGTCTTGACCAAGAATCCGCTTGCCCCCGCTCGCAGGCCGTCTATCAGGTACTCCTCTGAGGCGAAGGTGGTCAGCAGCAGCACCTTTGGCGGCGCCTCCCCGGCTGCTACCCGCCGGGTCACCTCGATCCCGTCGATGCCGGGCATCCGGATGTCGACGAGGGCGACGTCCGGGTTGGTGGCGGCGATGACCTCGAGCGCCTGGGCGCCGTCCGCCGCGTCCCCGACCACATCCAGGCTCCCCTCTGCCCCCAGCAGCTCTCGCAGCCCCGCCCTCAACAGGGGCTCGTCCTCGACGACGACCACGGTCGTGGGCACTCAGGCCGGCCACCCTCCGGGAAGTGGCTGCCTGGGGCGCTCGGTGCCCATCGAGGCCGGGCGGATAGGAGCAAGCGGCAGCCTGGCCTTCACCACGAAGCCCCCACCGGCACCCAGGCCGGCCTCCAGGGTCCCGCGCAGCGCGCTGGCTCGCTCCCGCATCCCCACCAGCCCCTTGCCGCTCCCTGAGCCGATCGGCCGAGCCGTGCAGCCCGTGCCTGTCCCGTTGTCGGCCACGTCGATGCCCAGCTCGTCCTTTGCGTAGCGCAGGCGAATGTCCACACGGCTGGCTTGGGCGTGGCGAACCACGTTCGTGAGCGCCTCTTGGACTATGCGGAAGGCGGAGACCTCTATCGCGGGAGGGAGCTGGCGGACCGCTCCCTGCCTGGTGAGGTTCACGTCCAGGCCCACGCCCTCGGCGATGCCGACCAGCTCATCGACGTCGGCAAGGGTGGGCAGGGGCACACGGGGGCTCCCGCCGGCGCTGCGGAGCGAGTCGACGAGGAGCTGCCTCTCCTCGAGGGTGGCCCGGCTGCGGTCCTCCACGATGCCGAGCGCCTGACGCGACCGTCCCGGGTCGCTGTCGAAGGTCATCCTGGCGATACCCGCATGGAACAGCACCACTGTCTGGGCGTGGCCCACCGCGTCGTGCAGCTCCCTCGCCAGGGCCACCCGCTCCTCGGCCGCGGCCTGCTCCGCTCGAGCCTGGTCCAGCTTGGCCCTTTGCTCGGCCTCTGTGGCAACGAGCGCCAAGCGTGAGCGCTGGTGAAGCCCCACGACCGTGACCAGGGCAAACAGGATACAGACCGCGACCAGCTCTATCGGACCCCCCGTCCACCCAGGGCTGGTTGCCCACATCAGGCCCAGGCCCCCCAGCACCACCACCCCACCGAGGACGAGCGTCCTGGTCGGCCGGTGCACGGCCACGGTGTAGAGCGCGATCAGCTCGGCCATGTCAATCGGGCTGATCGGAAACGCAAAGACCCCGTAAGTCACTGCGGCGGCCATGACCACGACGAGCACGGCAAACGGAGCCCTCCGTCGAACCAGGAGCGGCAGGGTTTGCAGGGCGACGACCGTCACTCCCAGCCACAGCGGGCCCTGCTCCACTTTCACCCTGGGCACGGTTTCGCCCAACCAAACGATCCCGACGCCGAGGAGCGAGATGCCCAGGACCGCGTCCAGGTAGCCCACCGGAACCCTCATGTGCCGGACGGCCTGCATCCGTTGGGTGGTCACCGGCCCCAGGGTACCGCCGTGGGTCGGCCTGTGCCAGTTCGAAAGGTGGAGACCGGCTCAACCCAATGACCCATCGACATCCAGGGGCATAAGCCGGATAATGGTGGCAGAGGCATGTTCGTCCGAGTGTCGCGAGAGGAGTCTCCTGTGGATTGGCTGTGGTGGTGGGGTTGGGGTTGAGGTAATGCAAGTCAGCGCCGGTGCGATACGCGCGTCCGAATGAGCCCCCCAGGACGCGCGATCGCGCCGGTGCTACATCACCCGAGCCCGGAGAGATAGAGAAGGAGAGCCTTAGAATAGTGCACCCGTTCGAGCTGCCGGATTTCTACCTGCCCTGGCCGGCACGGTTGAACCCGGCGGTCGGGACGGCGCGGGTGCACACAAAGGGCTGGGCCCAACAGATGGGGATGCTGGGTCAACCGTGTGACGACGGTGTGCCCGAGGTCTGGAGCGAGGCTGATTTCGACGCCCACGACTACGCCCTGCTGTGCGCGTACACCCACCCCGACACGCCGGGCGCCGAGCTGGACCTGGTCAGCACGTATGGGTGTTCTAATTCGACGACCACTTCCTGGAGGTGTTCAAGCGGCCCCGGTTCTTCCGCAGCACCAAGAGCCTGCTCGACGAGTCGACCTGGGAGCTGCAGAACATCAGCCAGGATCGAATCCCCAACCCGATCGAGTACATCGAGATGCGCCGCAAGGTGGGAGGCGCAACCTGGTCGGCGAACCTGGTGGAGCACGCAGCCTTCGTCGAGGTCCCCGCCAGGATCGCAGCCACCCGGCCGATGAGGGTTCTCAGGGACACCTTCGCGGACGGGGTCCACCTGCGCAACGACCTGTTCTCCTACCAGCGCGAGACCGAGTCCGAGGGCGAGGTCAACAACGCCGTGCTGGTGATGGAGCGGTTCTTGTCGGTCAGCGCCCAGGAGGCTGCCAACCTGGTGAACGACATCCTGACCTCTCGCCTGTAGCAGTTCGAGGCCACCGCGCTCACCGAGCTGGCCCCCCTGTTCGCCGATCATGGGCTGGATCCGGTCGAGGCGGCAGAGGTGGCGAGCTACGTGAAGGGCCTGCAGGACTGGCAGTCCGGCGGCCACGAGTGGCACATGCGCTCCAGCAGGTACATGAACACCGGTGGCGGGGATGCCGGGGCCATCGAGCCGATCCTGGGCGGCCCGACCGGCCTCGGCACCTCTGCGGCACATGCCCAGCCGTCCCCCCAGGCCTGGGCCTGCAACGGGCCCGCAGCTACACCCACGTCCCCTACCAGGCGGTGGGGCCGACCCAGCTCCCGCGGTTCTACATGCCCTACTCGCACCGGACCAACCCGAAACCTGGCGCTCGCCCGAGAGAACGGCAGGACGTGGGCCCGGCGCATGGGAATGCTCGACATGCTGCCCGGTGGGGTCGGCATCTGGGACGACCACAAGTACGACGCAATTGACCTGGCCCTTTGCGGGGCGATGATCAACCCCGACGGGGACGGGCCCGACCTGGACATGACCACGGACTGGCTGATCTGGGGCACCTACGGCGACGACTACTTCCCTGCGGTCTACGGCCGCACCCACGACATGGCGGGCGCCAAGGCCTTCCACCAGCGGCTGCGAGCCTTCATGCCCCTCGATTGCTCAGCCCCGTCCCTGGGTGCGGCGAGCCTGGTGGCGGCGAGCCCGGTGGAGCTGGGCCTGGCCGACACCTGGCCTCGCACCGCAGCTCCCATGTCGCCCGACGACCGGCGTGACTTTCGTGCTGCGATCCAGGACATGACCGAGAGCTGGTGCTGGGAGCTGGCCAACCAGATCCAAAACCGTGTGCCCGACCCGGTGGACTACGTCGAGATGCGCCGCAAGACCTTTGGCGCGGACCTCACCATGAGCCTGTCCAGGCTCTCCCACGGCCAGCTGGTGCCTCGAGAGATCTACAAGACCCGGCCGATGCGGGCCCTAGACAATGCGGCCTCTGACTACCTGTGCCTCATGAACGACATCTTCTCCTATCAAAAGGAGATCGAGTTCGAAGGCGAGCTCCACAACTGCGTGCTGGTCGTGCAGCACTTCTTGGACTGCTCCAAGGATCGGGCGGTCGAGGTGGTCAACGACTTGATGACGGCCCGGATGTGCCAGTTCGGCCACGTCGTCGCCCACGAGCTGCCGGTGCTGTTCGACGACTTCGCACTCGATGCCGATGCTCGCGAGGTGCTGATGGGCTACGTGGAGGAGCTGCAGCTCTGGATGGCCGGGGTGCTCCAGTGGCACCGCAGCTGCCGGCGTTACGACGAGGTCGAGCTGCGCTACTACCCCTCTCCGGGGAGGGTCTTCGGCCGTCCCACAGGCCTGGGGACATCGGCTTCCCGCCTGGCAGACCTGGTCGGCGCGCTCGGTCCCCTGGAGCTCAACAGGTCCCAGCGCCCGCCACCTCCCAATGATGCCACGTTCCCACTGTGTCAACCAGCTATCGAGAGGAGCTGTCAATGAGTGACCCTGGTGTAGAGCTTGATACTACAGAGGACCCCATGAGCCTGGGGCGGACTGCAGCTCGCAACCTGACCACGACCACCAAGACCGTGCCCCAGATGCAGGGCATCTCGTCGCGATGGCTGCTGAAGGTCCTGCCCTGGGTGCAGGTGTCCGGTGGTACCTACCGGGTGAACCGCCGACTCAGCTACTCGGTGGGGGAGGGCCAGGTGAGCTTCACCAACGTCTGCCGGTGCTGCCCTGCAACAAGATCCCGGTCGACCGGACGCATTTGACCAGCTCAATAATCGCAATGCGCGTCGGCGAGGCCGACCAGGGGGTCGTGGGCCTGCACCAGGCGGGCATCCCTGACGAGGTCGAGCCCAGCCTGTCGGTCCGGTTCATGGGGATCAACGAGAAGGCGGTCATCTCCTACCTGGTCAGCGCCTACTCTCCGCTGCGATCTTGGTCCCCGACGCCTGTGGCGTCCTGGAGGAGGTCGAGGTCGCCACCACGCCGAGCGACCAGCCACTGAATTTGCCTCGATTTCAAAATTCAAATATATGGGCTTGCTGGGCGGGAATCGGGAATGGCACTGCACCACCAAGCGCTACAACGATGCGGGTAGCCCGTCGTCGCTGGGATACTGAGGGGGTCCACGATGTCCCCACTTGTGCCTGCGTAGCGTTCGGGCATAGTCCCGAAGACCGAACTCGGTGCTCTGGGCCTCCACCGGAATCACCTGGCAGCGTGCGGCACCGCAGGGTGGTGTGGTAAGGTCGAGGATCCCGGGTCCAGACGGTCCACTCAGATGGCGAATCACCGCACCCTCCCTACCGCCCAGGAACAGCCGGTAACCCCGTCGGCGAGGGCCATGCCCGAACACCCTGAACGCTGGCACCCCAGCCCTCAAGCGCTGTTCGTGGGCGGGGCACTAATCGCGGTGACCGCTGCGGGCCTGCTGGCGCATCAAGGACGCGCCCTGCGGTACGTGTTCCCTGCTGTGGCCCTCCTCGGCGCCCTCGCGCTGTACCGGTCCAGGCCTCTGGCCTACCTGGGTCTCGTGTGGTGGCTGTGGATCCTCAGCCCCGAGGTTCGGCGGTTGTCCGATTATCAAGCTGGATACGACTCGCTCAACCCGATCATGTTGGCCCCGTTGCTGGCCGGAGGGCTCTGCGTGTTCACGCTCCTGCGACGTGCGCCCTCAGTGCGCTCGGCCAAGCTGAGAGGGATCGCCGGGATCATCGCCGGGCTGGTCGTGGCCACAGCCACCGGCCTGGTTCTAAACGGCGCATCGGCCGCGATCTACGCCCTGGCCACCTGGCTCGTACCACCGCTGTTCGCTGCGCACCTGGGGCTCGAGTGGAAGAGTTATCCGCAGTTGCGTCGCACGATGTTCCGACTCAGCGTGGCCACTACCGTGGTCATCAGCGCGTACAGCCTGGTGCAGTTCTTCGTTTTCCCAGCCTGGGATCGCTACTGGGGTGTCCAGTCCCGGATCGGCGAGTACCTCCACGCGACCGCCAGACACCTCCGACCCTTCAGCACCCTCAATTCGGCCGGGCCCTTCGCCTTCGTGCTGGTGCTGATGCTCCTGATCGTCTTCCAGTCGCGAAGCCGACTCCGAGCGCCCACGCTGGTGCTGGGAGTGGTCGCGCTGACCCTTACCCAGGTGCGCTCAGCCTGGGGCGTCTTCGTGCTCGGTATGGGCTACCTGATTGTCAGCCAGGGCCACAGCCTGAGGAAGTCGCTGCGCATACTGCTCGTCGCTGTCATACCGGTCCTGGCGATCACCCTCCAGTCCGGCCCGGTGGCGAAGCTCATCGACAGCCGCTTCCACACGGTCACCGCGGTCTCGACCGACGAGAGCTTCAACGCCCGCTTGCACTTCCTCTCCTACTACGCCCCCGCAGCCCTGCTCGACCCAATCGGGCACGGCATCGCCAGTACCACCTCGGCAACCAAGCTGGTCGGCACTCAGCAGGCGAACGGCACCGTCACGTCGTTCGACAACGGCTTCCTCGACATCCCGTACAGCCTCGGCTGGCTGGGAACGGCACTCTACGTCACCGGCGGGCTGGTGCTGATGAGGGAGGCGGCCCGCGCGTCTCCCCAGGATTCGCTAGTGTCTGCATCCAGGGCTGTTGGCATCTCGGCCATCGTCTTCCTGCTGTTCGGCAGCGATCTCTTCGGTGTGGAGGGGTTCTTCGTGTGGTTGCCGCTCGGGCTTGCACTGGCGAGCAGATCCCATGCAGCCGAGTCGGTGGCCGGCACCGCGGCTCACTCGGTGACCGGAGCCGTGCTGCGATCCCCTACTGGCGTAGGGACGCCCGCCGCCATCAGGTCCTGGTAAAGCGCCAGCATCCCCTTGGCGTAAGAGGCCCAGGTCAACGTCCGGGCGCGTTGGCGACCCTCTCGGCCTAAGCGCTCGCGCAGGTCCGGGTCCGCCCACAGTTTCACCAGGGCGTCCGCAACTGCCGAAGCGTCGCGCTCGATGACCATCCCCGCGACGTTGTCACCCACCAGCGCGCTGACCCCGTGCACAGCTGTCGCGACCACCGGCAGCCCACAGGCGGCAGCCTCGTGAGCGGGCAGGGAGAAGGTCTCGTAGGACGACGGCAGCAGAAACACATCGGCCGCCTGGTAGACAGGGGCCACCTCCTTGGGCGACCCCAAGAACCTGACCCGCTCAGCTACTCCCAGGGAGGCCGGAAGCTCGCGGAACCAGCCTTCGTCGTGGCGACCGGCGACCCACATGCTCACGTCTGCGCCCCGGCGGACGGCCTCGGCCAGACCCATGAGGGCGATGTCAAGCCCCTTGCGATGCCAGTCACCCCCGACGAAGGCAACCAGCATTCGGGCCGGCGGCCCACCCTCATCGGCTATCCGCTTTGCACGAATCTCCGGCATGGGTCGGAAGAGGCTGCTATCCACCCCAGGCGACACCAGCAGCGACGGGACGCCGGGGAAGTACTGCTCGAGGTCGGCCTGCAACCCACCGGAGATGCATGTCAGCGTGCGGACGCGACTCGAGCGGTAGCACCATCGTTCGGCCAGCGCTCCGGCGAACCTGGTTGCCATGGTGTTGAGACGGCGGGTCAGCGGCGCCCCCGGGCTGAACCAGACCGCACGGTATGCCCGATGGCAGTGGTAGACGCCGATCACGTCCACACGTCCTGGAACGATTGCCCCCGTAGCCTGGACCACGTCGGCATCGAGGCGGTCCACGAGGCGCCCGGCGAGCACCCAGAAGGAGACGAAGCGGAGCGGGAATGGCCGACGCGGCACGCGAACACGGTGCCATTCGGCCACCAAGGGCCTGAGGTCTTCTGCGAGCAACGTGCTCACCACGACGAAGTCGAAGCGATCGTGGCCGTGACGGATGATCTCTGACAGGAGCATGTCCATGCCCCCCCACGCCTTGATCTCGTGGGCCAGCAGCACCACCCTGGGCCGCCGGGTCACACTGGCGCCTGTGGAACCCAGGCGAGCAGCTGGCTGCACCGCGACAATCCTAGGCGAGCTCGACCGGGCTGATGCCCTGGACCGTGAACGTTCGCTGGTTTCAGATGGCACAGCTCAAAGGATCCCGGTCAGGGGCTAGCTTGGGTGAGGTGTCATCCGCGTGCGAGGCCGGACCATCGGAGGAGGGCTTGCCTGGCTACCGGATAGCCATGCTGGGTATGGAGTGGAGCAGGCGCGGCGGCCTGGGGCGCTACTTCGCCGATCTTCGCCAGGCGCTTGAGGACGCCGGTTGCGCGGTGACAGCGGTGGTCGCCGGGCCCCATCCCGAACCGGGGGAGGTTGGCGACCGCGGCTCCGGCATCCTGGCAACGGGTGGCTCGCTCGAAGAATGGTTTCCCCTCCGTGCCGCCCGGTACTGGCGGCGGGCCCAGGGTGTCGAGGCCGATGTCGTCGACGCCCACTTCGCCCCCTACGCCCTTCTGCCGGTATGTCTGGGTCGCCTTCGCCGACTTCCGCTGGTGGTCCACTTCCAGGGGTCATGGGCGCACGAATCGGCCGTCGAGGGCGGGTCGCGCGTGTCGGTGGGGATCAAGTGGGCCATCGAGACGGCGGTGTACCGGCGTGCAGCTGCGGTGGTGACCCTGACTGCGGCGTCGAAACGGCTGCTGACGGAGGCCTACGGCATACCTCCGTGGAGATCTCATGTCCTCCCACCAGGCGTGGACCTGGTGAACTTTTCCCCCGGATCTCAGGTCGCGGCAAGGGACTCTCTTGGGATTGCCCGCGTTGCGCCTGTGGTCGTGGCGGTGCGGCGCCTGGTCACCAGGACGGGCCTGGACGTGTTGCTCAACGCGTGGGGCCTGGTCCTGCGAGATCACCCGACCGCCGTGCTGGTGGTCGTTGGCAACGGTCCTATGCGGGAAGGCCTCCAGAAACTTGCCACCGAGATCGGCGTAGGCGGAAACGTCAGGTTCCTGGGTAGCGTGGACGACGCCAAGGTGGTGGCGTGTTATCGGGCGGCGGACGTCAGCGTGGTCCCCAGCGTGGCGCTGGAGAGCTTTGGCCTCAGCGCGCTCGAGTCCCTGGCTTGCGGGACACCGGTGGTGGCCACGTACACGGGTGGGCTCCCAGAGGTCCTCTCCGGCTTGGACGCTGCGCTGGTCCCGCCAGGTGATCCGGTGGCGCTCGGCGTCCGTCTGTCTGCCGCTCTCGGCCCCCCGGAACGCAGCTCTACTGCCTGGGGAACCCTTAGCCGATGCGACGGCGCGGACCGGGCACCTAACGCCGGGTCCGCGTTAGCCCTGGCCGACTCCGGGTCTTGCCGAGCCCACGCCGAGCGTTTCTCCTGGCAGGCCGCGGCCAACGCCAACCTGGCCGTCTACGGCCGAGTGCTGGGGCCACCCGCGAGGCCGGGTATGAGAGTGGTCTTCGTGGACCACTGCGGCCGCCTCTCCGGTGCTGAGATCGCGTTGGCGCGGCTCCTACCGGCACTGGACGGAGTGCAGTCCCATGTCATCCTGGCTGAAGACGGACCGCTAGTCGGACGGCTGACGCAGGAGGGCCTGTCGGTGGAGGTCCTACCAATGCCAGAGCGAGCCAGGGGACTTTCCCGCGACCGGGTCGTTCTTGGGACAGCGGCCCTTGCAGGTGGAATCGGCGCCTGCGCGTATGCCGGGCGGCTCGCTCGCCGCCTGCGTCGGTTCAAGCCGGACCTGGTGCATACAAGCGGTTTGAAGGCCGCCCTCTATGGTGGCGTTGCCGCCCGCATGGCCGGGCTGCCCGTCTTGTGGCACGTGCATGACCGGGTCGCCAGCGACTACCTTCCAGCACCGGCGGTCTCTTTGCTGCGGGCAATGGCCCGGGTGCTGCCCAGCGCGGTCATCGCCAACTCGGCGACCACCCTGGCCACCCTGGGCCGCCATCGCGGACCCCACGCAGTCATCCGCACCCCGATCCCGGCTGATGCGATTGGCCGCCTCCCACACGACTCGCTGACTGTGGGCATGGTGGGCCGCATCGCGCCGTGGAAGGGACAGGATGTCTTCCTGCGCGCCTTCGCCCAGGCCTTCGGCGGCGGTCCACAGCGCGCAGTCATCGTGGGGTCGGCGTTGTTCGGCGAGGCGGATTTCGAGAACGAGCTCAAGGGGTTGGTGTGCGAGCTCGCCCTGAGCGACCAAGTCGAGTTCTGTGGCTTCCGCGAGGACGTAGCCTCCCAACTGGCTCGGATGGACATCCTGGTCCATGCTTCGGTGATCCCCGAACCGCTAGGACAGGTGGTCATGGAGGGGATGGCGGCCGGGCTGGCGGTGGTGGTGGCAGGGGCAGGCGGCCCGGCCGAGATCATCACTGACGGTGTCGACGGCAGGTTGTACCCCCCCGGTGACACCGCCGCGCTGAGCCGGGCCCTCGAGCAGCTCCAGGAAGATCCGGACCTCAGGCGACGCCTCGGCCAAGCGGCGCTCGAGCGAGCCCCCGAGTGGCTGCCTGAGCGGATCGCCGGAGAGGTAACAGCCTTCTACCGGCAAGTTCTCTCCATGGGTACCCTTGACCAGGCGCTGCGGACTTCGCCACTCCCAGCCTGAGGCCTGTTCCCTCCGATCCGATGCCAACGCCGACGGTTCAACCCGGCCGGGTGGCCATTGTGCACGACTACCTGACACAGCGCGGCGGCGCCGAGCGGGCGGTCCTGGCAATGACCAAGGCCCTGCCTGGAGTGCCCGTCTACACCTCCCTGTTCGAGCCAGCCAGCACCTTTCCCGAGTTCCGCAGCCTGGATGTGCGGACCGGGCCAGTCGACCGGGTCGGCTTCCTCAGGCGTCACCACCGGATGGCGTTCCCCTTGCTGGCTCCCGCCTTCTCGCTCCTGCGCGTGGACGCCCAGGTGCTCCTCTGCAGCAGCTCGGGCTGGGCCCACGGAACCGGTGGTAGTGGGGCGAAGGTGGTCTACTGCTACACCCCGGCACGCTGGCTCTACCAGCCGCAACGTTACCTGGGAACCTCCCGCCGGCCCTTCGCAAGGGCCGCTCTGGCGACGCTTGCTCCGGCGCTACGCCGCTGGGACCGCGCCAGCGCAGCCACTGCCGGCCGCTACTTGGCCATCTCGACCGTCGTGCGCGACCGAATACGGACCTGCTACGGCATCGACGCGGAGATCCTTCACCCTCCTTCCCTGCTCGGAGCTGCCGGTCCCCGCGCTCAGGTCAGCGGCCTGTCCGGGGGCCACCTGCTGTGCGTATCGCGCCTGCTTCCCTACAAGAACGTGTCTCTGCTCGTCTCCGCCATGGCCGCGCTGCCGGGCCACCAGCTGGTGATCGTCGGTACCGGGCCAGACGAGCCCGTCCTCCGGGCTTCGGCGCCGCCGAATGTGCGCCTGATGGGCACAGTGGACGACGACTCCCTCCGCTGGCTCTACGCGAGCTGCTCGGCTGTCGTTGCCCCGAGCTACGAGGACTTCGGGTTGGTGCCCATCGAGGCCGCCAGCTTCGGCAAGCCAACCGTCGCCCTGAGGGGCGGAGGGTTCCTCGACACAGTCGTCGAGGGCCAGACCGGGCTGTTCTTCGACTTGGCCGAGCGCGAGGCGGTGGTGGCGGGGATCCGCCAGGTCGCCCAGGTCAATTGGTCAGAGACCGCGATCCGCGGGGCAGCCGAGCGCTTTGGCGAGGAGCGCTTTGGCCAGCGGCTCAGCGAGATCGTCGCGGAGGAGTCCCGGCGGCTCTGAGGAGCCAAGCCCTGCCTTTGGTGGCTGCCGCCGCCACCGAGCTGGCCAGGGAGGCTGGCAGCAGGCTCAACGCGTAGCCGGTGGCGGCGCGCGGGGTGACCCGCAGCCCGAGACTGTGGCGGAGGTTGGCTCGGGCGGCCGCGGGGTCGCCGGCCCGCAGGAGCACGGTGCCGCAGCCGGTGCACTCCGACGCCAGGCGATGCCGTAGGGGCCGGCGCAAGTGGGCAAGCCTGGGGTCGGCGAGGAACCGCTCGTAGCAGTATCTGCGGCCGAGAAAGTGCTGGAGGGTGCGGGTGCGGGTCTGCTGGCCGGCGTGGGTCCGGTAATAGGTCAGGTACGAGGGGTCGTAATAGGCCGCCATGGACGTCATGGCCGCCAGGTAGGCGATCCAGCGGTCATAGGCCGAGCCGGCACCGTCAGGCAGCTGCGACCAGTCGATCGCATCGCGGCGGTACAGCGCGCACATCACTGCCGGGATGTAGCCGTCGATGACCGCGATGCGGACTATGGGATGGTGCTTGCCCGCTGCAAGCACGTCGCGCCCGAAGTGACCTCTAGCAGCCAGGGTGGCATCCGGATCCACTTCGCCGTCCTCGTCGACGATGTGAAAATTGCAAAAAGCCACAACCAGATCCTCGTCCGCTTCGAGATGAGGAACCATGCGTTGGAGAAAGGAAGGTCCCCACAGGTCGTCGTCGTTGAGTATCACCAGGTACTTGCCCCGCGCTCGGATGGCACCAGCCCTGGTGGTGCCGCTGACACCCCTGCTCTGCTCGTTTCGCCGGAAGTCGACACGGGGATCGCCAAAAGCCTCGACCACCGGGCGCAGGGGCCGGGGGCTGGCGTCGTCGATGACTAGGAGCTCGAGATCGCCCATGCTCTGACCGAGCACGCTCTCGACTGCCTGGCGCAGGTACTCGGGCCGATCATAAGCTGGAATCACCACGCTGACCAGCGGGCTGTCCGATCGTTGCCCGCCGGCCGTGGGGACAGGGGGCGGGCCCACATGCCAGACTCTAGGGCGATGGCAGACTCAGGGACTACGGAGGCTGGCGGGGGCCGCGCCATCGATGTGGCTGGCTGGCCAGCGGACGGGCTGGAGGCAGTCCACGCCTGCCCCCTTTGCGCCGCGTCAAGGGGACCGATAATTCACCACCAGCTACAGGACCTGGTCAACCAGGCCCCGGGGAGCTGGGAGATGCGCGGGTGTGGCACCTGCGGCTGCGCGTATCTGGATCCACGACCCACCGTCAGCTCCATCGGGCTGGCCTACGCGACTTACGCTACCCACGCCGCCACGGAGCACCCCGACCGAGTGATCGGGATGGCGGGAATGGCTCGGCGGGCCCTCAAGAATGGGTACCTCGCCCACCGGCATGGCTACGACCTATCGCCCTGCTGGCCGGTGGGCTCGCCGCTGCTTGCCGTCGTGCCGGGTGCAGCCCGGCGGGCCAGCAGGTTTGTCCGGCACCTCGACCACCCACCGCCTGGTGCCTCGCTGCTGGACGTGGGCTGCGGGAACGGCAGCTTCCTGCTGAGCATGCGCCAGGTCGGCTGGCGGATACAGGGGACCGAGCCGGACTCGGTGGCCGCGGCAAGGGCCGCAGCAGCCGGCGTGCCCGTCGTGGCTGGCCTGCTCGAAGAAGGCATGTTCCAGTCCGCAAGCTTCGACGTCGTCACGCTGAATCACGTTCTCGAACACCTCCACGACCCCGTCGCCACGTTGCGGATCTGCCGGGCGCTGCTGAAGCCGACCGGGCACTGCTGGGTGGCTACTCCCAACCTGTGCTCGGAGGGCCACCGCCGTTACGGGCGAGCCTGGCGGGGCCTCGAGCCGCCCAGGCACCTGGTGGTCTTCGCTCCCGCGTCGCTCGACCTGGCGTTTGCCAGCGCCGGATTCGGGACCCGCTCTCGCCTGCCCGCCGGGCTGGAGGCCCGCCATCTGTTCTTGTCGAGCGAGCAGATCGCCGGTCGCCCAGCCGGCAGGCGTCGTCAAGCGGTGGCCGCATCGATGACCGCTGAGCTCAGGGCTTGGCGCGACCCGGATCGGGCAGAGGAGCTGGTCGTGGCGGCGTGGCCCTGACAACCAGGCCGGTCAGCGGCCTCGGGCAGCCGCGACAGACAGCACGTCCAGCCAGCCTCCGGCCGTCGCGTCCCAGGACATCGTCTCCGCCCGGGCGCGTCCCGCCGCACCGAGGCCCGACCTCATCTGGTCGCCCGTCAGCACGGCCGCAAGTGCCTCTTCGACGGCCTCTGCGGTGGGCTCGACCGCCAGGCCCGCGTCCCCCACGACCTCCGGCAGCGAACCGCGGTTGGAAGTCACCACCGCCGTGCCGCAGGCCATGGCCTCGAGTAGAGGTAGCCCGAATCCTTCGGCGAGGCTGGGCATGCAGAATGCGTCCGCCCCGGCCATGAGGGCCGCCAGGTCGGCATCGCTGGGTTTGCGGATCCTTACGACCCGGCCGGCCGCGCCGTCCAGCTCGGCCCCGGCCATCCTGTCGGCCTCCGGGTCCACCCGGTCTGGTGCGCCCCCTGCGACCACGACCAGGCAATGAGGCAGTCCCCGCCGGGCGATGCCCTCCATGGCCTGGCGCACGGCGACCAGGTTCTTGCGCGGACCGAGATTGCCGGTGAAGAGCACGTAGGGCCCATCGAGGCCCCCCCGAGCCCGGGCGACCAGTTGCCGACCGCCTCCCCGCCCGGGCCTGAAGTGGTCGAGGTCCACTCCCAACGGCACGACCCTCACCCTGTCGGGGTCCACCTGGTACGCTTCGACCACCTGGGAGCGACTGGCCTCGGCAGGCACGATGACCCAGTCACTGGCCTCGATTGCGGTCCGGGTGGCGCCGTCGGCCATGCTGGCGAACTCGGGCGTGAGCAGGCTCCTCAGATAGGGAGTGTGCCAGCCGACCTCGTAGATGACCGAGACGACCGGCTGCGCGGAGGGCCAG
The DNA here is from genome assembly GCA_050744085.1 of Acidimicrobiales bacterium. Lineage (GTDB taxonomy): Bacteria > Actinomycetota > Acidimicrobiia > Acidimicrobiales > JAJPHD01 > JAVKSL01. Next base: position 19,900 of record JBOGGU010000018.1, read on the forward strand.
GGCCCCCCGCCGATCAACCAGACGTCCGGGCGCCGGCCAGGCCCCAGCGTGAGCCGGGCCCCCTCGGGGCTGACCCTGGTGAAGGGGAGCCGCAGGTCGGCCAGCGCTGCCAATCGGGGGAGCACCTCGTGCCAGACCCGCCCGTGCCCACCCCTCTGGGTGAAGCGCAGCTGCCGCCGGTCGGCGCCTACGACCAGCCGTCGGGTCCCACGAGCCGCGCCCGACCCGGCCTCAGCACGCCAGGGCACCAGCCGTCCCCGGTGAGTCCGCATCGGGCCATGAGTGGCCCCCCGGCGGTCGGGCTTCGGGACCGGGGAGTTGACACCCCTGCACCTCCACGTGGTACACCAGAGGACAGGCGGCCCGGAAAAGGCGCCCGGCTTGGTCACAGGGAGCGCCCACGATGGAGACCATAACCGAGCCGTCGCCGGGTGGAGCACTTGTCGTGGCGGCCGTCGTCCTCCACTACCGGAACTGGCCGGGCATCTCGGGATGCCTTGAGGCACTGGCGGCCCAGGACCGGCACCCCAATCGCGTCCTGGTCGTGGACAACCGCTCGGACGACGGCTCGGTGGCTCACATCAGGCGGGAGTTCCAGGAAGTCGAGATCCTGGAGAGACCCAGCAACGGGGGGTACTCCTCGGGGATGAACGCCGCCATCCGCCACCTCGTAGCCAACGGAGCCAGGCCCGACGCCGTGCTGCTGCTCACCCACGACTGCCACCTTGCACACGACGGGTTGGCCCACCTCGCAGCCAGGATGGAAGCCTGCCCCCAGCTTGGTGCCGCTGGGCCACTGCTGTCGCTGCACGAGTCGCCGGGCCTGGTCTACCTGGCCGGGGGAGCCATAGACCCGCGAACCTGGGATATCGCCCACCCGCGCACCCCCGGCCCTGCCGACGCCGGGCTCGGCTTGGCCGATGCGTGGCTCAAGAGGCCCCCCCAAGAGGTGACCTGGCTCGACGGCGCTTGCACCCTCCTGCGCACCTCTGCTTGGGAGGCGGTGGGGCCCCTGGATGAGCGGTTCTTCCTTTACTATGAGGACACGGACTACGGGATCCGCCTCGGCACGGCGGGGTGGTCGGTGGAGTGCGTGCCGGCTGCCCGGGCTTGGCACTCCCATGCCAAGGGCAGCGCAATGGTGAGCTACCTGGCCACCCGCAACCAGCTCCTCTTCGCCTCCAAGCACGCTCCTGCCCCTGTTACGGCCCGGCTGATCTTGCGCCATCTGTACAGGGCGGGCCGCGAGCTGACGAGCGGAGACCGAGAGCGAGCGAGGCGTGCGGGCTCCAGCCTTGCGGGCCTGGTCGACTTTGGTCTCGGAAGGGCCGGGGTGCCCCGCGGGCGTCTCAGCGGCTGGAGCCGACTCGCTGGTCCGTCGGACGGCGGGCCCTGACGACCAGGCTTATCCGGGGAACCACGTGGCTCCAGCCCTCGGTGTGGCGATCGCTCACCGTCGCCGTCAGGTCCTCGATGCCCACGAAGCCAGCCCCGGCCAGAGTGTCCCTCAACAGGTCGAAGTCGAACATGGCACGATGGATGACGGCGTCTGCGACGACCCCCCCCCTATTGGGTTCGAGGCCCACGTGCTGCCCGAACAGGGCGGCTGTCAGGAGCCACTTGGCTTCCGTGGTGCCCTTGCCGAACGCCGCAAAGATCTCGGGGCAGTTGGGCACGTGGACCTGGGCCACCCCGCCCGGCCGCAGCACCCGGTGCCACTCGGCCAGCGTCGCCGCCAGCCGGCCCGGCGCTATGTGCTCGAGAACGTGGATGGCCAGGATCTCCTCCACCTCGCCGTCGGCGAAGGGCAGCTCCCACACTGGCGCCCGGTGCTCGAGATGCAGCGCCCGCCAGTCCTGGTCGACGTGCACGTAGCCCGGGGTCGGGTAGGTGCCGCCGCCGAGCTCGACCCGCAGCGGCGATACGGGAGCACCGCCAAGGTCCAGCGCCTGGCGCACCACAGGGGGGACCCTCGACAACCACCCGGCATTGCCTGCGGCAAGACTCCTCCTGAGCGGCGTGGTGGCGCGGTTGCGACCTGCGACCGCGACCGCTCGCGCCCTGCGGCCGCCCTCGCGGGCGATCCGCTCCCCGAGCGAGGGACCCTCTGGACCGTTGATCTCCACCACCTGAGACTCTATCGTCAGCGCAGACCGCCAGTCAAGGAGCCGCCAGTCAAGGAGCCGCCGCGGGCTAGGCCTCGCGCCTCCAGTAGATCGCCGCGCCGTCGACGGGAACGATCTCCTCGCCCGCATCGTGCTGGTCGCGATAGTCGTGGACCGCCCGGCGGCAGGGTTCGAGGGAGCCGTAGTCGTCAACGATGACGTACCCACCCACCGAAAGCTTGGGGTACAACGCCTCGAGGGCCACCGTGGTGGACTCGTAGAGGTCACCGTCGAGGCGCATGACCGCAAGCTGCTCGATGGGAGCGCTGGGCAAAGTGTCCCGGAACCAACCAGGGAGGAACTGGACCTGGCGGTCGAGCAGCTGGTAGCGGCTGAAGTTGGCTTTCACCTCCTCGAGGCCGATGGCCAGACGGGAGTGCTTCCACAACGTATCACCGGCATCAGCGGGAAAGGCCCCAGGGTCGGGTGGGGGCAGGCCGCAGAAGGAGTCCGCCACCCACACAGTGCGGTCCGTGGCGCCGTGCGCGGCCAGCACCGCGCGCATGAGGATCACCGCACCTCCCCGCCAAACTCCAGTCTCGATCAGGTCGCCCGGCACCCCATCGGCCAGGACTTGGGTGATGCAGCCATGCAGGTGGTCGAGGCGCTGGCGACCGATCATCGTCTCGGCCTCTGCCGGCCAGTCGGTTCCCTCCGCGCGCGCCTCGCGGTCCCAGCGCATGGTCCGGACCAGGGCCAGGCCGGCAGCCTCCAATGCCCGCTGCGGCCGTCTCGTCAGACGGCCCTTCCATCCGGCAGTCGTCAGGGACCGGTAGCGCTCAGGGAAGGCCTCCCTTGTAAGGCAGCGCTTCATGAGCTCGAGGTACATGTCGGTTGCCGCGGCCTCGCCCACCGCGTGGTTTGCCTCCACGCTGGGTATGATAGCCAAGCGGCTGATCGGTCCGGAGTGCCCCAACCCATTTCGGGGCCGGGCTTTCCCCAACGTCTCTGCCGAGTTATTGTGGAGGCGCGACCACAGAAGGGACTTGGCGTGGCACTGGTCTGGGTCTGTTGACTGCTCCCACGACCGAAGTCGTCGGAGTCTGCGGCTCAAGCTGCCAGGGTCCCCGTAGCGACCTTGGGCTTTGTGCCGTTGTCGCTCATCGGGAGTTGCCCGGATCGTTCAGCTCTGACGTCGATGGATCGCTTGAAGCCCTTGGCCTAGGCCCGGTTATTCGATCCCTTGGCCTTGTGGGTCCTGTCGAGCCGAGGACACGCACGGGCCTTGGCGGCTGGGCTGGCATAGCGAGGCTTGGCTCCACCCGGTGAGTTTCACGGAGGCGGGCAGAGCTGTGAATCGAGGCCCGGTTGCCAGCGGTGGACCCCATGTCGTTGCAGGTGAGGCCGCGCCAGCGGCCCTGGGCGGCGGGATATCGAGCGGTTCGGCCAGCATGCGCAGGCGGGCAACACGCGGCATCGCCATCCTGAGCCTGCAGACATTGGTTAGCAAGGGCCTGGTGCTGATCGCCAACCTGGTGCTGGCCCACCTCCTCGATCCGAGGGCCTTTGGAGTGGTCGCATTCGGCTCCGCGCTCGTGGGCGTGGCGTTGGTGCTGGCCAACGGCGGGATCGGGCTCGGCCTGGTCCGCAATCCGAAGAGGCCAGACAAGGCAGACCTGGCGACGATGTTCGGCTTCACCCTGGCGGTTGCCATCCTGCTGATGGCCATCACCGTGGGTGTCGGCCTGACTCTCGGCCAGGTGGGCCGGGTGACTGCCCTGATTGCTCTCACCCTCCCCCTGTCCACCTTCTGCGCACCGGGCGCGATCGTGATGGAGCGAAGGTTGGACTACGGCTCGGTAACTCTCATCGAGTGGCTCGCAACGGTCGCCTACGTGGCCTGGGCTATCGTTTCGGTCCTTCTCGGAGCCGGCGTCTGGGGCCTGGCTAGCGCGATGGTGGTTCGCAGCCTGGTGCGGGCTGCGGTGACGCTGGTCTGGGTCCCCAAGGGGCGGGTGTGGCCGCGCCTTCAGTTCCATCGGCTGCGCCCGATGCTCAGGTTCGGCAGCCTCTCCCAGGCCTCGTCCCTGGTCGACGCGCTGCGGGCGCAGGCGCTGAACACGGGAACAACGGCGATCGTGGGCTTGCCGACGCTGGGGCTGTGGACCATGGCCTCCAACATCTCACAGGGGCCGTTTGCCCTGTATGGCATCCTGGGTCGTGTCGCCTTCCCCACCATCGCCCGCTTGATCGAAGCCGGCAGCGACCCGGCCGCGGAGCTCGAGGGGGCCATGCAGACAGTGGCGGTCCCGATGGGCCTGCTGGGAGTGGGGATAGCGGCGACCGCGCCCGCCCTCGTTCCGCTCCTCCTGGGGACGCAGTGGTTGGGAGTCATCCCGGCCCTGCCATGGGTGGCGGCTGCGCTGCTGGTGAACGCCCCGGTCAACGTGGTGCTTGGAGGCTACCTGCTCGCCCGGGGAAAGGCCGGCATCGTCTTGGTCGCCAACGTCGTCGAGGTTGCCGTCGGCGTGGCGGTCACCCTCCCCTTGCTCCCACTCCTGGGGGTCCAAGCGCTCGGGATCGGCCTCCTGGTTGGCGCGGTGCTGGACATACCCATCTTTGCCCATGCCATGCGGCGGTGGGGCCGGGTGAGAGCAGGATTGCCGATAGTCCCCCAGGTCACCGCGGCGGTGGGCGCCACGATGGCGGGTTGGTACGTCGCCGCGATGCTCGGAGGAACCGTCGGAGGGTTGCTGGCCTCGGGTGCGCTGGCAGGCGCGATCTACCTCGCCCTCCTGGCCATTACCAGCAGGCCGTCGCTGCTGCGGTGCGGGCGATACTCCTTGCAGGCAATCGGCCGCCGCGGGGCAGTGGGGACCACCTGAGCTCACGCTCCGTCGGTGGACAACCGGGCGTCGGGGTGGGTAGAGTCGGGCTGACCATGAGCGCCGTGGCGGAGTCACCCTACGCGGTCGCGCGCACCGTGGGCGATCCCGAGGACTGCCACTTCTACCACACCATGGAGGTCCCGGGCGTTGGCGTCGTGACCGGGCAGTGGGACCTGCGCCAGGGCGTGTCCGAATACCTGGGAAACGTGGCGCTCGACGGCAAGCGGGTGCTGGAGATTGGCACTGCTAGTGGCTTCTTGTGCTTCGAGATGGAGCGTCGCGGCGCCGAGGTGGTCGCCTACGACCTGTCCGAGGGTACGGGGGCGCTCGACATAGTGCCATTCGGCGGCGACCGCGACCCGCAGTGGGCCGCCGACTGGTCGGAGGTCATCCGCAAGGTCAACAACGCCTTCTGGCTGGCTCACGAGCGGTTCGACTCCAGGGCCAGGGTGGTGTACGGATCGGTCTACGAGGTCCCGGACAGCATCGGGGCGGTCGACGTAGCCACCTTCGGCTGCGTGCTGCTCCACCTGCGCGATCCGTTCCTGGCGCTGGAGCGGACGCTGCGGCTGGTCCGCGAGACCGTCATCGTCGTCGAACCCGCCCCCCGCCCGGCGCGCGCCCTGGCCCACTTGCCGAGCTGGGCACAAGCGCCGCTGGTCCGCAGCCGGCTGCTGCCGGGGGGCCTGGGATTCCTACCGGATCACCGGGCCGGCCTCCCCAACGCCTGGTGGAGCCTGCAGCCCTGGGGGCTGGCCAGGATGCTCGGTGTGCTGGGTTTCGAGCTGGCTGCAGTTGGATTCCACACCCAGGGCTACGCCAACGGAGCGTCGCGGATGTACACCCTGGTCGCCAAGCGTCCGTCCGGCGAGACCGCCCCGGTATTGCGCAACTCCCAGCCAGGTCGCTGAGCGCTCAGCTCTCGCGTCTCCAGTAGACGCCGGTCCAGTCCACCGGAACGATCGGCTCCTCGATCCGGTGCGCACTCCGGTAGTCGTGGACCGCCGAACGACAGGACTCCATGGCCCCGTAGTCGTCCACTATCAGATAGCCACCGACCGACAGCTTGGGATACAGCGACTCGAGCGCCACCATGGTCGACTCGTAGAGGTCCCCGTCGAGCCGGAGCACAGCGAGCTCGTCCACCGGCGCTGTCGGCAAGGTGTCGCGGAACCAGCCGGGAAGGAACCGCACTCGTTCGTCAAGCAGCCCGTAGCGGGCGAAGTTGGCTTTTACCTCTTCCATACCCACGGCCAGCTCGGGCATCTCCCAAAGGCTATCGCCGGCATCGGCCGGGTAGGCCTTGGTGTCGGGTGGTGGCAGCCCCTGGAACGAATCGGCTACCCAGACACAGCGGGTGGGGTCCCCCCGTGCTGCCAGCGCCGCCCTCATGAAGATCACCGAACCCCCCCTCCAGACACCAGTCTCCATGAAGTCGCCCGGCACGCCCTCGGTAAGGGCGCCAACCAGGCAGCGATGGAGGTTGTCGAGCCGGCGCCGGCCGATCATGGTCTCCGCCCCCGCAGGCCAGTCCCGGCCTTCGGCGCGGATCTGGGCGTCGGAGGGCATGAGGCGGACCAGTTCGAGTCCGCCTGCTGCGAGGGCGCGTCTTGGAAGCCGCGCCAGCTGCGCCCTCCAGCCTTTGGTGGGCAGCGAGGTGTAGCGTTCGGGAAAGGCTTCCCTGGTCAGGCACCGCTTCAGCAGCTCGAGATACAGGTCTACCGCGTTTGCGGACGGCACGGTGGAGGAGTTCATTGGCCAGAAGCTACTGGTTGCGAAGCCTCACTCCAGGTTAAGGGCCCGTGAAGGGTGGCGCCGCCGCTGGACAGCATGCGGGCGGCAGGCTAACCTGGCCGAAGTCGTTGAGGTGCTGCTACTCAAGGTCACAATTCGAGCGTGGGGGCAGTCAGGAGAGCCTGATCTTGGTGGTCCAACAGAGCACCGACCGGCTTCATCCTAGGGGGTCGTGCGACCCCGAACGCGGTCGTGGGCGTTGGCAGTTCGCCGCGAACCTGGCGGCGCTGGACACGGCGATGCTATTTGGTGTGGGCATCCTCGGGCTGCTGGCGCGCTACGGGGTGACCAACGCCCGCATCGTCGGCAACGAGATCGTGCTGCCCTACGCCGTGTTGTGCGCGATATTCGCGCCGGCGTGGGTGCTCACGCTGGCCCTTAGCGGAGCATACGGGGGTCGCGAGGTTGGCGACGGTACGGAGGAGTACCGTCGCCTCGTTGTCGGATCTATACGGTTCGTGGCTCTCTTAGCCATTCTGGCTTTTAGCATTCACCTTGACCTCTCGAGGCTCTTCGTGGCGCTCCTGGCTCCCCTTGGGCTGGCCGGCGTTCTCGCCAGCCACTGGATGGCTCGGCGCTGGCTTCACCGCCAGCGCCAGAGCGGCCGGCTGGTCCAGCGCGTCATTGCGGTCGGCAACCGGGCTCACGTGGAGGATCTGGTGCGTCACCTCCGGCGGGAGCCATATGTCGGCATGGTGGTAGTGGCTGCCTGCACCAGCGTCGACGAGCAGGAGGTCGTGGTCGACGGTCTGGCCATCCCGGTCATTGGGGACCCCGGGCTGCTGGTCAGCCAAGCTCGGGCGCTGGGCGCCGACTACCTGGTGTTCGCCGACACCAAGGTCCCCGGGCTCCCCGCGCTACGCTCGATCGGCTGGGACCTCGAGGGTACGGGCATCGGTCTGGCGGTGGCGCCGAGCGTGGTCGAGGTGGCGGGGCCCCGCATTGCGATCCGCCAGCTCGCCGGCCTGCCTCTGCTCGTCGTCGAGGAGCCGCGGCTGGGCGGCCCGACCAGAGCCTTCAAGCAGGTGCTCGAGCGGGCGCTGGCAGCCGTGGCGCTCGCCGTGCTTTCGCCCGTTCTGGTGGTTATCGGGATGGCGACCCGACTCACGAGCCGCGGTCCGGCCCTCTACCGTCAGGTCCGGATCGGCCGCAATGGGAAGCCGTTCACCATGCTTAAGTTCCGGACCATGATCGACGGGGCGGACGCGCAGCGCGAGGCTCTGGAGCATCTGAACGAAGCCGGAAGCCCGCTGTTCAAGATCCGTCGTGATCCTAGAGTGACGCTTCTGGGAAGGTGGCTGCGGCGCTTCTCCCTCGACGAGTTGCCTCAGATCTGGCACGTCGCAACCGGCGTCATGTCGATTGTGGGCCCACGGCCCCCGCTGCCCTGCGAGATCGAGTCGTACGACCGCATGTCGAACCGCCGCTTGCTCGTGCCCCCGGGCTTGACCGGGCTGTGGCAGGTTAGCGGCCGCTCGGATCTGTCGTGGGACGAGTCGATCAGGCTCGACCTTTACTACGTCGAGAACTGGTCCCTGTCGCTCGACCTAGTCATCCTTATGAAGACCATCGTCGCAGTGCTCAGGGCCCGTGGAGCGTACTGACGGCTCCGGGTGGCGGACCATCCCTGGTGTAAGGCGATCGGCGCTGCTGTACGTGTTTTTCTCGAGCGTGAGCGTGCTCCTCCGGTCACCGTCTGATCCGCTCGAGCCAGTAATGATCCCCGCCGTCTCGGGTCTATGCTCTGCGCGGTGATCCCGGTCGATACTCCTGGTGCGGAGCTGGGCCTGCGCGATTACGCCAGGGCGCTGAGGCAGCACAAGTGGGCCGTCATGGGGACGACGCTGCTGGTGACTCTGATTGCGGTGGTGGTCTCGGTTGCCCGGCACCCCGTATACCAGGCGAAGGCCGAGGTGCTGGTCCAGCCCAGCCTGGTGCAGACCGTGCTCAATCCTTCGTCGGCAGTGATCGAAAGCACTCTCTTGCAGACTGATGTCCAGCAGTTCTCCGGTCGGGGGGTCCTCGATGCGGTCCGCGCGAGCCTCGGGTCGACTCCTCCGGTGACGCCAGCCGAGGTTGGCACGACCGGTGTCATCGGCGTGGCGGCCAATGCCAGCTCACCAGCTCGCGCGGCTGTGGTGGCGAACGCCTATGCGAACGCGTTTGTAAGCGTAAGCAATGTAAAGGCTCAAAAGGACCTGAGCTCTGCAGTGAACCAGCTCAATCACCAGCTGGCAGCGCTCAATACCCAGGTGGCGTCAGCAGCTCCCGGGCCCCAACGGGACAGCCTCACCTCACAGGAGGCGACCCTACAGAGCGAGCTGAGCACGCTCCAAGAGAACGCAGCGGTGTCCAGCGGTGGTATCACCATTCAGGCTGTCGCGACACCCGACCCGAAGCCGATATCACCCAAGCGGGCAAGAGACATCGGCCTTGGTGTGGCGCTCGGCTTGGTGCTCGGAGTGGGCCTCGCCTTGGTTCGGCAGTACCTCGATGACTCGGTGTCAACCCGAGAGGACCTCGACCGCGTGGCGGGCGGCATACCAAGCCTCGGTGTTGTACCGCTGGTGGCGGAGTGGAGGGACCCTGGAGTCCCGCTGGTAGTGACGCTCACCGATCCCAAGTCGGAGGCAGCCGAGGCCTACCGGAGCCTTCGCACTGCCATCCAGTTCGCAGGGGTCGACAAGGAGTTTGTAACCCTTCAGGTGACCAGTGCGAAGCCTGGTGAGGGCAAGACCACGACGGTTGCCAACCTGGCGGTGGCCCTGGCCAGGGCCGGCCAGCGCGTGGCCATCGCCAGCTGCGACCTGCGTCGTCCCCGCGTCCACGACTTCTTTGGCATGGACAACGAGGTCGGATTCACTTCCGTGGCGCTTGGCACCGTGGCGCTGGGTGACGCCGTACAGGCGAGCCCGGTTGACGACAGGATCCTGGTGCTCACGGCGGGTCCGATCCCTCCAAACCCCTCGGAGCTGCTGTCCAGCAAGCGGGCAGCGCAGATCCTGGCCGATCTTGCTTCGATGGTGGACGTTGTGCTGGTGGACAGCCCTCCGGTGCTCCCGGTCACCGACGCTTCAGTGCTGGCGTCGTCGGTGGACGCCACCCTTCTTGTTGCAACCGCGGGAACCACCACGCGCAAGGACGTGGCTCTCGCCGTAGAGGCCTTGCGCCGGGTGGAGGCGCCACTGGTCGGGACGCTCCTGAACGCCGCCAAGGCCACTGGGGGCTACGCCGGATATGCCTACGGTTACGGTTATGGCTATGCCTCTGGGTACGCACCCAGGCCACTAGCGGCTTCCAGGCCCAGTCCGAGGCCACGCCTCCTCGGGGCGCTGGGAAGGCGCACCCCACTGGTCCTGGTCGTTACCGCGGTGGCCGCAGCCATCGGTTGGTTCGCCACGCCGGCAACGGGCAGCTATGACGCCAGGGCCATCGTGAACCTGAGCGGCGCAAGCGCTGCCTTGGTGGCCAATCCCGCCGACGTCAGCTCCCTTGGCGCCCTTGTGCACAGCCAGCCGGTGCTCGCGCTCGGCGCGGTCGACGCGGGTGTGACCCGCTCGACGGCGAGCGTCTCCAATGAGCTGAGCATTAGCGCGCGGACGGCGAGCCCACTGGTCACGGTCACCATCAAAGACGCTAACCCCCTCACCGCGGAGTCTCTTGCCAACGGCATTGCTGCTTCTCTGGTCAAGTATGCGGCGTCGCTCGTCCACCAGAAGGGCTCGGCAGCCAAGGTGGCCGGTGGCGCCCCCTCGATCCTCTCTCGGGCAACCATCGCGACAAGCCCTAATCCCAGCCATGAGGGCCGCAACGTGGCCGGTGCAGCGGCGGCGGGCCTTGTCGTCTCTGTGGCGCTCGGCGTCGCGCTCGAGCGTCGACATGGCAAGATCCGCTCGGTGGTCGATGCCGAGCGCCGACTCAGCCTGCCAGTCGCTGGCACCATGCCCTTGCAGGCACTGGCCCCCTTGGGCGTGTCCGGCCTGGCCGACCTGACCCGGGTCCCAAACCGTGTCTAGACGTGGAACGCGAGCTGTCGTAGCCGCCGAAGCCCCAGACTACGTCGTCGAGTCCGCAGCGACGCTGAAGGCAAGCGTCGAGCTGAGCCTTGCCGAGCTCGACCGTTCCTCGATCTTGGTGACCAGCGCAATGTCTGGGGAGGGTCGAACCACGGTCGCGGCCGACCTGGCGCGTTTGCTGGCGCTCTCGGGTCACCGTGTCGTCCTGGTCGACTTCGACCTGCGCAGGCCTGGTGTGCACGAGCGGGCCAGCTTACCCAAAGGGCCGGGAGTCGTCGATGTCCTGCTTGGACGTCACCCGGCGGATGCCTGCCTGCGTTTCGTGGCCCTGGAGTCGGGCCAGAACGGAGCCTCCCGTGGCCTCTATGTCCTCGCAGCGGGCGAGCTGGAGGGGGAGCCAAGCCAACTCCTGGGTGGCAAGAGGACGCGTGCGCTCCTGCGGGCCCTCGAGTCCCAGGCCAGCGTCGTGCTGGTGGACGGGCCGTCGGTGCTGGGACATCCGGACGCGGTCCTCGTCGGGCGCCTCGTGGGCGGCGCCCTGATGGTGGTCGAGTCTGGCGGCACCCCCACGACGCGGGTTGAACAGGCCAAGGCCGAGCTGATGGCTCACCAGGTTCGCATCCTCGGCGTGGTCCTCAACAAGACGCGACCATCACAGCGTGACTGAGCGGTCGCTTCGACCCCTCAAAGCCAGAGATCGGCGGGCAGGCGGCGCGCCGGTCGGTGCTGTCGTGGCCAGCGGCTTAGACCTTCGAGCCGCCGTGGTGACCGGAGCGACGGGAGCGCCAAAGGAGCAGGGCCCCTGCGGCGATCAGCGCCAGTGCGACCAGGACCATCAAGCCCACGTCCACTCCGGTGAACGCCAGCTTCCCGCCTGGAACGGGCACCGAGAGCACAGGAGCTGCTGGTGTGGCTTCGGCGATCTCGAGGGTGGCACACGCTGGGGCGAAGCCGGCTGACAGCCCGCAGACCTGCACGGGGACGAATGTCTCGGCGACGGTCTGCACCTGGAGCAGGGGGAGCCCGGTCACAACTGCCATCCGGGCATTCACGAAGCTGGGGTCCACGCTGGGGGCGACGTGGTAGCTGATGGTGCCCACGACATGGCCGCCGCTGACATTGGGGGCATTGAATCCTACGGAGACGGCGCAGGTCGACAGCGGAGTGATGCCGCTGCCCACTGGCACCCCCGCCACGGTCACGGTCACCAGCGCACCGACCGCAGCGCCACTGACCGTGGCCACTACTCGGTTACCCGGAGACACCGTGTAGGCGCTCAGCGTGATGGAAAGAGTCCCGGTGACCGGGCAGGTCACGTGTTGAGTGGTGCCCGGAGCACCCGGAGCACCCGGAGCACCCGGAGCACCCGGAGCACCCGGAGCACCCGGAGCACCCGGAGCACCCGGAGCACCCGGAGCACCCGGAGCACCCGGAGCACCCG
>JBOGGU010000019.1:0-7814 GCA_050744085.1 Acidimicrobiales bacterium
AGGGCTGCTTGCCGCCCTCTCGAGCGCTTCCTCGGTCAGGCTGCCCTCAGCTTCACCGGGCTGCTGCGACAGCCCGGAGAGGTGGGTCTTTCACCCCCCTCCGGATACATGGCGCCACGTGGCGCACCGTAGCAACGTGGCAACCTTCACCGCGTCCCGGTCCACCCGCCCCGATCGCCGCAGCGAGCCACCCACCGCTGCCGACAGCGCCCCAACGGTCGGGAGGCTCCCGCACGCGAGCCTGAGGAATGGCAAGAAACTGTCCCCTGGCACCAGCGTCCCGTCGAAGTCGAAGGCGGCCACCCTGAGCCCCTGCGCAGGGCCCCGCCCGCCGCCCGGCCCGACCATCACATGGGGAGGCGCCGGAACACCGCCCTCGGGAGGTGGCGGACCAGCGACATCACCGGCCGGAACGTGGCAGGAACCCAGACGACCCCCGCACCCTTGGCGAGGCCGCCGAGCACCGCCGAAGCCACCTGCTCGGCGGTGGCCGACAGCGGGGCCGGCTTCATCCCCGCGGTCATCTTGGTGGTCACGAACCCCGGCCTCACCACCATGACCCTGGCCCCGGAGCCCACCAGGGAGTCCCCGAGGCCCTGGGCAAAGCCGTCCAGGCCGGCCTTGGATGCGCCGTAGATGAAGTTGGACCGCCTCACCCTCTCCCCGGCCACCGACGACATGACAACCAGCGTCCCTTGGCCCTGGTCCCGGAGCTGCTCCGCGACCACCAGGCAGGCTGCAGCGGGCCCGGCGAAGTTGCTCCATATCACCCCGGCGGTGGCCACCGGGTCGCCTTCGTCGTGGGCCTGGTCCCCCAGCACCCCCACCGCCATCAGGACCAGGTCGAAGCCCCCGTGCTCGGCGAACACCTTGCGGAGCACCTCGGTGTGATGCTCCACGTCAGTGGCGTCGAAGGCGACCCTCGACACTGTGGTGGCGCCCGCAGCCCTGGCGTCGGCCGCCGCAGCGTCCAACCCTGCTGGGTCCCGCCCTGCCAGGGCCACCGTCCGGGTGCGCGCGGCGACCAGAGCGCGCACGGTCGCCCGAGCGATGTCGGATGTGCCGCCCAGCACGAGCACTGACTGGGGCTGAGCGAATGCATCGTTCATTGGCTGGCCCTCTCTGCGGTCGCGCCCTCAGGGACCTCGGGCAGGGCAAGCGTAGACGAGGGTGGGAGCGGGTGGTTGGCGAACGGCGGGATATTCCTCGAAGAGGGCCCCACCAGGCCGAGTCGGCGCGCCAGGTCCGACCGTAATGCTCGGTCGGGGTCCACCGAGTCCCTCACTGCCCGCCACTCGGCAAGGCGGGGGTACATGGCCTCCAGCAGGTCGGGGCGCAGGCGGGAGTCCTTGGCCAGGTAGACCCGGCCCCCGGCGGCTGCCACCACCTCGTCGAGGCCGTCCAGCAGGGGCCCGAGCCCCGGCGTGCCTGCGGGGATGTCCAGGGTGAGGGTCCAGCCGGGCATGGGGAACGACAGCGGGCCGGCGGCGGGGCCGAAGCGCTTGAGGACCGTCAGGAACGAGGCGCAGCCCGCCCCCGACAGCCGTTCCAGTGCCAACCGCAATGTGTCGGTTGCCTTGTCGGGCACCACCAGCTGGTACTGGACGAAGCCCCTCGGGCCGTAGAGGCGGTTCCAGGACGCCACCGCGTCGAGCGGGTGGAAGAAGGCAGTGATGCCCTCGATCCTGCCCACCTCGTGGCGCGGCGCCTTGCGATACCACGCCTCGTTGAACGCCCGCACGGTGGCTTTGTTGAGGAGGCTCACCGGGACCGGGGGAGGGGCTGGGAGCGGGCCGCGGGGGTCGAAGGCCAGCGCGCAGTGCCGGGCGGCCGGTTCCAGCTCGTCGGCGCTGGCGTGGTCCCCCCGGGTGAGCACGGAGCGGCCCAGGTGGCGGCCCCTGGCGAGGGAGTCGACCCAGGCGACCGAGTAGCGGTAGGCCGAGTCGCCCTCGACCATCGCCGCCAGGGTGTCGTCCAGGTTGGCGGTCCGGTTGGTGTCGACCCGGATGCGGGTGGTCTGCACGGGGATCAGGGCGATCGTCGCCTCCAGCACCACCCCGGTGAGGCCCATCCCGCCAGTCGTGGCCCAGAACAGGGCGGGGCCGGGTCCGGGGTGGGGATCGGCCGGGTGGGCGCCAGGCCCCAGGCGCCTCAGGCCGCTCGGGGTTGCCAGGAGCATCGAGGTGACGTGAGCGCCGAAGGTGCCGTCTCTGTGGTGGTTCTTTCCGTGGATGTCGGCGGCTATGGCGCCGCCAACGGTGACCATGCGAGTCCCGGGCGTGACCGGGACGAACCATCCCCTGGGGAGCAGCACCCGCATGAGGGTGTCCAGGCTCACCCCGGCGTCGACGGTCACGGTGCCGGCGTCGAGACGGTGGATCCGGTCCAGGGTGGTCATGTCCAGCACCGTGCCCCCAGCGCACTGGGCGGCGTCGCCGTAGCTGCGACCGAGCCCCCTGGCGACGACCCCCCGGCCTGCGGGGTCGGCCAGGAGGGCACAGATCTCCGCCGCCGCCTGGTCTCCGCCGGGCCTGGCCCTCACGACCTTGGCGGCGCTGGGCGATGTCCGTCCCCAACCTGCGAGGAGCTCGGTGGCCCGGCCCCTCCCGCGGCCCCCCCCCGCCTCGCTCCCGCGGCAGCCACCCGCCCCGCCGCCGCCCGCCCCGCTAGCCATAGACGCCGAGGGCGAACAGGCCTGCCCATACCAGGCCCAGCACTAAAAGGACCCGGTCTCGGAGCACCACCTCCTCGGGGGCGGCACCGAATCCCTGGTCGATCAACAGCGCATAGCGCAGGATGGCGATGACAAATGGGGCGATGGACAGCTCGAACCAAATGGCGGCGTGCCCGGCGGGGCCGGCCTTCTCGAATGCCCACAGGCAGTAGGCCGTGATGGTCACCGCCGAGGCCAGCGTGCGCACGTAGCGCAGGAAGTCAGGGGAGTATGCGGCCAGCGTTGCGCGATGTGACGCCTGGTCCTCGCCGAGGGTGGCCTGCTCTGCAGAGCGCTTCCCGGCCACCATGAACAGCGAGCCGAACGAGGCCACGAGGATGAACCAGGTCGACAGCGGCACCCCGATCGCCACGCCACCTGCTATCGCCCGGAGGATGAAGCCAGTCGAGACCGCGGCCAGGTCGACGACGGCTTCGTGCTTGAGCCAGGTGCTGTAAGCGAGGTTGATCACCACGTAGGCGCCCATGACCACAGTGAGGTCCTGGCCCGCCAGCACCCAAGCGAGTCCCACCCCGCCCGCCATCAGGCCCACGCCGAGGGCCTGCGCCAGGCGGACGGGGACGACACCAGCGGCAATGGGGCGGTGGCACTTGGTCGGGTGCTGGCGGTCGGCCTCCACGTCCAGGCTGTCGTTTATCAGGTAGACAGCGCTCGCGACCATGCAGAAGATCCCCGCGGCGGCGAGGCTGACCAGGAGCGGGTGGGGGCGGGTGAGGACTCCAGCGGCGCCGGGTGCGGCGAGCACCAGCACGTTCTTCACCCACTGCTTGGGCCGGAGCGCCCGGAGGAGGCCCTTGGACAGGGTCCTGGCCGACCGCCCGACCGGGGGCGGTGTCTCGGCGGGCTCGGCGAGCCTGGATGCGCTCCGGGGGACTATCACGGTAGCGCCTCATCCTAGCCGTGCTACGTGAGTAGGATGGGTCCATCGAGCCAAGGGGGAAGCAGCGATGAGAGTAACTGGGAGGGCGGCCAAGGGTGCGGCTATGAGTGCGGTGGTGCTGGCTTTGGGGGCTGCGGCCTGCGGCACGTCGTCCCCGACCAAGCCGGCGTCGTCCACGACCTCTACCACCACGCCTGCCAACGCCTCGGCGGCCGGCCTGGTCGCCGAGTCCTCCGCTTATGGCAGCATCCTCGCCACGTCGTCGGGCAAGACCCTCTACGAGCACTCCAACGACACGTCCAACAACGCAGGCTGCACGGGAGCGTGCGCGAAGGTGTGGCCGGCGTACACGGTCTCCGCTGCCCCGAGCATCGGCACCGGGGTAAAGCTGACGCTGTTGGGCGAGGTGGGCAAGACCGCCCAGCTCAGCTACGGGACGCGCCCGCTGTACACCTTCGCCGGCGATACTGCTGCCCACGGGACCAAGGGCGAGGGGATCAAGTCCTTCGGGGGGACCTGGTACGTCCTTTCGGCCTCTACCGGCAAGCCTGTGACCGCCAAGGTCCCCGGGACCTCCTCAGGCACCCTCCCAGGCGGGGTCTGAGCGCCCTTCGGGGCCCGGCGAGCGGGCGTGGCGTCGTAGGACCTCGGGGTCAGCGTGGCTGCGGTCCTGGTCGCCGAGGCCTGCTACATCGGCCTGACCCCGGTGACCAGTGCAGATCGCCATTGACCGACCGTCCGGCAGCACGGCAACGACGCGCAGGCTGAGGTACGTGCGAGAGCGAATCAGTTAGTTAGGGAATACTGCAGACAACTGAGACTGTCGTCTTACCACCTGCAGTCACGGTAACGCGGTTAGACACGCATGGGGGACCACCCTTAACCTTTGAAGACGACCCAATGATTACGTATGTACCTGGAGGTAGGCGTAAGCGAAACTGACCATTGTCGGGTACGGCCACTGTTGTAAGCTGGGCGCCATGTAAGGTGCCTACCCTTGCTGACACCGTCCCTGACAGTGGTGTGCTAACTCCGGGTGGTGGACCACCGGTCTCGCTCAACTGCCCCAACACCACACCGTCTCCAGTTGTCGCCGGTTTGGTCGTGGAGGTAGGGGTCGTGGAGGTAGGGGTCGTGGAGGTAGGGGCCGTGGAGGTAGGGGCCGTGGAGGTAGGGGCCGTGGTACAAGCAGTCACGCCTAGTCCCAGGGTCGCAGCCGCCACGCACATCACTGTTAGCCTCACCATCATGGCTCAGGGCTACCCGAGAGTGTCGTTATCGGTCCAAGAGCGGAGAGATTGGGTATGGCATTCGATAACCCGTAGTCCTCTAACGCACCCGTTGCTCCATTCAAAACTAGGGTCATTACAGATCCTGTGGCGGCTGGACTACCCAGCGGACGGGGTCCGTACGCCGTAAACGAACCTGTTTCGACAACGACCACAACGGGTGCAGGCGACGCATCCGCTACCGTGTCGCCCGATCCCAATTCAGCGAGAGCTTGGCCGCGGTTTGCAGCCGTAAAGGTCTGCACACTTGTTGGATGTGGATCGCCACTCACCTCGGCCAGATAGGCCGCCCTCGATTGGACAAGTGAGCGAGCCACCACCGGGCGCGAGGTTGTTGACTGCTTCGGCAACTCCGGAGAAGCTCCCGCCGCCACGATGCCGGCCAATGATCCGAATAGGAAGATCGGAACGAGGGTCCAAAGGAGGCGGGGTCTTAGCATCCGTAGTCCAACTTTGCCTCATTGCCGTACGAGACCCACGATGCAATGGCAGGTTCCCCTACCTGTTCAAAGTAGGCTGAGGGCCAGCCCACTGTGTAGGTATTGTTCGTATCGTAGCGAGTAAGGGAGCTGATATCACCAGCAGTGCGGTCACTCGCATCGGTAAATTCGGAACCGGCCTGCAAGAGGTTAATGGGATACTGTTGGAAAGTCGACGTGCCAGCGAGAGGCCCCATCGTTATGCCGGATGAGACCCCTCCTTTGTAGTCGATCTTGTCGACATAGCGGGTGTTCAAGGAAGTGCCCTGCGTCGAATCGACATGGAACTGGAAACCATGACTCGGTGTATCGTCAGCCCAGAAGAGGCCGCGGTTGCCAGGGATCCCTACGTTGGACTCTTCTATGAGCCCTGCCTCGGTCCAGTGGACAGGCTTGGGGGTGATGTCGTCCCACATCTCGAAGTCAGCGAAGCCCGAGGGGCTGACGTTGTACAAGCATGATGCATTCAAAATCAAGACGCTGCCGTTGACCGCAGTCTCTGGTTGATTGATGATATTGTAGCAGTGAGCTGAATTGGAGCATGTGGCTGATGCTGCTTGTGGCAGTGCGATCACGGCCACGCTGGCGCTGCTGAATCCAGCTAGGCTCGGTGCAAAGGGGGCTAGAAGCACTCGGAGGCGCATATGGGTGTGCCGAACTCGTGTGAGGCGACAGTCTCTCAAGGGCAGTGGGTCAGTGCTGGGGTGCGCTCTCATGGGATTACCTGCTTGCGGGCACACCTGGTCCTCCCGGCCCGGGTGTTGCACAGCACGGTGTAGGGGCGAAGGTGGTTGCCAAGGTCAGCGAGGAGGATGGTCGGGTTGCTGGCGCCGGGCCTAAGCTGACCAGCGACGGGACGGTGCGGTGAGTACTCGCCATAGGGGGCAAGGTAGCGGAGATTGCATGGGCGAGCAAGTCCTGTGCGAGAAATGACTAATCCATCGTGAGATGTGACTAGTCGATCCGAACGCCGCGCGTCGCGTGGTGGTGACGAGCACCCAGTTCGGAGCGCCGAGCGAGGTTGGCCCGACCCGTGCCGACTTCTCAGCTCCTCCTCAGGCACCCTCCCCGGCGGGGTCTGAGCGCGCTTCGGGCCCGGGCGAGCGGGCGACTCGGCACAGCTCTGCCAGGGTTTCGACGAGGTCGGTGGCCTCGGCTACCCCCCGGTCGCGAAATGTCGCCTTGATGCGCCGGCCCGCCACGTCCAGGTGGACATTGGCGAGCCCGAGACGGCGCTGGGCGGGCCCCTGGACGAAGCGCAGGCTCTGGACCTTTGCAAGCGGGATCCATGCGGTCACCTTGCAGACCCGGCCCCCGGAGGTCACCGCGTGGAGCTGGTCGTGGCCTCCGGCCAGGAAATGGTAGGACAACGGGGCCTTCCAGCGTGCCCGGCCCGGCGGTGGCTGCCCGAGCGAGGTCATGTCCGGGAGGAGCCGGGCGACGATGGCATCCGCCCGCTCGTGGCTTCCGACAGGCAGTAGTGCTCGGACCACCCGGCCCGCTGGCTCGTCCTTGCGCTGGCGTCCTCTCGACCCTGCCACGGCCACCTCCAGACGGCACCAGCCGAACAGGCGCCAGGCCAGCGGCTCTACCCGCCGGACTGCCTGGACCCTGCCTGCGGGGATCGTCTCGGCCACCTTCTCTACGAGGCCGCAGCGCACCCGCAGGCCGTCGGGAGCCTCTGCCAGGCTGAAGGACCCCTCGCTCGTGACACGCCGGATGGCTGGGCCGACCAGGGCGATCACCACCGCAACGCCCGAGCCTGCCACGGAACCCACGGCCCCTGGGATGGATACACCCAGGCCAATGAGGAGCCCGACGGTGCCGATGGCGGTGATCCCGGGGCCGCTCAGCGCCACCGCGGCCACGAGCTGGGACGTGGACACCGAGGCCAAGGCTGTCTCGGCCGGCGCTGGTGCGTCCTGGTCGCTCCCGCGGGCGAGGGCGAGGAGTCGGGCCCTGGTAGCCCTCGCCTCGGCCTCCGTCAGGTATGCCAGCCGGACCTCGGAGCGCGAGCCAGCCACTCGCAAGCGCAGCTCGGCGAGGCCCAGCGCCCGGGCCACGACTGGCTGGACCACGTCTATGGCCTGAACCCGAGAAAGGGGGACCTGGCGCGAGTCACGCCGGATGAGCCCGGACTCCACCCGCAGCGTCGAGCCTTCGACCTGCCACCGTGTCACCAACCACGATACGAAGCCAGAGACGAGCGCTATCCCGACCAGCACCACGTCGAACACGTAGGACCCCGACGGGTCCTTTCTGGCGGCGAGGGTGCTGACGGCCAGCGCGATCAGCAGCCCGAACAGGGACCTGGAGAACCGCACGACCGGGGAGAGCGGGTGCAAGCGCCGCCAACCCTGCCCGACGCCGGCCCTCGCCCCGGCGGCCCCGCCGCTGCCGCTGCCCGCCCCGCCGCTGCCGCTGCCCGCCCC
>JBOGGU010000020.1:0-10409 GCA_050744085.1 Acidimicrobiales bacterium
GTGCCCGGCTCGAAGACGGCCATCACCGACTCCAAGGTGGCCACCGCCCCCACCACCTCGCTGAGTCCCACCTGTGCTCCAAACATATGTTCCACTATAGCAGGGAGGTGTATCAACAACCATGGGAGTCCGCCCTCACCACCTCCACCATTGCCTCGCCGGCTGCGGTGGGATTGGTGGCGACCAGCACCCCTGCTGCCGACAGGGCCTCCATCTTGGCTCGGGCAGTGCCCATGTGGCCCGAGACGATGGCCCCGGCGTGGCCCATGTGGCGGCCTTCGGGGGCGGTGACTCCGGCCACATACGCGACCACCGGCTTGTGCATGTTGCCCGCTATCCATGCTGCGGCGCGCTCCTCCTCGGAGCCGCCGATCTCTCCGATCATCATCACCGCCCGGGTCTCCGGGTCCGCCTCGAAGGCCGCCAAGCAGTCGATGAAGCCAGTGCCGGGCACCGGGTCCCCGCCTATGCCGACGCAGGTGGTCTGGCCCACGCCTTGCATCGACAGCTCGTGAAGGGCCTGGTAGGTGAGTGTCCCCGACCGGCTGACGATGCCCACGGGACCGCCGGCAAGGGCGATGTCGCCCGAGGTGATGCCGATGTTGCAGCGGCCCGGCGAGATAATGCCCGGGCAGTTCGGCCCGAGCAGCCGGGTGCCCGGGTGGTCCCGGCGGAGCTGGTTGAACAGCCGGGCCTGGTCCTGGGTCGGGATCAGCTCGGTGATGCACACGACCAGCGCCACCCCTGCCGCCGCGGCTTCCAGGACGGCGGCGCAGGCGGATCGTGGGGGCACGACCACCAAGCTGGCGGTGGCCCGGGTGGCGACCACTGCGTCGACCACCGTGTCGAAGACCGGGATGCTCTCCACGTCGGCGCCTCCCTTCCCGGGCGTCACGCCGGCCACGACCTGGGTCCCGTAGGCTCGGTTGCGCAAGCCGTGAAACCGTCCCTGACCGCCAGTCAACCCCTGCACCAGGACCCGGGTGTGCTGGTCGACGAAGATCGTCACGGCGCTGCCGTCCCGGTCCCGCCGGGCGCTCCGGTCCCGCCGGGCGCTCCGGTCCCGCCGGCGCTGCCGGCCGGCGGCCCCGCTGCCAGCTCCACGGCCGCGCGTGCCGCGTCGAGCATCGTGGCGCGCAGCACGAGCCGCTCGGAGGTGTGCTCGGCCAGGATGGCCCTGCCCTTCTCGGCATTGGTGCCGTCGAGGCGCAAGATTATCGGGGCTCCTGCCGCCACCCGCTCCAGCGCCTGAAGGATCCCGTTGGCCACCTCGTCACATCGGGTGATCCCACCAAAGATGTTCACCAGGATCGCAGCCACCTTGGGATCGATGTTGATGACCTCCAGCGCCGCCGCCATCACCGATGCATTGGCCCCCCCGCCGACGTCCAAGAAGTTGGCCGCCGTTCCCCCCACCTCGCTCACCACGTCCAGCGTCGCCATCGCCAGGCCAGCCCCGTTGGCGATGATCCCGACAGTCCCGTCGAGGCCGATGTAGTTGAGCCCTCGCTCCCGAGCCAGACGCTCCCGTGGGTCCAGCTCCACGGTCGCCCGATACTCTTCCCACTCGGGGTGGCGAAACGCAGCGTTGTCGTCCAGACTCACCTTGGCGTCCAGGCAGCGAACCTCCCCACCTACGGTCAGTACCAGGGGGTTCACCTCCACCAGCTCGGCGTCGCCCTCCACATAGCAGCGGTACATCCTCACCAGGGTCGCCGCGGCCCCCTCCCTGGCACCCTCCGCCAATCCCGCCTCTGCCACCACAGCTCGGGCAGCCTCGTCCGACAGGCCGTCGAGCGGGTCCACGTGAAGGCGGGCGATGGCGCCGGGATCCTCCAGGCCTACCTGCTCGATGTCCACGCCACCCCTCGCAGAGACCATGACCAGGTGGTCCTTGGTCGCTCGGTCCAGGGTGATCCCTACATAGTGCTCGACCGCAATCTCGCTGGCGGATTCGACCCAGACCAGGTGCACGACGTGGCCGCCGATCTGCATCCCCAAGATCGCCTCGGCGTGGCGCGCCAGCTGGTCGGGGCCTGCAGCGAGCTTCACTCCTCCTGCCTTCCCCCGGCCCCCGACCGGGACCTGACCCTTTACCACCACCGGCCAGCCAAGGGCCTCGGCGGCATCCATGGCCTCGCCCACACTGCCGGCCACCGCCCCTGCCGGCATGGGGATGCCCCAACGACCAAGGTAGCCCTTGCCCTGGAACTCCATCAAGTCCACTGATTGCCGCCCTCAGTCACGAGCGAGCAAGTAAACCACAGCCCGCAACGTATCAGACCTCGGTCCAATGGGCCGTGGGTAGGTGCAGACGTACGCACCCATCAGGGGGAGACCAGCTCCACCGAGGAAAAGTAGGTGCGATAGCGGGCAGCGTCACGGGTGAGCAGCCGATACCTGCGGACCGCAGCATGGGCGCCGATGTAGAAATCCGGAAGCGGTGACCGCCGCTGGCCTCCCCTCATTCGGTAGGAGAGGAACGCCTTACCGGCCACGAAACCGGCCTCGTACGGGAGCGCCTCGCGCTCGAACTCACCGATGGGGACTGCTCTATCGAGGTCCTCGATCCTGGCGAAGCCGGTCGATACCGCAGCGTACACGATCGGGTTGATCACCATCCGGCCCGCATCCCGAGCCTGGACGAGGGCAGCCTCCGACCACTCGGCCCATTGAGAGTCCTGCGTCAAGACGTCGAGCATGACGCTGGAGTCCACCAAGGTAACCGGTCGATCTGCCACGTTGCCCTGCTGCGCATGCGGCTCATTCGCCACGCAACAGCTCCAGCAGCTGATCCGTGCTCATGGTGGTGGTAGCCCGGCCACGCATCCCTTGCACAAGTCGCTCCCCGCGCGTCTGGCTGTCCGCGACCCGAACGATGCGCAACGCGTTGCCCTCCTCGATCACATCCAGCTCGTCACCTTCATGCAGGCCGTGCCTCACCCGCAGGTTCGCTGGGATCGTCACCTGGCCCTTGCTGTTCAGCCGCACCAACGCCTCCTGATACGTATTACGCGTCCTACGTAATACTCTAGGCACCCCCACGGCTTCGGCGTCCCGCTCGTCAGTCGATCAGGCCTGGCTACTCCCGCTCGGAGTGCTCTACGCGGTGACCCAACCTGCCTTGACCTTCGACGTCCGTTACCTCATGCAGATCGACCTCGCCATCGGCGGGCTGTACGAAGGCGTCGGTTCGCACGCCAAGGCTGAAGGCAACCGCCCGGGGAGGGCCGCTCCCCAGCGACACCGCCGGCGAGTAGTTGCGCCCACCGAGCCCTCGCCGGGCGGTCGACCCGTCAAGCCCGTTTGAGCGGGGCGAACGCCAGTGCCAGCACCTTGTCGCCCAGGCCGGGGAAACGGACCGTCGCCTCGGCCTTGGGGCCTTCGCCCCGCTTGTCGATCACCACTCCCTCCCCCCAGCGGCCGTGGACCACGTCGTCACCCACCTTGAGGCCCAGCGCCTCGGCGCCGGAGGTCCGCGCCGGGGTGAGGCCCCGGCTGGCGAGAGCCGAGTCGACCAGCCGGTCCCGCCCACGAGGCCGGCCGCCAGCGTCCCGCCCTGCGCCTGTGTCCCGCCGCGCACCGCCCGTGTCCCGCCCGGCGGCCCCGACCAACCGCCCACCGACAGCGTCCCGCCCGGCGGCCCCGATGTCGGTCACCAGCTCCGCGGGTATCTCGTCAAGAAATCTGCTCGGTGGGTTGAACTGCTGGGTGCCCCACAGAGTCCTGCACCAGGCGTGGCTCACGTGGAGGTGGCGCTTCGCCCTGGTTATGCCCACGTAGCACAGGCGGCGCTCCTCCTCCAGCTCAGCCGGCTCGGACAGCGAACGCAGGTGCGGGAACACTCCCTCCTCCAGGCCGGCCAGGAACACCGCGGGGAACTCCAGGCCCTTGGCTGTGTGCAGCGTCATCAGCACCACCTTGGAGTCGTCGCCGTCGATCTCGTCGGCATCGGACACCAGGGCAGTCGCCTCCAGCAGCGAGGCCAGGTCGGTGTGCTCGGCTGCCGTGCTCACCAGCTCACCGATGTTCTCCAAGCGCCCCGCCGCCTCGATGCTCCCGTCGGCCTCCAGCTCGGCCCGGTACCCGGTGCGCTCCAGCACCGCCTCGACCAGCTCCGCCGGCGTCGCCCCGCTGGCCCCGGTCCCGACCCCGCCGGCCGCCCCGACCCCGCCGGCCCCAGCGCCGGCCCCGCCCCCGCCAGCCAGCTCCCGCAGGCCGCCCAGTAACGCCAGCAACCGCTTCACACCGCTGCTGGCCTTGCCCGACAATCCAGCCGCCTCGGCTGCCGCCAGCGCGTCCCCGAAACCGACCCCCTCCTGCGTCGCCCATGCGTCCAGCCGGGCCACCGATGTGTCCCCCACCCCACGGCGGGGCACGTTCACGATGCGCTTCAGGCTCACCTCGTCGGCCGGGTTGACCACCACCCGCAGGTAGGCAAGGACATCCTTGACCTCCCGGCGCTCGTAGAAGCCGGTGGCTCCCACCACCTTGTGCGGCACACCCGCCTGAGTCATCTCCTCCTCCACCACCCGGCTCTGGGCGTTGGTCCGGTAGAAGACGGCCATGTCCCCCCAGGCCAGGCCGTCGGAATGCAGGCGCCGCGCCACAGTCGCCACCCACGCCGCTTCGTCGTGCTCGTCGCGCGCCCGGTATCGCTTCACCGGCGGCCCCGCCTCGGACGCGGTCCACAGGGACTTGGGCTTGCGGGTGGCATTGTTGGCGATGACTGCGTTGGCCGCGTCCAAGATGTTGCCTGTGGAGCGGTAGTTCTGCTCCAGCTTGACCACCGTCGTGTCTGGGAACACCCGCTCGAACTCCAAGATGTTGCGGATGTCGGCCCCGCGGAATCGGTAGATCGACTGGTCCGAGTCCCCGACCACGCAGACGTTGCGGTGCAGCTTCCCCAGCATCAGGATCAGCTCGTTCTGGACCCGGTTGGTGTCTTGGTACTCGTCCACCAATAGGTGGCGGAACCTTTGCTGATAGCCGGCCAGCACGTCAGGCGCTGCCTGGAACACGTGCGCAGTGACCGTGAGCAGGTCATCGAAATCCATGGCGTTCGCGGCCAGCAGCCGGTGCTGGTACTCCCGGTAGATCTCGGCGATCCGGCCCTCCCTGAGGGTCTGCGCCCGTGCGGCAAAGGTCTCGAAGTCCACCAACTCGGCCTTGGCTGAGCTGATGACCGCGTGCACGGCCCGGGGAGCGAAGCGCTTGGCGTCGAGGTTGAGGTCGCGCACCACATAACCGGTGAGGCGCACCGCGTCGGCCTGGTCGTAGATGCTGAAGGAGGAGCGGTATCCGAGCACCGCCGCGTGCGAGCGCAGGATCCGCACGCACGCCGAGTGGAAGGTGGACACCCACATGCGCCGCGCCACCGGGCCGACCAGGGCGACCAGGCGCCCGCGCATCTCGTCCGCAGCCTTGTTGGTGAAGGTGATCGCCAGGATCTCCTGCGGGGACACGCCGTCAGCCATCAAAGCGGCGATCCGGTGGGTCAGCACCCGGGTCTTGCCCGAGCCCGCCCCGGCCACGACCAGCAAGGGGCCTCCGCTGTGCAAGACCGCGCGACGCTGCTCGGGGTTCAGCCCGTCCAGCACCAGGGACTCGGCGGCTGAAACGGCTGGGACGGTCACGGCTGGCAGGGGCACCACCACAGCACCCTAGTGCTGCTGAGCGGAAACGCCATGTGTGTCGCTTATCGGATAATAGGGCCTCTGAACAGGATCGATGCCTTGGGCGACACACATGGCTCTTCCGCGGCGCAGCACTACCCGCGGGGTGTCAACTGCTCGGGGATAGCATCGCGGTCCCCATGGCACCTCGCACCCTGCTGCTCCTGCGCCACGCCAAGTCCGACTGGACGCCGTCGGACCCCAACGACCACGACCGCCCGCTGGCCAAGAGGGGCCGCAATGCAGCGCGCGGGGTGGCCGAGCTGATCCCCCCCGATGAGGACCCCGAGCTGATCCTGTGCTCCAGCGCCCGGCGGGCCATCGAGACCCTCGCTGGCGTGTCGTCCCTGTTCAAGCACGGTGCACAGGTCTCCATCGAGCACGGCCTCTACGGAGCGGACGAGGAGGCGCTGCTGGCCCGGCTCCACGCTGTGCCGCCCGAGACGGCCTCGGTGATGGTGATCGCCCACAACCCAGGCTTGCACGACCTCGCGATCAGGGTCACCGGCAAGGGTGACCCCGAGGTCGTCGAGGCGCTGGCGGAGCACCTGGCGGCGGGCGGCCTGGTGTCCCTCTCGTTGGAGGATGGCACATGGGCCGACCTGGGCACCGGGTCCGCCCGCCTGGCCCGCTACGAGGTGCCGGGGGGCTGAGGGGGCGCGCCGCGGGGCGGAGGGGGGGTGAGTGGGCACGGCGCTTGGGCGGCACCGGCTCAATTTCGCTAAAAAGCCAGCGACACGTCCAACTCGTCGGCCCCACGAAGGACGCCGAGCACCAGGGCGGCTCCCTCGGCCAGGTGGTCCAGAGCCGCGTAGAGTTCGTCGATGGTGCTGACGGGCTGGCCGGCGGCGGCCACGATCAGGTCACCCACGGCGAGGCCGGCCGCCGCCGCGGGGCCGTCGGACTCGACCCCTCGCACCAGCAGGCCAGCGCGCTCAGGCAGGCCCACGGCGGCGCGAAGGCGGGCGGCAACGTGGGAGGGGGCGAGGGCGACGCCGAGGTGGCGCCGGGCCGGGGCTTCGCCGGTGACCAGGTAGTCGATCCTGCCCTGGAGGGTGTCGTCGGCGGGGATGGCCAGGTAGAAACCCTCCCCGAGGCGGTTGGTGTTGAGCCCGAGGAGGCGGCCGGCGGTGTCGAGGAGCGGGCCGCCCGAAGACCCCTTTGCGAGGGGCGAGGTGTGCTCGATGCTTCCAGCGATGCGCCGGCCCCTGGGGCCCCGGAAGCTCTGGCTGAGCGCAGAGACCTGGCCCAGGGTGGCACGGAGGCCCCTTCCGCCGGGGTTGGCGAGCGCCACGACGGGCGTGCCTAGGCTGGGCCGGGTGTCGGACCAGGCAAGCGGGGTGATGCCAGCGGTGTCGAGCCCCAGCAAGGCCAGGTCGCCGTCCACGTCGACACCCTTCGGGGTGGCTTCCGCGACCCGGCCGCCGGCGAAGGTCACCGCGGCGCCCTCGTCCCTCAGGTTGTGGGCGTTGGTGAGCACCAGGCCGTCCCGGACCACGACGCCCGAGCCCTGGCCCCAGCCCGAGCCTATGCCCACGGTCGCCGGCCCCGCGAGGGTGGCCACCTGGGTGACGGCGGAGGCGATCTCTTCTAGAGCGGTCATTGGAGTTGCTCCTCTCGATTGTGACTTGCGATCTACAAGTTACTCTGGGCGAGATGATAGCCGTGCCTTCTGAGGAATATGCCGCCGCTCGCCAACCCTCCGTGCCCCCATCAGCTCCCCCTGCTGAGGCAGCGACCCGTCCCAGCTCTGCCCTGGAGGAGGCGCTCGCCCGGGTCGGCGACCGCTGGACGTTGCTGGTCGTCTCCGCGCTCCTGGAGCGGCCGCTGCGTTTCGGGGACCTGCTGGGGGCTATCCCCGGCCTGGCCCCCAACATCCTGTCCGCCCGGCTCAAGCACCTGGGGAGAGAAGGCCTGGTGATCTCGGCCCCTTACTGTCGCCGGCCGGTGCGACTGGTATACAGCCTGAGCTCGCCGGGGGCCGAGCTGGCTGGGGCGTTGCGCCTGTTATCCCAGTGGGGCGCCGGAGGGTCGCCCGACGCCGAGGTCGTCCGCGACCCGGCGTGCGGGACCCCGATGGAGGCCCGCTGGTACTGCCCCACCTGCGCCCGCCTGGCGAGCCCCGCCGGCACCGGGGCTCCCGACGAGGTCTACCTGCTCTGAGCGACCCGCACCGGGATGTGAGCGCCCGAGCCTGCCTGGCCCGGGAGAGACAATGGAGCCAGGAGTCACTCTCAGCCCCTGTCTGGAGAGTGAAGGTGTAAACCGAACGGGGTAGGTATGCGTATGTACGGTGTGGAAGCGGCTCAAGCGGGGTTCACCGAGTTCTATGCGGCCGCTCGTGACAGCTGCCTGAGCACCGTCACGGTCCTCGTAGGGGATCATCAGCTAGCCGAAGAGCTGGTCGCCGAGGCCTTCAGTCGCGCGTGGCTGTCATGGAAGACCGTGAGCCGGCATCCCGCGCCCGAAGCATGGGTGGTGCGGGTCGCGCTGAACCTTCATGTCTCGCGCTGGCGCCACCTGAGGCGCGAGACGCTCCTGCTCGGCGAAGCTAAAGCGGAGCCGTCCTGCCAGGATCATCCCGAACCCGAAGACGACCTGCTGAGCGCCGTTCGACAGCTGCCTCCCAGGCAGCGGGAGGTCATCGCGCTGAGAGTCCTCTTAGACCTGGACGCCGCAACGACTGCGAAGGCGCTTGACATCTCGCCAAAGACGGTCGGCGTCCACCTGCATCGTGCCCTGGCCAGGCTCCGCACCAAGATACCAGCACGCAACCAACAGGAGACTCTACAATGAACAACGGCGATGTGCTTGCCGAGGTGAAGCGCTCCCTCATCGAGGCCCGAGACGCTCTTGGCAACCCACGAATGAGCGTTCCAGCCGAGGCAATCATTACCAGAGGGCGTAGCCGCCGGCGAGGGCACCGGTTGATGACGGGCGCGGCTGGCCTTGGATTGGCAGCCGCAGTGGCCAGTTCGTCATTGGCGTTCCTGACCAGAGGCACTCCAGCGAATCAAGTCGACCTGAAATTGGCAGCTTGGACAGTTCGCACCCAGGGCAGCGGCAACCTAACCCTGACCCTACTCGAGCAAAGCAGAAGCGCAGCCGTAAATGAAGTGCCGCAAGTGCGCGAGGCACTGGCCCAAGCCGGTGTGCCCGCCGAGGTCACCTTCGGGAGCGTGTGCACCTCATCGGCGTCCCTGCCCGAGTCGGTGACCCAGCAGGTCTTGCCACTGAATAAAGCGGGCCAGCTCCAGCCGTATTCCACACCATCAGGGGGCCTTGGCTTAACTGTTGTCCCATCGGCAATGCCCCCTCACACTAAGCTGAACATCAGCATAGACCCCGTCCCTGTCCCCGCCGCCGCCGCCCAGAGAGCCGCCGCCCATGGCTTCCGCTTGGAGGGATGGATAGGTGGTGCGACCGTAGTACCGGCTAGTGCGGTTATCACGTGCCAGGCGGAACAACCGTGAACCCGGACCCTTCGTCTTTTAACGGCGGTCTGTTCATCTAAATCTAAACAAGCATCTACGGAAACACGTAGATGCAATGCTGCCTAAATCCCCCCCGACTCTATATGCCGCCTCATATGATTGGGCGCAGTAGTACCCTTGCGCTACTTTGCCATTGACAATGGGTGCGGCGCTATAGGAGTGACCTAGCACCTAGGCGGCGAGTGGGATGACGCCGTCCGCGTAGCGGGATTGGTGGACTCGTTGCTGTTCGTGGTCGAGGTGGAAGGTCCAGTAGTCCTCGAAGTCGCCGTTGGAGCGCACCGCGCTCAGTTTGAGAACTGCTTCGGCACCGTCGACTCACCAGCGGGCACTGGTTATGTCCATTCGGTCAGCGACAAGATACCGGCACGTCCCCTCGATGATCCCCGTAGCTATGGGCCACCCGGCACCCAATGCGGTGGGGTAGTCGAGGTAGGGGGCTTTGTTGGTCAGGTACTTGGCGCACGCGTCGGCGTTCTTGCGCTTTGCCGTGGCGAGGCGGGCGGTGCTGGCTCGCCGGCGGATCCCGGCGGCGACGTCACGGGCGTTGCCTTCGAGCACGGCAATGGTCTTGGCGTGGACCCAGTCCTCCGCGGCCTGGTCGCCTTGGGCGAAGAAGCACCACGCGGCAGACCAGATGTACTCCATGACATGGATCAGGTCAACTAGGACGGTGACCTTCAGCCCGCGGTTCTCGGCTTCCGCGTTGATGCGGTCGATCTGATGGTTGTTGCCATCTACGAGCGCCACCCAGCACCGCTGATGTCTTGGGTCACGTCGCTCTGCCTCGTCGAAGACACGGGTGACCACCTCAGCGGCGTCTTCGGCCACGCTGGCGGTCACCCATTTGCCAGTGGCCTTGGGTGCGGGCGGTGGAGCGTCGTCGCCGTGCTTGTAGGCGAGCACGTCGGCGGCGCTGCGGGCCACCGGCGCGAGGTCGTAGACCGCGCCCACCTCGGCCATCCGCTTGCGGTAGCGCTTCTCGCCCTTGGACAGACGGGTCTCGAGCTTGGGGGTCGTGGCGGAGGCTGCCTTGGCAGTCGCCTCCCGCAGCGCGTCGGGCCTCATGACGATCCCCTTGCCGTCGACAGAGATCACTACCACGTCGGTGCTGTGCGCCACGTGGCGCCATGTATCCGGAGGGGGGTGAAAGACCCACCTCTCCGGGCTGTCGCAGCAGCCCGGTGAAGCTGAGGGCAGCCTGACCGAGGAAGCGCTCGAGAGGGCGGCAAGCAGCCCT
>JBOGGU010000021.1:0-6074 GCA_050744085.1 Acidimicrobiales bacterium
TCGGCGGCGGCTCCGGTGAGACCCCCGACTCGCGAGCATCGCCCTGTCGGACTAACCTGCAACACGTCCCGGGTGGGGCCAAATCAAGCCATCACGGTGGGGCCACTTCAGGCTGTCATAACCAGAAGATTGATCTCCGGACAAACCCTCATTTCCGGAGGTCTGGGACCTGACTCGGACAGCCTGGCCGTCACCTCCTCTGCGCTTCCGAGGTAGCGCTGGGACACGATGCGCGGCTTGCCCTCCACACGGGCTGATTCGGTGAGGTAGTAGTAGGTCTTGCCGTCCTGCTTCTTGCCCACGATATATGCCATATCTAGGTACTACCACACCCGACAAGCAAACGCGAGTCTCTGACCAGGACAAATGCGCTGGTCAGAGGGTTATTTGAAGAGAATTTTCGAGGGCCCCTGAAGTAGGCTCAGATCCCTAGCCAGGAAGGTCCCGCTAGGACCGGACACCGATCGATGCTGCTTCTGGGCGCATCTGTAGCCCCTCGAATCCTCCGGCGGGTGGTACCCGATGGAGCTTTGGAGACGCTTCTCTGGGGGTCGCCGGGTGCGCGAGGACGGAGAACGCTGCGATGCTCCTGGTAATAGAGATTTTGAGGGGAGTGGGCACTAGCCGCAATGTGTCTACGTGTCAAGTCACTTCCTCAGGCACCGCCTCCCCACGCGGCCGAGATGACTGCAGCCACACCTTCTGCCAGGGTCGTCCAGGGCTTCCAGCCGAGCTGGTCCTCGGCCAGCCCCGGATCCAGGGCTGAGCGGGCCACCTCGCCTGGGCGGGCTGGCGCTGACGTGGGTGGGCGCGGGGGCCCGGCGATGCCGGCCATGATTTCGTAGAGAGAAGCCACCGAAGTCTCCGTTCCCGTGCCGATGTTGCAGACCATCTCGGGCAAGGCTGACTCGCCGGCCCGGGCAAAGGCGTCGACCACGTCGTCGACGAAGACGAAGTCACGGGTCTGGGCACCGTCGCCGAAGATGGTGCAGGGCTCGCCCGCCACCATGTGCCCAGCGAAGATCGACACCACGCCAGCCTCGCCGAGGGAGTCCTGGCGCGGGCCGTAGACGTTGGCCAGGGCAAGTGCGCAGTAGTCGAGGCCGTAGAGCTCGCGGTAGGCGGCCAGGTAGTCGATCACCGCTTTCTTCGATACCCCGTAAGGCGAAAGGGGACGGTGCGGCATGGCCTCGGTGAGGGGAAGCGCAGAGGGGTCTGGGTCGCCGTAGAGGGTCCCACCGCTCGCCGCATAGACCACCCGGCGGGCCCCCGCCACCCGGCAGGCCTCTAGGACGTTCAGGCTTCCCAGCACGTTGATGTCGGCGTCCAGCGAGGGCCGGGCCACTGACGCCCTCACGTCGGTCTGGGCAGCCAGGTGGTAGACCACCTCGTGGCCCCGCCGCGCCATGAGCTCGGCCAGGTCAGGCGAGCGGATGTCGAGCTGGTAGAAGCTGAAGCGCCTGGACTCGCTGGCCCGGGCCTCGGCGAGGTTGGCCAACCTGCCGGAGGACAGGTCGTCCACCACGTCCACCGAGCGACCTTCGGCGAGCAGGCGGTCGACGAGCGTGGAGCCGATGAAGCCCGCCCCTCCCGTGACCAGGACCCGCGCGGGCGGGCTCACGGCGTTGCGCCGGGCTCGGCGGCGATCCGGGCCGCGGCGGCGCGTGAGCCTGGCGCCACCACTGCCCGGTTGCCGAGCACGCTCAGCGCGCTGACGCTCGCCCCCTCCCCCACCGTCGCACCCTCGCCAATTATCGAGCCCTCCACGGTCGCTCCGGCGCCGACCACCGAGCCCGCCAGAAGAGCCGACCCGCTCACCCTTGCCCCAGCCTCGACCCGCGCCCCCGCACCGATCACGGAGTCCTCCACCACCGCTCCAGCGGCGACGACGGCTCCGTCGGCGACCAGGCTGTGCGGCATCACCCCCCCCGCCACTTTGGGGGAGCCAGTAGCCCAGACTCCGGGCGAGAGGCTCCAGGCTCCAGGGGCGGGCAGGCCGGGACGAGCACCGGTGAGCAGGTCGGCGCACGCTCGCAGGTAGCTCGCCGGGGTGCCGGTGTCGATCCAGTACGCATCGGAGGCCCAGGCGAATAGCCGTCCCTCGGCGACGAGAGCCGGGAAGGTCTCACGCTCCACGGAGACCGCTCGCCCTGATGGGATCCGGTCCAACACGCTCGGTTCCAAAACGTAGAGGCCGGCGTTGATCAAGTTCGTCGGAGCCTCGTGAGGAGGGGGCTTCTCGATGAAGGCCAGCACCCTGGTGCCGGCGTCGGTGGGCACCACCCCGTAGGCCGACGGGTCCTCTACGGGGGTGAGGGCGATGGTTGCGTCGGCTCCCAGCTCGGCGTGTCGGGCCACGAGCGCCGAGAGGTCCGCGTCGGTGAGCACGTCGCCGTTGACCACCAGAAATGTCTCGGTGACGCCCAAGGCCAGGGCCGAGAACCGGATCGCCCCTGCGGTATCCAGCGGTTCGGGGTCGACCGCGTAGGAGAGCCTCACCCCGCATGCGACACCTTTCGGGAAGGCGTCGACGAAGCACTGGGGGCGGTAGCCGAGCGACAGGACCGCCTCGTCGACGCCGTGCTCGGCCAGGTGAGCGAGCACCCTTTCGATCATCCGGGTCTCGACAACCGCCAGCATCTGCTTGGGGGTGTCCAGTGTGAGCGGCCGCAGCCTGGTCCCCACGCCTCCGACCAGGACGACAGCTTTCACCGATGGGTGGTGGTGGCTGTGCTCGCCGCGGGGACTGTAGTCCGGGTCGTCGACGAGGGTGCTGCGGTGGTCGAAGTGGCGTGGGCGGTCGTGGAGGTCGTGGCGTGGGCGGTAGTGGAGGTCGTGGCGTGGGCGGTAGTGGAGGTCGTGGTGGCCTTGTGGGCGGTCGGGGGAACAGTTGGGGCAGTGGTGGTCGGGGTTGGAGCGGTGGCCAGGGTGACGGCCGAGGGCGGGCGGGCGATGGCGCTACCCGGCGCCACGAACGCGATCGTGACCAGGGAGCGGTTGGTGAGGCGCAGGCTGGCGGGGTTGCCCTTGACCAGGGTGCCATGGGTGTCGGCCAGGCTGGAGAACAACTTGACCTGCACCTTGCCCGGAGTCTTGCCACACAGGGCACCGTTGTCGAGCACCTTGTGGCCTGGATAGCCAAGGCTGGTAGAGCTCAGCATCAACTTTGGATAGCCAGCGGCGAACCGTCCGAGGGTCGCATTGCTCCCGGTGTCGGCCTTGGTCTTCGGGGCCACCTGGATGAGCCCGTTGCCGGTCGTGTAGATGCCAGGTGTCGTCTTGCCAGGGTTCTTGGGCAGGTTGGGCTGGAACTTGCCGCATACGTCGAAGCCGACTGCCACCAGCCAGTGATCCCCTATCGCCGGGGCAGGCGGGTGAAGGACCTGGTAGCGGCTGAAGGCCACGCCAGCGATACCCAGCAACACCACGACCACCAGGGTTGTGTAGAAGCCAATTGGGGTTTGCCTGGGCCCCCGTGCCTTGCGAGAGCCGCCGGTCCTGGCCGCACGTGCGACTGTCCTTCCTAGAGATCCGCGCGGCATGGTCGCTCAAACGTTAGTGCGAGGGCGGGCCCTTGCGGTGTCAGGGCCGGGCGCTCCCGGTCAGCCGGAGCGGCCGGTCAGTCGGAGCGGCCGGCGCCCCAGCGGCCGGCGCCCCAGCGGCCGAGGCAGGCCAGCCCGGTCCGCACGCTTAGGCCGGCGGCGACAACGGGAAGCAACGCCCGGCTGCGCCCCTCCGCGCTGCGCGCGGCGAAGCGCAGGAGGGAGCGGTGATGTGCAACGATCATGGCATAGGGATGGTGCTCCACTGACACGCCCTTCACATGGGTCACCGTGGCGGCGGGTTCGTAGGCCACCCTCCAGCCCGCCCGGCCGGCCCGCCAGCACAAGTCGACATCCTCGGAGAACATGAAGTATCGGGTGTCGAATCCGCCGATCGCATCCAGCGCGGCGCGCCGGGCCAGGAAGCACGCCCCGGACACCCAGTCCACCTCCCGCTCGCTGGCGTGGTCCCAGTCGGCCATCTTGTAGCGCCGGCTCCAGCGATTGTCCGGCGCAACCAGGCCCACGAACCCGTGCCCCACCGAGTCGCCCAGGTTAGGGAAGGTCCGCGCCGAGGGATACAGGGTCCCGTCTGGTTCCTCGATCCGGGGCCCGACGAGGCCAATCGCGGGGTCGCCGTCCAGGGCCGCCACCAGGGCGGCGACTGCCCCTGGACGCACCACGATATCCGGGTTGCCAACCAGGACCAGCTCGGAGCCGGGGAGCTCGGCAAGCCCCCGGTTGACTCCCCGTCCGTAGCCCAGGTTGCGCCCAGGCACGATGATGCGGGCTCCGGCGTCAGCGGCCGCCAGGACGCTGGAGGACCCGTCGGAGGAGCCGTTGTCGACCACAACTACCGCGCTGATCCCCTCCGATCGCAAGCTGGCGACACAGGCGGACAGGTAGTCCCCCGCGTTGTAGTTGACGATGACTGCCCCGACCCTGTCCTGGAGCGGGGAGTCCCCAGGCCAGCTCAGGCTGCGGGCAGTGCCCCTGGCAGCCTCACGCGTCCTGCGCCCCTCGTTCACGACCTAGACGGTACAGTGGTCGACGGGGACACCACCATCCAGGGCGCCCGTCTGGGGCAGAGCCCGGCCCTGAGGGTCAGCCTCGGCGTTCGGCCCTGGCGGAGAAGTCGGCCAATGCTTGGAGGATGTCGTCGGCAGCCCACTTGCGGTCCCCGAGGTTGCCCGACACCTTGGTCAGCACCCCAGCCCCGACAAGGGTGTCGATGGCCCGCTCCGCGGTCCTCGCTGGGACACCCCATTCCTGGCGCAGGAGCCTGGAGTCCCACCGGGACAGTGGACTTGTTCACCACCACCGTGCCACCCTGGTGGAGTCCGCATGCGAGAAGGAGGGTGATCATCGAACAACTTACGGCTGCGTTGCTACCGAATACCAACAGCTAGCCACACAATTGTAAATAGACTCAATTGCCGAAGCAACAATTTCTCGATCGCGATCTGGACCTGCGCCCCATCTATCACTATACCGAGCAGCCGGTGCGCGCCCCAAGGAACCAACAGCGTACCTCAGCCACTATTTCGCCTACCGAAGTTCCGTAGGATGGTACAGCCCTGTCGAGCCATCGTAGTCGGCACCAATGTAGCCGAAGGGCTCGTTGATGACGCCGTTGGCATAGATCAGGTTGCCAAAGGGATCGTAGGCGAAGGTGTCGAGCTGGACCCCGGTGTTGTCGGTGAGGGCAACGACCGAGCCCCAGACCTCCGGAAATGGGCCGGAGTTCGGAGATCAATCTCAGCTCCCCTGTAGGCGGTAGTTGATCGGTCGACCGTCGCCGCTCAGTCGAGGCGGGGTGGCGTTGAACTCGTCCAGGAGCAGGCCCAGTGCCCGATCCAGCCGTGGCGGGTGGGGGTGGTTCAGCGTGACGGTGACGGAGGCTTGGCGAAACTCGATGGTCCCGCCCAGGTGCAACAGGTTCCGGGTGATGGCCCGGTACTCATCGGTATCGTCCAGGTAGGCATTGAGGCGGGTGGCAAGGTCCAACTCGGCGTTGAAGGCGAGAAGCCGACACACCATCTGCAATGATCTCACCGCCAGGTGCGGTGTCGCTCGTGTGGCGCCCGGGTTCACATCGTTAGCAGGGACCTTGGCGGGCACGCCCACCAGGGCCTCCTTGGCATCTTGGACACCACCAGCGGCGTTGTGCACCTCGCGATGCAGGGTCCCAGACACAGCATTGATCTGGCGGGGGCTCAACGAGCGATCGGTGAAGGTGGCCCCCAGGACAGCTTGGGTTTCGGCCAGGTCTGTTTTGGCGTCCGCCAGGGCGCCTCGGGCTGCGACCCTGACCGGGTTGGGGACCAAGCGGGTATCGGGGGCGATGCTCATTGTGTAGGTACAGCACCAGTGCATGCCCTGGTGGTCCTCTAAGTACTTGAAGGCGTGTAGGGTCGAGCGCTGGCGCGGTAGCGACTGATCGGTCGGCTGGGCCCCGACCAGGCCATCGTGGTGGCGTTTCTCAGCACACCGGCCCGGGACCCGCAGATGGCCGACCAGGGTCACCCCGTC
>JBOGGU010000022.1:0-27613 GCA_050744085.1 Acidimicrobiales bacterium
CAGGCGGACCCCGTGCCTTCCTCCACCCCGAGCGTTCAGCTGGGATCCTTGGACATTGCCCCCACATCTCCGACAGGCCTTGACTGCAGCGGCCTCATCAGTGCGGGAGGCGAGCAGCTCCGGGTGAGCGGCGACGGCTTCACGCCTGGTTCGTCAGTGCCGATCTATCTGGTCTCGCCCGGCCTCGGCTCCAGCGAGGAGGTACAGCTGGCAAGCGTGATCGCAGACGCGACCGGGACAGTCAACTCCGTCATCACGATCCCACTCAGCGCGAAGGGCTTCAGCGAGCCCGATCTCGGAGCTGGGCTGGCGTTCCTCAACGCAGAGGGCAGCGGAAGTCAAGCTGCGAGCGTCAATGACCTGGGCATGGTCGGGCTCACGCCCGTGGCAGATGCGTGTGCATCGTCCGGACCCACCAGCTCCGCTGGCCTGCTCGGCTCAGTGCTTAACGGCCTGTTGGGCTCCTCCAGCTCCGGCGGCCTGCTCCGGTTATCGGGACTTGGTGGCTTGCTGGGCATCCCGTTGGCAGTGCCTGCCAAGGGAGGGAGCACCGCGAGGTGATGCGGGTGATCTCTCCCGTCCCCCAGCAGTATCTTTCGGTACCCCACCCGGGGTTGCGAGCACGGGATCGTTTGGTACGTCATGCTGGTGGCCTGGCAGCGGTTGGCCTGCTGGTGGCGACCCTGGAACTATCGGGGTGTAGCGTCGGTCGCCCTCCCAATCCGGATCCAGGCAACGTCAGGCTTCATCTGTTGGAAGCCGACCCAGTCTTCGCCAAGCTGCCACCGGGCTCACGGCTTACCAAGCCCATCAGCGATCAGGCTGCTTACTACGACAACGCGGGCATCACTGGTGGCAGCGCCTGGCAAGGCCCCACCGTCACAGAGGACTTTACGACCAAGTTCGGCGCCACTACCTTGCTCTCCTCCGTCAACGCCATGGCCGTCACTGCTGGATGGGTCAGGTATTCCACCTCAGGCTGGACTAAAGAGGTGGCATTGGGAAAGGTGTACCTAACTCTGAACCCTGTCATCCCCTCCGGACCTAACGCCTACGAACTCACCGCCAGTGCCTGACTGTTCCCGCGAGAGCAGGGCTACTTTGCCCCTGGGGACACGCTTAGGAGCAGGGGGCCGACAACTACGGTCCCGGGATCAAGGATCGGCTCACCGGAGCGCATGAGACCGCCCGTTGGGACACCTTCACTTCGGGAGCTTCGGACCGGGGGGCCTCGATACGGATCCCCTGGGTCGTCGAGAAGGCCAAGAGGGGCTGGCTCGAGGACCGCCGGCCGAATGCCAACATGGACCCCTACGTGGTCAGCCGCCTGATCGTGGAGACCTGCTGCGCGGCCCTTGCTTCCACGCCCCTCTCCCTGGAGTAGGGACAACCGGATTGGCGTCAATCCGACGAATCAGCCCTTCGACGACCCTGGGCGCATCGCGGCGGGGGCGTGGCTGGGCACGGCTGGGTCGCGCGGGGAGACCGGGTCGATGCGACGGTAGCCTTCACCCAGCGTAGGCCGGGGATCTGGCTCC
Source organism: Acidimicrobiales bacterium (assembly GCA_050744085.1). Classification (GTDB taxonomy): domain Bacteria; phylum Actinomycetota; class Acidimicrobiia; order Acidimicrobiales; family JAJPHD01; genus JAVKSL01. The sequence goes on from JBOGGU010000022.1 coordinate 1,539, forward strand.
CCACGATTGGGCCAGTAGGACATGGCCCTCTCTGCCTGGGCGGTGATCGTGAGAGAGGGGTTCACGCCGAGGTTTGCCGAGATGGCCGACCCGTCCACGACGTGGAGGCCAGGGTGGCCGTAGGCACGGTGGTAGGCATCGATTACGCCGCTCCTCGTCGAGTCCCCGATCACCGCCCCACCGATGAAGTGCGCGGTCATCGGGGTGTTGAACAGGTCGCCCCACGCACCTCCAGCCACGCCGTCGATCTTCTCGGCGATCCGGCGCGCCACGTCGTGTCCAACCGGGACCCAGGTGGGGCTCGGCTCGCCGTGGCCGGGCCTGGTCGACAGCCGAACCCGGCCAAGCGCCGCCGGCTTGGGGTAGACGGTCATCGAGTTGTCCAGGGACTGCATGACCAGGGCTATCACCGTCTGGCGAGCCCAGCCCCTTACCCCGTACATGGTCCGCACATCTGCCCGTTGGAGCCACGACTGGCGAAGGCCCAGCGCCAAGCGGCTGCGCCCCTCGACGGGGTCCGTGAGAGCCGTCTGCAACAGGCCCATGAGGTCGCTCCCGCTGCCGTAGCGGACCGGCTCGATGTGCGTGTCGCCGTCAGGGTGGACCGACGAGGTGATGGCCACGCCCCGGGTGAAGTTGACGTCGCTCCTGCGCGAGCGCGCCCCGACGATAGCCTCAGAGTTGGTCCTCGTCAGGACGCCCAGGCGCTCCGAAAGGCCGGGGAGGAGGCGCTGGTATTGCATCCGGTGCAACAGGCGCTGGGTGCCGAGGGTGCCCGCGGCGAACACGACATGGCGCGCAGAGAAGCTGCGTCGGGTGCGCCTCCCGGCCAGCGCCGTGGGCTTGGTCTCCACAGCGTAGCCGCCGCCCACCACTGGGCGCACCGCAGTCACCGTGGTCATCGGCAAGATCTCCGCGCCAGCGCGCTCGGCGAGGTAGAGATAATTCTTGACCAGGGTGTTCTTCGCATTGTGCCGGCAACCAGTCATGCATGCGCCGCACTCGATGCAGCCGCTGCGCGCCGGGCCCATCCCTGCGAAGTACGGGTCGGCCACCTCAACGCCTGGTTGGCCGAAGAAGACCCCCACTGGTGTGGGCTGGTAGGTGTCGCCGAAGCCCATCTCGACCGCCACCTCGCGCAGCACCTGGTCCGCCGGCGTGGTGGTGGGGTTGGGGACCACCCCCAGCATCCGCTCTGCCTGCTCGAAATGGGGCCCGAGCTCGCTGCGCCAGTCGGTGATTTTGGCCCACTGCTCGTCGTCGTAGAAGGCCTGGCTGGGCCGGTAGAGGGTGTTGCCGTAGACCAGGGAGCCTCCGCCCACGCCGGCCCCAGCCAGGATGACGATGTCTTTCAGGAGGGAGATCCTCTGGATGCCGTGGCAGCCCAACGCGGGGGCCCACAGGTAGCTCCGCACATCCCAGCTCGTCTCGGGAAGCTCCTCGTCAGCAAAGCGTCGCCCTGCCTCGATGATACCGGCGCGGTATCCCTTCTCGGTGAGCCGGAGTGCCGCCACGCTGCCCCCGAACCCGCTGCCAACGACCAAGACGTCGTAATCAGAGCCAGTCACGTAGAAAAGCTACAGGCAGCGCGCCTGACCCGGGTGGTCACCGGTGCGTAGCCATCAGCATGGTACGTTTGTGGGATGCGCACTACCATTGACCGCGTAGGCAGGCTTGTGATCCCCAAGGCGCTGCGGGACCAGGCAGGCCTTCAACCAGGCGACATCGAGGTGACCCTGGACGGCGCCGGCATACGCATCGAGGCACTGGCAACCGGAGACGTGGTCGAGAGAGACGGGCGCCTGGTCGTCCCGGCGACCGGGAACGAGCTGGATGACGGGGATGTCAGGGTGCTCAGGTATGGCGACCAACGCTGAGAGCGTGGGGGACCTCCGCAACCCCGACGTCCTTTTGGACACGAGCGTCGCCGTCCCGCTGGTAGTCGAGGACCATGGCAACCACGACCAAACCGTGCAAGCGCTGCGCGGTCGTAGCCTCGGGCTGGCGGGCCACGCGGCCTTCGAGGCTTTCTCAGTGCTGAGCCGACTCCCGGCGCCCTTGCGGAGGACCCCGCGAGCGGTCAGTGCCCTCATTGCAGCCAACTTCTCACGGTCGAGATTCGTGAGCGCATCGGGCGCCGAAGACCTGCTCGGCCACCTGCCGGGGCTGGGCATAGTTGGCGGCTCCGTTTACGACGCCCTCGTGGGCGCAGTTGCAGTTGAGCACGGGCTGCGCCTTGCGACGAGAGACCGGCGAGCCATCGGCACCTACCGAGCGCTCGGAGTGGACATCGAGTTCCTGGAGTAGCTACTTGACATAACGGTCCTTATCGGCGGCCGATGGCTCAGCAGTCGGCCAGGGCCTTGAGCGCCTCGCACAGGCGATGGTGACCGACTGGGCCGAGGGAGCCGACGCGATCGGCGAGGAAGGACCGTCGGATCGGCTGAAGGTTGTCCAAGGTGGCGGCAGAGTCGTTCGAAAGGCCTTCCGCGGCCCCGAGTGGCACCTCTGTCGGGATGTGCCTAACGGTCCTTGTCACCGGGGCCACGAGGATCCAGGTGAGCACCGGGATCGCCCGATCGCGCGTCACCACCAGGACCGGGCGTCGCTTGTCCTCTGCTTGGGCCCACCAGATCTCGCCCTGGAGGGGCAGGCTCACCAGGGTTCTTCGGCGATCATCCGGATCGTCGAGGCATCCGCCCAAGCAACCCCGCTGGCGTCCTGTGGACGCCGCTCGTAGCCGTCGACTATCGCTTGGCCTACTCGTTGCCTGCTGCGCCGGTCAACGAGCTCTGCCAAGCCCACGCGAACCGCCTCGGACCGGGAGGCGACCTCGCCCTCGCGTACCAGCGCGTCCACGGACCTCATCAGCTCCTCGCTGATCCTGGTAACCAGTTGCGCCATACGTAAAGTATAGCACTCTGATGTACGCGCGCCGCCCTAACGGCGTCTCGTAGGAGCGACACGTTGCTGGTCCTTAGGTTCGGCGCCCACCCACAGGGCCTTGACAGGGGTTGGGACGTAAAGTACGCTAGGCGTAACCTAGGTCTCCGAGCGGGTGCGCCGTCCCGGCGCGGGCCGCAAGAAGGCGGTCGATCAGCGATGCAGAGCTTGCCGCCATCCCCATCCATCGCCACGACTGGCACGGCGAATGGAACTACACAATCCGACCACCAACACCGCCCTAACCGCTCAGGTAATTGCCGCACAGGCCCTTACCGCCCTCGACGTCGACGACACCGAGGTCGGCCTGGACCGGCCATCCGCCGTCAACTGCCCCTCGCGCTGAACTTTGGGCAATGGACGACACTGAGCGTCCGCCATTGCCCCAAGTTCAGGGGCATCTCACCGCAGCCCGACTGGAGCGACCCCACTTGAGGGTAGCTCACCAGGCTTCCCTCAGGTTGTGAGAACCTCCTGGTGACCAGCGAGCCGCTCGGCCACCGCCTGGTATCGCGCCACCGTGGCGTCGAGCTCGGCAAGGATTCGCTGGAGTCGCTCCGCCTTCGCCCTCACACGCGCCCGGGTGCCCTCGACCGAGCTCATTGCCTCAGCCAGCAGCGCCACCTGCTCGTCGTGCTCGGCACCCCCGTGCCACTCGGTGCGGATGGCGGCCATGCGGTCCTTGAGCGCGAGGATCGACTGGATCTCCTCCAGCGAGTAGCCCATCACCTCTTGGAGCTCGCGAATCTGCGACACCCGCTCCACGTCGTCGGCGACGTAGCGCCGGCAGCCGCCAGGGCTGTGCCCGGTCGGCGTGAGCAGCCCGACCTCCTCGTAGTAGCGAAGGGTGCGCTCTGACACCCCCACCAGCTCAGCCACCTTCCCGATGGCCATCAGGCCATCGTCGGGCACCAGCGCGGTCACTGCTCACGCCCCACTGGGAAGAGGGCGTCGGTGTCTGAGCTCGCCAGCGCAGGCTCGACCTCAGGTGGTGCGACCCCAGCAGGGCCGCTGATCCCGGCGGGCACGGGAGCATCTGCGTGCTCGGGAGCTGGCGGAGCCTCGGCGTGCACGTACTTGGTGCCCCGCAGCCACGAGGCAATCGCGGCCAGCACCGAGGCGCCGACGGCAAAGTCCAAGGCCGTGCGCAGGCCCTTCATGAACGGGGGCGCGATCAGGTGAGGGAAGAAGCTGCGCCCGGTGAGGAATTGCGCATGGGCGGCCGAGAGGTGCCCGAGGACCGGCCCAAGCAGGGTCTGCATCGGGTTGTAGCCCAGGAATGCTGCGAACAGGCTGCTCACCGCAGGCAGGTGCGAGATCCTTGTGGCGTCGGCGGCCGGGACGCCCTGAGCCGTCAAGCCGCTGTAGAGCGATTGGGGAAGGGTGGCAGACAGCCCGATGATGATGAGGGTGAAGAAGATCCCGATCGACAGCACCATGGCGGAGTTCTGGAAGGTGGCCGACATCCCGGCCCCCGCTCCGCGCTGGTCCGGAGGCAGGCTGTTCATTATCCCCGCCCGGTTCGGCGAGGCGAACATCCCGGCGGCCAGGCCGTAGACGAGCAGCAGGGCGGCGAACTCGAGGTAGTTGAAGTTGGCCGGCAGCAGCTGGAGCAGCACGAACACGACCGCTGCCACCAGCATCCCGCCGGTGGCGAAGGGCCTGGCGCCGAAGCGGTCGGAAAGGATCCCCGAGATCGGGCCGGCAATCAGGAAGCCGATGGTCAGCGGGACCATGAAGATGCCCGCCCACAGGGGGGTGGACACGTAGCTGTAACCGTGCAGGGGCAGCCAGATGCCCTGCAGCCAGATGATGAGTATGAACATCAGCCCGCCGCGGGCGAGCCCCGACAGCAGGCTGGCGAAGTTCCCACCGGTGAAAGCCCTGATGCGGAACAACTTCAGGCGGAACATCGGCTGGGCCACCTTGGTCTCGATCCAGGCAAACAGGCCGAGGATCGCCAACCCACCGATGAGTGCCCCGAGAACCATCGGGTTGGTCCAGCCCATGGTGTGGCCCCCGTAGGGCAGGATGCCGTAGGTGATGCCCACCAACACTGCCACCAGCCCGACGGCAAAGGTGAGGTTGCCCCACCAGTCGATCCTCGACGGCGTGCGCACCCCGGTGTCGTGGAGCTTGACGTAGGCCCAGACGGTGCCGAACACTCCGACCGGCACGGAGACCAAGAAGACCAGCCGCCAGGAAACCGGCCCCAGCAAGCCACCGAGGATCAGGCCGATGAACGACCCTGCGATGGCCGAGACGGCGTTGATGCCGAGCGCCAGGCCCCTTTGGTTCTCGGGGAAAGCGTCGGTCAGGATGGCGCTCGAGTTGGCGAACAGCAGCGCCCCCCCGATGCCCTGGCCGATGCGCATGACCACAAGGAACAGGGCGGCGGAGGTCCCGCTCATCCACGTGATCGACAGCAAGACCGAGAAGACCGTGAACACTGCAAAGCCCAGGTTGTACATCTTCACCCGGCCGAACATGTCGCCGAGGCGCCCGAAGCTCACCACCAGCACGGCCGTAGCCACCAAGAACCCCATGATCATCCACAAGAAATACGGGGTGTTGCCGGGGGTCAAGGGGTTGAGGTGGATCCCATTGAATATGTCGGGAAGCGCGATCAGGACGATGGATGAGTTGATGGTCACCATCAGCACGCCGATCGTCGTGTTCGAAAGGGCGATCCACTTGTAGCGTGGGCTCAGGTTCGTCCTGAGCCCCGGTGTCGTGGACGCCGACCGCCTGAGCAAGGCCAAGTCCCTCCTCCTCCACTGCCCGTCATAATTCCTTGACGTTAACGTTAGCAGTAAGTCCCTGGCACACCTGCAGGCGACTGGCTCCCGCATGTCGGTAGCCGGGGTCGCTGGGCCAGTTTGGCTGGAACAGGTGCCACTGGCCAGGGGCACGCCGGATCAGGCCCTCCAGCTCGGAGGCGAGCTCGGCAGTGACCCGGCAGATGTCCTCGGCAAGAGTCCCCCCCCGAGCCGTGTCCAGGGGCGGGCGGAGGATTCCGAGGTGGCCCCCTCGGGGCTGGTCGACAACTGCGGTCGGCAACAGAGCCGCTCCGGTGCGCAAGGCCAGGGTGGCTGGCCCTGCAGGCACGGTTGTCTGCTCTCCGAACAAGCTCACAGGAACTCCCCTTCCTGCCAGGTCCCGGTCACAGACCAGGCCGACCAGCCCCCCTGAGCGCAGCACCTCCATCAGCCTCGGGACCACCTTCGGGCCGAGGGGGACCACCGTGAACCCCATCGCCCGGCGGCTCTCGACGAACCAGGCGAACAGCGCCGGGTGCTTGCCTGCCTCGACGACCACCGTCATCGGGTAGCCCATAGCGGCGAGAGCCGCGCCCGCATAGTCCCAGCTGCCCATGTGCGGCAGGCCCAGGATGACCCCCTTGCCAGCCTCCAACCCCGCCCTCAGGTGCTCGAAACCTTCGAAGCACATGTGGGCCCGGAGCTCCGCTGGCGAGCAGTCGTTCAACCGGGAGGACTCGCCCCAATACCTGGCGTAGGAGACAAAGGCCCGCAGGGTGGCCGCCCTGAGCGCCGCCTTGGACATGGCGGCCACACGCTGTTGGTGCCTTGCCACCAAGGCCCGACGCCGGGGCATCAGCGCGGCGCAAGCCAGTCCTCCGAGCTCCATCAAGCGGGCTTGGGGGGGTGTGTGCCGGGCAATGGCGGCACCGGCGCGGTAGGCAAGGAGTGTCAGGTTCTCACGCCCCGCGGGCCGTGGCATCAGGCCGCGTCAGGTGCCTGGGTCTTCGCCGCCCCAGCCCTGCCGGCGGGGCCCCTGCTTGGCTGGGCGTGCCGGTCGCCCCGCAGCCCCGGGGCCGTGGGAACGCTCCGAGCGCCACATCGCGGGCTCTCCGGGACGTCGCGATGACCCACCTCTCATGTGAGGCCGCGGGCGGCTCTCGCGAGAGGGTCCTGGTGAGGTCCGGATGACCCGGGCCGAGCGGGCACCGGCCATGGCAGGGGCTCTCCCGGCCCCTGTCCCGGCCCCTGTCCCGACCCCTGTCCCGACCCCTGTCCCGGCCCCTGTCCCGGCCCCTGTCCCGGTCGTGCCCGACGGTCCGGCCGCGGCCGGCAACGGCGCCTGGCGCCAGGCGCTCGAGAAACGCTGGCCGGCGGTCAGCAGGCTCAACGCGAGGATCAGCCACAACACCGGCACCAGCACAGGGACCGCCGGCAAATACGCCTGGATGAAGATCGCCACCCCCAGCACGATCATCCGCTCCGCCCGCTCCATGATCCCGCCGCGCGCCGCTAAGCCGAGCGTGTCGGCCTTGGCCCTCACGTACGAGGGCAGCATCGACGCACCCAGGACTCCGAGCGCAAGGACGGCCAGGTGCGGGCCTCGGGTGCTCGCGAGATACCACGCCACCCCAGCAAGCAGGAATACGTCGGAGAGCCGGTCCGCCACCGAGTCGAAGAACGCCCCTCGAAGGCTCGCCGACCCAGCCGCCTTGGCGAGGGGCCCGTCCAGGAGGTCGGCCAGCCCGCAAAAGCCGATGAGCACTGCGCCCGCGGTGAGGTCGCCAACCGCGATCGCCACCCCAGCACCGGCAGCGAGCACCAGGCCCAGTCCCGTGAGCTGGTCGGGGGTGACGCCGGTGCGGCGCAAGGCAGCGCTCGCCGGCACCGTGGCCCGTGAGACCCCGACTCGCCAACGACCGTCCAGCATCCCCACAAGCTAGTGCTGCTGAGCGCTTTCGCGGCGCAGCACCAGTAGTGGCCAGGCAAGCCCTGGCCAGTCTCGATAGGCTGACCAGCGGGGTTGGGTGTCAGCCCCTTGAGCGCACGAGTCGAGCGCACGAGTCGAAAAGAGCTGCCGGTGAAGACCCTCTCGCCAGACAAGATCCGCAATGTGGCCCTCATAGGGCACGGCGGGGCCGGCAAGACCACCCTGGCCGAAGCCCTCCTGGCCTGCTCCGGCGCGATAGGCCGGATGGGAAGGGTGGAGGATGGCACGACCACCACCGATTTCGAGCCCGAGGAGCACCGCCGGGGTCTGTCCCTGTCGCTGGCGCTCGCACCTTTCGAGCACGACGGCCACAAGGTGAACCTCATCGACACACCCGGCTACGCAGACTTTGCTGGCGACGTGGCTGCGGCGCTGTCGGTCGTCGACTTGGCGGTCCTGGTGGTCAGCGCCGTCGACGGGGTGGAGGTCCAGACCGAGCGCTACTGGCGCATGGCCGAAGCCGCCGGGGTCCCGCGCATGGTCTTCGTGAACAAGTGCGACCGGGAGCGGGCGAGCTTCGGGCGGGTCCTGGAATCCCTGCGCGAGCACTTCGGGACCGGGTTGGCCCCCGTCGAGCTCCCCTTAGGGGAGGAGGCGTCGCTGCGCGGGGTTGTAGACCTGCTGGCCGACGTGGCGATCGTCTACGACAGCGTGGGCGGTGGCGCACAGGTCGGGAGTGGGCACGGGTCGGGAGCGCACACCGAGCCAATTCCTCCTGAGATGGCCGAGCAGGAGCACCAGGTGCGCGAGGCCTTGGTGGAGGGGATCGTCGTTGGCGACGACGCGCTGGTCGAGCGCTACCTGGAGGGCGAGGAGCTCACGACGGCCGAGCTGGCGGGGGCTCTGGCCCACGGCGTGGCCAACGGCTCTGTGTTCCCCGTGGTGTGCGGCTCGGCCACCCTCGGCATCGGCATCGAGCGCCTCGCCGACCTGATCTGCGAGCTGGGCCCGACGGCCGCCTCCCGCCCGCCGGTGGAGGTGGAGGCCGGGGACCAGTCCCAGCAGGTGGCGCCCGATCCCTCGGGGGAGCCGCTCGCCGTGGTCTACAAGACCCTGGCCGATCCCTACGTGGGCAAGGTGAGCCTGCTGAAGGTGGTCTCGGGGACCATCCGGCCCGATACGGTGCTCACCAACCCCCGGACCCACGCCGACGAGCGCCTTCATACGCTGTTCGCGCTGCGGGGAAAGGAGCACGACGAGGTCACCGAGGCGCCCGCCGGCGACCTGGTGGCGGTGGCCAAGCTGACCGACACCTCGACCGGTGACACCCTGGCCCCGAAGACCATGCCGGTTCTGGTGCCGTTGGCGCCCTTGCCGCCCCCAGTGCTCTCCATCGCCATCCGGCCGCGCTCCAAGGGCGACGAGGACAAGCTCATGACCGCCCTTCACCGCCTCCAGGACGAGGACCCGTCGGTAAGCGTGCGCAGGGACGACGAGACGCACCAGACCGTGCTTTCGGGTATGGGCGACACCCACCTGTCGGTGGCCGCTGAGCGCCTGCACCGCAAGTTCGGCGTCGACGTGGAGACCGAGGACCTGCTGGTTGCCTACCGCGAGACGATCACAACTGCCGCAGAGGCCGAGGGCAAGTACAAGAAGCAGACCGGCGGCCACGGCCAGTACGGAGTGTGCCACCTGCGTCTCGCGCCCCTGGGTCGGGGCGAGGGGTTCGCCTTCGTGGACAAGGTGGTGGGTGGGGCGATCCCCCGCCAGTTCATCCCTGCGGTGGAGAAAGGCCTGGTGGAGGCGATGAGCCTGGGCGGCGTCCACGGCTTCCCGGTGGTGGACGTGGAGGTCACCTGCGACGACGGCAAGTACCACCCGGTGGACTCCTCCGAGATGAGCTTCAAGATGGCGGCTTCGTTGGGCTTCAAGGAGGCGCTGGCCAAGGCCTCACCGGTCGTCCTGGAGCCGATATCGATGCTGTCCGTCACCGTGCCGTCCGCCTACCAGGGCGACGTGCTCGGCGACCTCAACTCCCGGCGCGGCCGGGTCCAGGGCACCGACGTGGGCGCCCACGGCCAGCAGACCGTCGTGGCCCTCGTGCCCACCTCGGAGATCACCCGCTACGCCATCGACCTGCGCTCGCTGACCGGCGGTAGGGGAAGCTTCAGCGTGACCCACGATCACTACGACGTGCTGCCGGCGCACATGGCGGCTCGCCTGCCCATGAGGGGCGAGTGACGGCTGTCGAGACGGAGTCCCGCAGCGGGCGCTGTGCTACCCAGGGCACTGTCGAGGCGACCCGCCAGCTGCCCAAGCTGGGGTTTCCGTATCTCTACTTCGCCATCGCGCGCTCGTTGGCCAAGCGACGTCCATTCCGCTGCCCGACTTGCAGCGAGCCGGTGGGGGACACGTGAGCGACCCCGTAACGGCCGCGGGGGCCGCAGCGGCCGTGGAGGCCTCCCGCTCCCCCCTCGCCGTGCACCTCCGTGGCGTCCACAAGCGCTTCGGCTCGGTTCACGCGGTGCGAGGCATCGACCTCGACAGCTCAGCTGGGGAGATCCTTGCCTTCCTCGGGCCCAACGGGGCAGGCAAGACTTCTACGATCGACTGATCCTGGGCCTGTCCAAGCCAAACGCTGGCGTGGTGGAGGTCTTCGGAACGACGCCGCGCCGTTCCCTGCGCGAGGTGCTGGGCTCGGCTGTCATGCAGAGCGGCGGCTTGCTCAAGGACCTCACCGTCGCCGAGACCGTCGAGTACATGTCCAAGCTTTTTGTCACGACCCGGCCGGTCGAGGAGGTGCTGGCGCGCGCCGGGATCACCGCCATCGCAGGGCGAATGGTAGCCAAGTGCTCGGGAGGCGAGCAGCAACGCCTTCGCTTCGCCATGGCGTTGCTGCCGGATCCGGAGCTGTTGATCCTCGACGAGCCCACCCAGGGCATGGACGTGGAGGGCCGGCGCGAGTTCTGGAAGGCGATCCGTGTCGACGCAGCCAAGGGCCGGACCATCTTGTTCGCCACCCACTACCTGGAGCAGGCAGACGCCTACGCAGACTGCATCGTGCTGGTCCGCAAAGGTGAGGTGGTGGCGGACGGCACCGCGGCGAAGGTAAAGGCTCTGGCCTCCGGCCGGACGGTCCGTGCCACCTGGCCCACCGCGGGCGCCGCCGCGATCGCCGCCACCCCCGGCGCAGACGATGTCGAGGTGCGGGGAGACACAGTGCCGATCCACTCTGGTGATACCGACGCCGTAGCTCGCTACCTGTTGTGCGAGACCAATGCCCACGACCTCGAGATCGTCGCCCGCGGCCTCGAAGATGCGTTCATCGCCATGACCGGCGACAACCAGGACGCCGCTGCTGCGGGCAGTGCTGGGACGGGCGGTGCTGAGGCGGGGAGCGCTGCCGGGCCGGGGCACGCCGATCAGCTCGCCGCCGAGAAGGCTGCGCCCCTATGACCGTCACCCAGGCCGCCGTAGGGGCCGCGCGCAGGGTGCCACCGTTGGGTGGCTTCAGCCCGGGCATCGTACGACTCGAGGTCCGCCGCCTGCTACGGAACCGGCGGACCCTCATCTTCACGATGATCGCGCCGGTGATCTTCTTCTTGATCTTCGGCCTGAACAGCTCGTACGCGACCCAGCGATCGGGCCTCGGGAACGTCTCGGCGACCGTGTTGATCTCCATGGCCCTCTACGGCGCTGTCCTGGCCACCACCAGTGGCGGCGCGATGGTGTCCATCGAGCGGGCGTTGGGGTGGAGCCGCCAGCTCCGGGTGACTCCCCTGCTCCCGAGCGCCTACATCGCCGTCAAGGTACTCAGCTCCCTCGTCCTCGGCCTGGGCTCGGTCGGGGTCGTCTACGTAGTGGGCAGCCTCACCCAGAAGCCATCCATGCCGGCGTACGTGTGGGTCGTCACCGCGCTCTGCGTGTGGATCGGCTAGCCCAGCTCACTGGCCACCCGGCCCAGAGCCTTGGCAAGGACCTCGAGCTCCGGGGGGCTCAGGCGGTCGACGAGGTGGCGGCGAACCCCGGCGAGGTGGGTCGGAGCGGCCTCGGCGAGCCGGCGCCTGCCCTCGTCTGTCAGAGCGGCCATGCTCCCCCGCCCGTCAGTGGGACAGGTCCTCCGGGCAACCAGCCCCGCCTTGGCCAGGCCGTCGACGCGGCGGGTGAGCCCGCTTCGAGATACCAGGGAGGCCTGCGCCAGCTCTGCCATGCGTCGCGTGCTGTCGGGGGCTTCAGAGAGCTGCGCCAACACGTCGTAGGCGGCCAGCGTCAGGCCGTGCGCCGCCACCAGCTCACTGTCCAGGCGGGCGAAGAGCCGCGCATGGGTGCAGATGAGGGCGCGCCAAGCCGCCATCTCTCCAGGCGACAGCCAGGCCACCGGTTCGCAAGCCACTCCCCCATCTTACCTGCCCGGCGGAATATAGTTGCGGATACAAGCAGTTGTACCGGCTGTCAAAGTCCAGTCAGAACCCCACAAGGAGCTTCCATGACCGTTACCAACGTCACACCCACGGACCTGCCCGCAGGTACTTGGGAGATCGATCCGATCCACTCCTCCGTTGAGTTCAGCGCTCGCCACATGATGGTGTCCAAGGTCAAAGGGCGCTTCACCTCAATGTCAGGGACGATCACCGTTGCCGAGGACCCGCTAGCGCTAGCCTCCTCGGTGGAGGCGACCATCGAGGCGGCCTCGGTCGACACCCATGACACCAACCGCGACAACCACCTGCGCTCGGCCGACTTCTTCGACGTGGAGCGCTACCCGACCATCACCTTCCGCTCCACCAACGTCCGAGTTGGCACCGGGGGGCACGTTCTGGTGGGTGAGCTGAGCATTCACGGCGTCACCCGCACTGTCGAGCTGGACCTGGAGCACAACGGCACCGGCCCGGACCCCTACGGCGGCGTGCGCACCGGGTTCTCCGCAACCACCGAGGTCAACCGCAAGGACTTCGGGTTGACCTTCAGCGGCACCATCGAGGGCACTGGCGGCGCGGTGGTCGGGGACAAGGTGTCCATCGCCCTGGAGATCGAGGCGATCCTCAAGCCGTAGCCGCCTGGCCCTGCGATGCCTCGGGGCTGCCTCGGGGCTGCCTCGGAGCTGGGAAAACTGGGGAAACTAATGCAGACACTGTCTACATTGGTTTCCCCAGTTTCTGCAGAGCGGGCTCGGTTGGCTACTTCTTCGCGGCCTCGAAGTACGGGTTCTCCCCTGCGGCGTGGTCAGTGACGTCCACAACGGCTACCACCTCGGGAACCGCGTCGGTGATCGCGCCCTGGATCCCCTGGGTGAGGGTGACCGCAGCCAGCCCACAGCCCTGGCACCCTCCCGAAAGCCGCAGGTAAGCAGTGCCCTCCTCCACAGCCACCAGGTCTGCGCGCCCCCCGTGGGCGGCGATGCCTGGGTTGACGCTCGACTCCAGCACGTCGATGACCGCCTGGGCCACCGGGCCAGACAGGTCGGCGGTCGGGCGGGGGGCGGGGGGCGGGGGCGCGTTGGGGTTGATGATCACCAGCCCCAGCTCACCACCCTGGTCCCCCACGTCGAGGGTGGCCCCGCGCAGCTTGTCCACGCTGTCTCTCGGGATGACCACCGTAAGGTCGTCCCCGTGCTGAACAGCGTCGTCCTCGGATGCGTCCGCCTTGGACTCGAAGTACATGTCGTAGGAGTAGGCGCCGTTGGTCGCCCCGCTGACCTCCAGCCACAGAGCCATGCTCGCCGGGTCGGGCTCCTCCGAGAGGACGTCGATCACCATCGAGCGGGCAGTGTCGCTGACGGTCAGGACTGGGCGGAACTCGGTCGGCTCGGAGGAGGCCATGCGTCCATGATATGTCAGTGAGCCGGATAGTGCTGCTGCTGCCGAGCGCCACCTATAGGGCCGCCGACTTCCTTGCGGCCGCCGGAGCGCTGGGGGCGGAGGTGGTCGTGGCGTCCGACCGGCGCCAAGCCCTGGCACGCTCGATGGGCGATCGGGCGCTGGTGGTCAACTTTGCCAAGCCCGAGCGCGCCGCCGACGCGATAGTCGAGCTGGCGGGGAGAGCGGCTCTGGACGGGGTGGTGGCAGTCGACGACCAGGGAGTGATGGTCGCAGCCCTCGCTTCCCAGCGCCTTGGCCTGGCCCACAACCCTCCCGCCTCCGTGGCACGCTCGAGGGACAAGGCGGCGATGCGCGCCGCCCTGGAAGCCGGCGGGGTCCCCCAGCCGCGCTGGGCAGTAGCTGGCGGGGGGGACGACGTGGCGGAGGTGGCCGAGTTGGTAGGGTTCCCCTGCGTCGTCAAGCCGACCAGCTTGTCGGGAAGCCGGGGTGTGATCCGGGTCGACGACATCGATGGGGCCCGCGCAGCAGGGGCCTGGGCTCGAGCCATCGCCGCCGCCGGGGCAGCTGGGGCTGCGGGGGCAGCTGGGGCTGCGGGGGCTGCGGGGGCAGCTGGGGCTGCGGGGGCAGCTGGGGCTGCGGGGGCAGGGGCTCCTCCTTTGATCGTGGAGTCATTCGTCTCCGGAGACGAGGTGGCCGTCGAGGGGCTGCTGCGCGGCGGCGATCTGGAGGTGCTGGCGGTGTTCGACAAGCCAGATCCACTCGATGGGCCGTACTTCGAGGAGACCATCTATGTCACCCCGTCAAGGCAGGCTCCCGAGGTGCTGGCTCAGGTTGGGTCCACCGTGTCCGGGGCCTGCGCTGCGATGGGTCTGGTGGAGGGCCCGGTCCACGCCGAGCTGCGGATCTCTCCGGCCAGGGATGGCCCGGCAGGCATCTGCGTAATCGAGGTGGCCGCGCGCTCGATAGGCGGCCTGTGCTCCAGGTCGCTGGCCTTCGGGACCGGGGCGAGCCTGGAGACCCTCATCGTGGCCCACGCCCTGGGGATAGGGCTCGGGGACCTCCGCCGAGAGGACCCTGCGTCGGGGGTGATGATGCTGCCCATCCCTGCTCGCGGGATGCTGGTCGGAGTCTCCGGGCGGGAGGCTGCGCTGGCCGTTCCCGGCGTCACTGCGCTCGAGATCTCCATACCGCCGGGACGGGAGGTGGTGCCGCTGCCCGAGGGCGATCGCTACCTGGGCTTCGTCTTCGCCAAGGCGGCAACCCCCGCCGAGGTGGTCACGGCCCTCCGGGCAGCCCAAGAGGCACTCGACATCGACATCTCGCGTCCAGCATGAGGCGGACCTCGCGGCACTAGATTCGCATGGGTGGCTTCTGAGCTGGACCAGGACCTGACCGGCGCCATCGGCTGGGTCACCGTGCCGATAGTCGTGGGCCACCCAGGCGAAGTGGTCCTGCCGGTGCGTGGCGGGACCGAGGCGTATGCCGCCTGGTCGGAGGAGCCAATCGCCAAGCACGCCCGCGTGGTGGTCATCGAGTGCCGCTCGGCGCGCTCGGTGACCGTCACCCCCTACCGCTGAGCCACCCGAAAGGGGGATCTTCAACATGTTGTTCTGGCAAGTTCCAGCGCCCGACGAGGCGATGCTGATCTCGGGCTCCAAGCACAAGGACCCAGAGACCCAGTTCCGCATCGTCACCGGCCACGGCTGTTTTGTCCTCCCGGTGAAGCAGAAGGCGAGGGTCCTGTCGCTCGCCCTCCGGGAGTCCGAGATCCAAGAGGAGTGCGTCACCACCCAGGGGATCCGCCTTCGCGTGCGCGCGGTTGCAGCCTTCAAGGTGGGTGACGACACGGTGTCGATAGCCAACGCAGCACGGCGATTCCTCGCAGAGCAGGACCGCATGGACGAGCTGGTGGGGCGGATCTTCGCTGGGCACCTGCGCTCGATAGTTGGCGGGCTGACCGTCGAGCAGATCATCCGCGAGCGCGACCGGCTCTCCCAGGAGGTCAAGGAAGGCAGCCATTCCGAGATGGAGAAGCTCGGAATAGTCGTGGACGCCCTGCAGATTCAAGAGATCGAGGATACATCCGGCTACATCAACAACCTCGCGGCCCCCCACGCCGCGGCGGTAGCGAGCCAGGCGCGCATGGCCGCGGCCAAGGCGGACCAGGAGGCCACGGAGCGCGAGCAGCAGTCTGCGGCGCTCAAAGCCCAGTACCTGCGCGACACCGAGCTCAAGCAGGCGGGCTTCGCCGCCGAGACCGAGGAGGCCAAGGCCCGCTCCGCCCAGGCTGGCCCCCTGGCCCAGGCCATGGCCTCCCAGGAGGTCATCCAGGCCCAGACCGCCCTGGCAGAGCGCGAGGCCCAGCTCACCGAGAAGCGCCTGGAGTCAGAGGTCCGCCGCCCAGCCGACGCCGAGGCCTACAAGCAGCGGACCCTGGCCGAGGCGGCGCGGGACACGACCAAGCTGAACACCGAGGCCGAGGCGTTCAAGCAACGGGGACTCGCCGAGGCGGCGCGGGACACGACCAAGCTGAACACCGAGGCGGAGGCAGCACGGCGGCGCACCATCGCCGAGGCAGACGCCGAAGCCACCAAAGTGGCCGCACTCGCCAGCGGAGAGGCTGCCAAGTCCCAGGCCGACGGCGTCGCGTACTCCCAGCGAGCCACCGCCGCCGCGGAGGCCGACGCGATCAACGCCCGCGCCGACGCCCTCGGTGGCCAAAATCAGCCCCTGATCGCCGCCAACAAGCTGGTCGACCTCCTTCCGGCGCTGGTCGAGGCGGCCGCCAAGGGTATCGCTGGGTCCAGCTTGACCGTCCTCAACGGCTCCGAGGGAGTGAACGAGATGGTGGCCGGCGTGGTCAGCCAGGGCCTGTCGATCTACGAGACGCTTCGCCGCTCCATCGGGCCGGGTGGGGATCCGAACCCCGACGGCGCTGCGTCGGGCCCCCGCACGGCCACCGCCGACCCGAGCACGCGCTCCCCGTCGTAGAAGGCCACCGTCTGGCCTGGCGCCACCCGGCGCTGCGGCTCGGCCCAGCGCAGTGAGGAGCCTCCGAAGACCGCCTCGTGAGCCCCGCCGTGGGCGCTGGCCTGGGCGAAGACGGTGGTGCCCGGAGCCAAAGCCCTCTCGACCCACGTGAGCGACGACAGCGCCACGCAGTCGGCCAACAAGTCCGCCTCGCTGCCCACCAGCACTGTCCGGGATGCGACGTCCACCGACAGGGCGTAGCGCCGGGCCCCACCATCCCCGACGCCAAGGCCGCGCCGCTGACCCACCGTTACCAGCTCGACGGCGGGAACCTGCCCCACCACCTGGCCCGCAGGATCGACCAGCGTGGCGGGGTGAAGTGCAGTCCGCCGGGACAGGAACCCAGCCCGGCCCCCGGGGCTCGGTCTGCCGCCGGGGCTCGGTCTGCCGCCGGCTCCCCCGCGGCCCGAGGTGCTCGGACTGCTCCCGGCTCCCCCGCGGCCCGAGGTGATGAAGCAGACGTCCTGGCTGTCGGGCTTGCCTGCGCTCCGCATCCCCAGCGCGGTGGCCTTGGCCCGAACCTGCGCCTTTTGCATCCCCCCGACGGGGAACACACAGCGTGACAGCTGGGCCTGGCCAAGCATGGAGAGCACATAGGACTGGTCCTTGGCCGCGTCTGCGCCCCGCAATAGGCTCCAGCGGCCGTCAAGCCCCTCGACAGCCCTGGCGTGGTGCCCGGTCGCCAGGGCGTCGAAGCCGAGCGCCATCGCTCGTCCGAGCAGCCGGTCGAACTTGACGTGGCGGTTGCACTCCACGCACGGGTTGGGTGTGCACCCGGCGGCATGGGCCTCCACGTACGGCGTCACCACCTCATCGTCGAAGGTGGCGCTGAAGTTGAACACGTGGTGGGCGATCCCCAACTGCTGGGCCACCCGCCGTGCGTCGTCCACGTCGGCCACCGAGCAGCACCCCGAGTCACTGGCGCCCCCCCACAGCTTCATCGTGGCCCCGACCACCTCGTGGCCGGCCGCAACCAGCTCCGCGACGGCTACAGAGCTGTCCACCCCGCCCGACATAGCCACCAGGACCCTCACCGCTCAGCCCAGGGAGAACACGGCGTCGCGGAGGCGAGCAACGGCCTTGGGAATCACGGCCAGCGCGTGGTCGACCTCGGCAGCGGTGCTGCACCATCCGAGCGAGAGGCGCACGCTGGAGCCGACCTCCGCTGTCGTCCACCCCATCGCCCGCAGGACGTGACTGGCCTCCGTGGCGCCGCTCGAGCAGGCCGAGCCAGCCGAGGCGCACACCCCGGCGTCGTCGAGGAGGACCAGGAGCGCCTCCGCCTCGACACCGGTGAAGCGCAGGTGGCAGCTCCCGGCGACCCGGGGGGCACCGACCCGTGGGGTTCCAACAGAGGGGGCCCCGACCCGGGGAGCCCCGACCGACCCCGAGTCAGCACCGGTGGCGACGACGTCGGGCACCGCCTCCAACAGCCCATCCGTGAGCCGGTCCCTGAGCGCACTCACCCGACTCACCGTCTCCGGGCGTGTCGCCAACGTGGCCTGCGCGGCCGCGGCCATGGACACTATCCCCGCGACATTGGGTGTCCCACTGCGCCGGTCCCGCTCCTGGCCGCCTCCGTGCAGGATCGGGCGCAGGGCGACCCGGTCGCGCACCACCAGCGCCCCCACCCCCTTCGGGCCGCCGAACTTGTGGGCGCTGACCGAGACTAGGTCGGCGTCGGCCGCAAGCCGGGCCACGTCGAGCCAGCTGAAGCCCTGGACTGCGTCGGTGTGCACCAGCGCCTCCGGAGCCCGCTCCCGGACCAGCGCGATCACCTCGCCGAGGGGGCTGACCACGCCAACCTCGTTGTTGGCCAGCATCACCGACACCAGCGTGGTCTGGGGGCCCAAGGCCTCGGCCAGCTCGCCCAGATCGACGCTGCCGTCCCGGCCCACCCCCACCACCGTCCCCCCGGCGGCGGCAACGGCGTGGAGCACTGCGTGGTGCTCGGCGGCAGGGCAGACGACCACTCCCCCGCGGGCGGCATGCACCCCCCCGATTGCCAGGTTGTCGGCCTCGGTCCCCCCCGAGGTGAACACGACCTGTCCGGGCGCAGCCCCCAGCGCCTCGGCCATCACGTCGCGAGCCTCGTCCAGCGCCAGGCGGGCCGACCGGGCCAATGAGTGGGAGCCGGAAGGGTTGCCGAAACGGTCCGTCAGGAAGGCCAGCATGGCGGCCACGGCTTCGGGCCGCATGGGCGTCGTGGCGGCATGATCCAGGTAGGCACTCGGCATGATTGCCCCGAGCTTAGAAGCCTTCTCGAAATATGCCCTGTGCTCCGTCGCCTCGGTGCCCACTCACCCGCCTCCGCCCCCGCTGCCACCGCCAAGGTTGGCCGACACGATGGTCGAGGTGCCCGCCACGTTGCCAGCAGCGGTGATGGTCGATGCCGTGACGCCGGAGGCCGGGACCAGCTCTGCCTCGAAGAAGTCGGTGGTGACCTGCTCGACCACCGGCAGCTCGGCCTGGGCCATCGTGGTCAGCTGGGCCAGTGTGTGCCCTGGAGGTACGAAGATGCCGAGGGCGGTCTGATCCAAGGTGTAGGGGGTCAGGTGGAAGCCGCCGGTGAGCTTGAGGTAGTACTTCTCGCCACCGCCGTCGTCGTTGTAGAGCTGGTCGCTGTTCGCCGGCGGGTTGATCGTGTCGGCCATGCCTTGGACCACCAGCATCGGCGACGGGCTGGGCGAGTTGAAGTACGAGCCCGCCGGGTTCTCCAGCTCCTGGCCTGACAGGATCGCGGTGGCCCCGATTCCGGGGTAGGTGCAGCAGCTGTCGTACGCCACCGCCGACACGGTGTCACCCCCGTCGGACTGCCCGGCCAACCCGATCGCCATGGGGTCGATGATCCCCTGCAGCACGTTGTTGGGCGAGTGACCGAGCGTCAGCATCGAGCTGATGACCGTGCTGACCTCGCCCGGCTGCTCGATCAGGTGGTTCTCGCTTGCGGGCGTGACGTTGGCGTTGGCGTTGGTGTAGGGGAAGACCGGCGCGGCGACCACGAAACCGGCTTTGGCCCAAGTCGCGATGAGGTCGGAGTAGTAGCTGGGCAGGGCGTCGAAGCCCTCGGCGAACACGATGAGGGGGTGCCTACCCGTGACCGGTGGGCCGCCGGAGCTGGTCGCCGGGTAGAAGACCTCGGTGGGCACCGATACGCCGGTGACCTGGTCGACGAAGGTGGGATTGAAGGTGCCGACGTATTGCGATGCCACGAGCGAGGGCGGCGGGATGGTGGTCGTTGTGGTCGGTTTGGGCCGCGGGGCGGTGGTGGTGGTCCGGCCGTGGCTCCCGATCGTGGTGCTGTGTGGCGGAGGGGGGTCCAAGCGCGGCTTTGCGCCACCGCCACTCAAGCCTGCCCAGGCCACCGCGCCGAGGAGTATCACCAGCGTCCCCAGCGCAGCCCAGCCCTGAGCTGGGGTCCACGCCCGGCGCCCACGGCGGTGCTGAGGCGGGCGACCGGCACCGCCGCCCGGGGGCTGGTTCGCAGGACCGGGTGGGCGGCCGGCTCCTCCGTTGGACCGCCCCCCGCCGCCGTTGGACCGCCCCCCGCCGCCAGGCGGCGTGCCCGACCCGCCGCCAGGCGGGCGGCTCGGGGGGCGCCCGGCCGAGCCTCCCCCAACAGCTGGGTTGACCCGGACCACCGGGCGCGGGCCCCTGTTTGCAGCATCCTCCGACCTGGGTCCCTGGCTCATCCCTGGGGCCTGGCGATCATGACCACGAAGGCGGCCACCACAGCGAGGTCGACGACGCCCGCAGCCCAGGAGGCCGTCCTGGCCGGCCCCGCCAGCGAGCCAGCCGCTCCCCCGCCCGCAACCGCCGCCGCCACCCGGCGTTCCGCTGGCCAGACCACTGCCACAGCAACGCCAGCCGCCAGGGCCCACAGGCCCGAGCCGACCCACAGCCACGCCCTGGCGAAGTCGCCGCCGATCCCCGCCAGGACCAGGCCCAGCACCGGCACCAGGAAGATGACCCGAGAGGCCCAGTTCGGCCCAGGGCGGAAGTACCGTCTGACCGCATCGGGGGCCTCGTCCCGACCGGGCCGCGGGCGCGCCAGGCTGGCATACCCACCGGTCGCCATCACGCTGCCGAAGCCCACGACAGCACACAGTATGTGGGCCGCGAGCACTACCTGAAAGAGAGCACCGTCTTTGCCCATCGGCGGGCATTCTCGCATCGGCCGGGCCTGCGCAGGGCGCGCTACGGTGGTCAGGGGCCCGGGCTGGCTACACACCTGGCCCCCACCGCCGTACACTCCCACTGCTGCATCGCCAACCGGAGCCAGATGAAAAGTCAGCTACGTCTCGATCCAATGACCGGCCGATGGGTCGTCGTCAGCGTGGAACGCCTCGAGCGTCCCTCGGCGTTCGTGCCGCGGACCCTGACTGTGCAGGCTGACGCCGCCACCCGGCCGTGCCCCTTCTGCCCTGGGAACGAGGAGGCCACCCTGCCAGCCCTCGAGACCTACGGCACCTCAGGCGCCTGGATGGTGAGGGTCGTCCCCAACCTGTACCCCGCCTTCTCCGGCGACGAGCCGATGGTCGTGACCACCAAGGGCCCGATCTTCTCCCAGGCGCCCGCGAGCGGTATCCACGAGGTTCTGATCTTGTCGCCCGAGCACGACAGCTCGTGGGCGGACCTGGCCACCGAGCAGGTCAACGCGGTCATGGCAGCCCTGCGCGACCGGACCCTCGCGCACGAGGGCACACCGGGGCTGCGCTACAGCCAGGCGATAGTCAACTCTGGACGCGAGGCCGGTGCCTCCATCGAGCACCCCCACGGCCAACTCCTCGGGATGTCCTTCGTGCCCCGTGAGCTGGTCGATGAGCTGGCCGGGTTTGCCCGATTCAGCGGCAGCTGCCTCCTTTGCACCGCCCTGCACGCCGAGTCCGATGTTGGCCACAGGATAGTGGAGGTCACCGAGGAGGTGGTGGTGCTCTGCCCGTTCTGGAGCGGGCTGCCTTTCGAGATGCTGGTGGTACCCCGCCACCACGGCGCCCACCTTCACCGCTCCTCCACCAGCGAGCTCGAGGCCGTGGGACGCTCAATCCGCACGGCGCTGCGCATCTTGCGGGACCGCCTCGGCGACATTGCCTACAACCTGGTGTTCCACTCCGCTCCGTACCGGGTGTCGGGCACCTACCACTGGCATGTCCACGTCCTCCCCAAGCTCACATCCCTTGCCGGGTTCGAGCTCGGGACCGGGGTACTCATCAACATCGTTGCCCCCGAGCACGCCGCCGCCGAGCTTCGTTCGATGATCCCCGCAGACCAACCCGGCTGAAGGACCATGGCGACGCCCCAACAGACAGCGGCCCTCTTGGCAGACGAGGTGCTCTTCCCCAATGCAGTGGCCACCGACCTCGCCGACCACCTTCCGCGCAGCCATCTCGATCAGGTCGCCGAGGCAGGGCTGTACGGATTGTTCGGTCCGGGTGAAGCCGGTGGGATGGCAGCCGACCAGGCGGAGGGGCTGGCCGTGATCGAGGCCCTGGCAAGAGGATGCCTCACCACCACCTTTGTCTGGCTGCACCACCACTCAGCGCTGAGCGCAGTTGCCAACAGTGCCACGCCGGGCCTGCGGGAACAGTGGTTGCAACCGATGTGCCTGGGAAAGTTGCGCGCAGCTTTCACGGTGAGCGGGATCGTGCGAGCCACCAGGCTACCATGGCCGGCGCCCTGGCCCTGGGGGTGGCGGGGCGGTGCTGCGCTCTGATCGGCCCAGGACCGCTCGACGCGGAGCTGGTCACCGCTCGACAGGCCCTTCACAGCGCGGCCCTGTCCGATCCCGCCGCCCGCCCCGCCGCGCGTGCGGCGGCATCCCATCTGGCGATGCGCGCGGCCTCGGCGCTGGTCGTGGCCAGTGGCAGCCGCTCAGTGCTACTCGACCAGCACCCTCAACGGTTGGTCCGAGAGGCCATGTTCCTCCTTGGTGTTCGGCAGTCGCCCGCCGATTCCTGCCGAACTGACCAAACTGGTCACGATCCCTGCCCGCGACGAAGCCTCCGACGGCCAGGCTCGCCGAGCCTGACAGGCTCGCCGAGCCTTACAGGATTGCTGAGCCGAGTGGCGATGCATGCGGCTCACCACAGCTCGGTAGCGCACGCGGGGCGCTACGCCAGGCGCGGGTCCGACTCCTGGAGCTCGACGAAGCGAGCGTGGCGCTCCACCGAGGCGCGGTGCCGGGCGTCGCCGTCCGGGCCGGCAGGTCGGTGGTCTATCTCGCGCACCGCTCCCGCCAGGCCGTAGAGCACCAGCACGTCCCGGTCTGCGCCGTGGTGGAACCTACGGGGGCCCCCAGGTACGCGCCGCCGGAGCGGGTGATCCCCAGCACGACCACCCCCTCGTCCCTGAGGGCCAGGTCGACCAGGGCCCGGCCCGAGACCCAGTCACCCTCGGACACCGCCAGCTCGCTGACCGCGTAGCTGCCGGATAGGTTGAGCAGGCCGGCGACGTCCCGGACGGCCAGGTCTGTGTAGCGCTTTAGGACCCTGCTGATCAAGGCGGTCAGGCGGCGATCCACCCAGCGGCTGCGGGAGAGGAACACCAGCGCCATCATGCCCGCCACCAGCTCGAGGACCCGTGTCCCGGCGAACCCGGCACCGCCTTTGAAGCCCAGGATCAGGGTGCTGGCCGCGGCTACGATCCCGACGTTGCCCAGAAGCATGAGGGTCATGATCACCCGCCTTCGCAGGGGATGGTCTACCACCCGCTCCGACTCGGAGGTGGTGAACCCCGCGCCGGTGAAGGCCGAGCGCGCCTGGAAGCGGGCCGACTGCGCCGACATCCCGGTGGCGGCGAGGATGACGGTGGCCACCCGGGTGATGACCAGGGACACGGCCATGACAAAGAGGAGGGAGCTTATGGCGGCCATCGAGCCACATTGCCACATCCCATCCGCCGCCCGCCGGGCTGCAAGCCGCGGTCATCCCGGAGGCCAGGGCGTCGAGGAGGGTGATCCCCACACGCTGGATGGAGCGGACGATGGGATTCGAACCCGCGACCCCAACCTTGGCAAGGTTGGGATTTCTGAGATGTAGGGGCTTTGCACTCAGCCATTTGCCCAGGTAGAGA
This sequence comes from Acidimicrobiales bacterium, assembly GCA_050744085.1. GTDB lineage: Bacteria > Actinomycetota > Acidimicrobiia > Acidimicrobiales > JAJPHD01 > JAVKSL01. The sequence continues at coordinate 25,094 of JBOGGU010000022.1, forward strand.
GGTTGATATTTGGTGGGCTGGGCGCCAACACCCGCTCCTATCCCACACAGATCCCACAAGCCGTCAAGTTTTTGGGTCCGGCCTGACCCTCGATGGAGGACCCCAACAGGTCATCCGAATCGAGGAAGGATGGTGTGCGTGCCCGTTTCCAGCCAGACGACATTCGTCTCGCCCGGTCGCACCTCGGCGCGTAGGTGAACACTGCCCGGCCGTCAGCGGCCCAGCTCACCTAGAAGCAGCCGGGATCCCTGCGATACCTTTGAAGCCGAGCCCGTAGTCTCTTCGCCTACAGCGCCATCGCGGCTACGTCCACGCTTTCGGGGTCGGGGATCGGCAGTCCGTCCGCGGCGAGGCCTTCGAGGTGGAACGGAATGCCCTCGCGGATGAGCTGTTCGACCTCGGCGCGGGTCTGTCCGGCGACGCCGAGACCGGGAAGGGCAGGTACGTAGGCGCTCCAACCGGTCGATGTGCGTTCGTAGACGACGCTCCAGGTGGTCACCGGCACCCCTCCTCTCTGTCGATGCCAGCTTGGCGGAAGATGCTCCCCAGCGTACCGGGGGCCATCTCGTCGCTGGGCCCTGCCGGCCACCGTGACCTTGCCAGGCTTTGCGGGATGGCGGTCCTGACGATGGCTGCCTCGTTGGCCGACGAAGTACCAGCCGTCCTGCTGCAGGAGCCTTATCACGTCTCGGATCTTCACAGGGTATCCAACAGGGTCATTCGAGATCTCTCCGAGACTGCGCTGCACCAGACGCTATCGGTACGGTGGAACCTGCTCAACCTGAGGCTCTGACCTTCTGACGGTTGAGGTCGAGCCAGGCCGCGATCTCGGCCGGGTCGAATCGGACGAAGGCTCCCACCTTCACGTAAGGGATCCGACGCTCCGCGATCAAACCCCGAACGTGGCGCTCGCTGGTCCCGAGGCACTCCGCCAGCCCGGCGATGTCCAGCAGCCTTGGGACCACAGGATTGGGCCTCTGGTCACGCGTAGGCATCGGGCTTGACTCCTTGGTAATCGGCAGGTCTGGGCCGCGCCCGATGCCTCTTGCGGAGTCGGTTGCACGCCTCGCTGACCGGCACCACGTCGCCGGCGTTGGCGTCCTGGACCCGGCGGACCAAGGTCAGCGCGTCCGGATCACGTGTTCGCAGGCCGAATTATGCACTGCATATGTCCCCAACTAATGACAAGGATGGGATTAGTTGGGGCGGAGGGCCGGTTCGGGCTGGGGGCGAGCCCTCTCAAGAACCCGTACACCACGCTGAGCCACACTGGTCGGGGTGGCCAGGCCCGCTGGGCCCTCCGGTGGGGACAGCCAAGAGCAGTGCGGGCGACCTCCCCTCGCGAAAGTGAGGTAGGATGGCCAGGTGACCACGCACGAGCAGGTGTTTGACGAGTTCGAACAGCTGATTGACCGGGCCGGCTCAGGCGCACGATCCCTCTTCAGCGTCTATGAGCCACTGGAGGTGGCGTACCGCCAAGCAACGGCTTCAAGGGAACACTTCTCCGAGGTGACCAACTCCACCACCCTGGCCCGGTCGTTCATCATCACCACCCACTCAGCCAGGTAGCAGGTGTGCCATCCGACCTGGCGACAGCTCTTCTGCGCTGCGCGGGTGGAGGCGCTATCCTGGTCTGAGGTCCTTGCTCACCGATCCTTGCTTGGAGGAGAGCGATGTCGATAACAGACGAAGCGCTGGCGGCGCAACCCGCGATCCAGCCTCCCGTGGGTACAGACCCCGACTGGGCGGAGAAGGTGGCGTTGGCCACCCGTGAGCGATTGGCGGCCGCCGAGCGTTGGAAGGGCAAGCCCCCAACCGCTCCGCAGACTTGGCCCATCATCCTGCGACACGGGTGAACGACGAACCCACTCAGTCACCGCTCTTCCATGCCGAGCACGCCGACAGGTACGCCCGCCAAGCGCTGATCGCCCAGTACGAGGAGACGTACGCCTGCCGACTCATCGTCGTGTTCGATGCGCTTCTCGACTATTCGGTCAACTTCCTGGAAGACCTCGTCTACGACGCCAACCCCTCGATGGACATGCATGTCATGCTTGCCACCCCGGGAGGCGACGGAGAGTCGGCGCTACGGATGGTTCGGTCCGTGCAGGCGCGCTGTCGCGAGCTGACAGTGTTGGTGCCCGACCGGGCCAAGAGCGCCGGGACCATCTTTGCCCTGGGTGCGCATCACATCTTGATGGGCCCTACCAGCGACCTCGGCCCGGTGGATCCCCAACTCGTCCTCGACGCGACCAGGAACGTCCTTGTGCCGGCCAAGGACCTGATAGCGGCGGTCGAGGCGGCGACTGAAGCCGTCCAGGCGAAACCTGCGACCTTTCCGGTCTCATCGCGAAAGTGCGTGGCCGGAGGCGGCTTGACTGGTCCCCAACATTATGCCACATGACGGTACGGGCGTGCGCGATGGGGGAGCCGAGGCGCTGGCATGGCGGGTGAGCAGGTGGCGGGCGGAACTGGCTGGAAGTGGACCACTATCACAGGTTGCATGGCCCGGGCGAACCA
>JBOGGU010000023.1:0-2781 GCA_050744085.1 Acidimicrobiales bacterium
TGGGGCTCGTGGGGCTCATGCGCCGAACAGCTCGATGTGGTCGTCGGGGGCCAGGGTCACCATTGCGCGTTTGGTGTCTGGCCGGGACCCGTAGACGCCCGTCTTGCGGTTGCGCTTGCGCTTGCCCTTGCGGTTGAGGGTGTTCACCTTGACCACCCGCACGGCGAAGATCTCCTCCACTGCCTGGCGGATCTGGATCTTGGTGGAGTCGGGGTGGACCACGAAGGTGTACACGTTGTCGTCCAGGCGACCGTAGGAGGCCTCGGACACCACCGGCTTCTGGATGACGGTGCGGGGGTCCATCAGGGCCCCTCCTCGGAGTCGGGCTCGGAGTCGGGCTCGGAGTCGGGCTCGGAGTCGGCGGCGGCGGCCGGGGGCGGCGGGTCGGGGTCGAGGTCGGCGGCGGGGGGCGGCCGCTCGGGGGCGGTCGCCGCCCTTGTGGCCTTAGCGGGCTTGGCCGCCTGGACCGCCTTGGCCCCGCCCGGGATGCCCGAGGCGGTGAACACCACCCAGTCGGAGCGCAGGATGTCGTAGGCGTTCAGCTCGCCCGCCTCCAGCAGGTGCACCTCGGGGAGGTTGGCAAAGCTACGCGCGGCCACCACGTCTTCGGGCTCGGTGACCACCACGACCCGCCCCCCGGCCCCGATCCCCGAAAGGGCGACCACCGCGTCCTTGGTCCGCGGCCTCTCGAAGTCCCAGCTCTGCACCACGACGACCCTGCCCTCGGAGGCTCGGTCCGACAGGGCGCACCGCAGCGCCTGGGCGATCATCTTCTTGGGGGTGCGCTGGCGGTAGTCCCGGGGCTTGGGGCCCAGGGCCACGCCGCCGCCCACCCAGTGGGGGGCACGGGTGGAGCCCTGCCGGGCGTTGCCGGTACCCTTCTGGCGGTACGGCTTGGCGCCACCGCCTCGGACCTCAGAACGGGTCTTGGTGGACTGGGTCCCCGAGCGGGCTGCAGCCAGCTGAGCGGTCACCACCTGGTGCATCAAGGGGACATTCAGCGGGATGCCGAAGTAGCCGGGGTCCAGCTCCACGTCCCCCAGGCGCTCTCCCGAGCTGGAGTGCAGCGGGGCGGTTATCACGAGGCCACCCGGCCCTTGATGGCGTTGCGGACGACCACCAGGCCGCCCCTCGGGCCGGGGATCGCCCCCTTCACGAGGAGCAGCTCGCGGTCGGCGTCCGCTTGGACGACCTCCAGGTTGAGCGTGGTCACGCGAACGGCGCCCATCTGACCCCCCATGCGGGTCCCCTTGAACACCCGCGCCGGGGTGGCACACGCGCCGATGGCGCCGGGAGAACGGTGCTTCTTGTGGTTGCCGTGGGAGGCGCCCTGGCCCTGGAAGTTGTGCCGCTTCATCGGCCCGGCGAATCCCTTGCCCTTTGAGACCGCGGTCACGTCCACCCGCTCCCCCGCCGACATCAGGTCCACGCCCAGCTCCTGGCCGACGGTGTAGTCGCTGACGTCGTCGAGGCGCAGCTCCACCAAGCGCTTGCCGGGCTCCACCGAGCCGAGGTGGCCCAGCTCGGGGCGGTTGAGCGAGTTAGGCCGGCGAAAGCCATAAGTGACCTGCAGGGCCGAGTAGCCGTCACGCTGGGGCGTCTTGACCTGCACCACCCGGAGGGGCGCGACCCGCACGACGGTCACCGCAATGGCCCGGTGCTGGTCGTCCCAGACTTGGGTCATGCCGACCTTCTCGCCGACGATCGCTTTGGTTGCCATTGCGTATGCCCTCTTCTAAAGACAGGTCGGATTGCGGGAGAGTCTTGTCATGCAGAAGCTCCGCCCGGACAGACCGAGCGGAGCGCTCAAGTATGGTTGCCGAGCGGTCCCCCGTCCGGGGTGACCGGGACCAGGGCGCACACGGACATCTGGTGGTCTCCCCGCCGGCGAGCCGCTGGGGAACCTGCAAGAGCATAGCAGCTACGGCGCCGGTCCGCCCGCCAGCCCACCGAGGCCCCACGCCGCCGAGTACGCTTCGGGTCATGGACACGAAGGTGCGGTCAGCCGAGGTAAGGAGACATCCTTTCAGCGTGGAGGAGTACCACCTGATGGAAAAGGCGGGGCTGTTCGTGGACCGGCCGAGGGTCGAGCTGCTGGACGGGGAGGTGCTGGAGATGGCGTCTATGGGTACTCGTCACGGGGTCTGTTTGATTCGCATTGACAGTCTGCTGCATCTAGCAGTGGGCTCCGATGCCGTCATCACCATCCAGATACCGCTCCGACTGGACGACCTCTCAGAGCCTGAGCCCGACGCCGCGGTCCTGCGAGCCCCGACGGAGCGATACGACTCAGCCAGCCCCACCGCCGCTGACGCCCTGCTGGTCATCGAGGTGTCCGACACGACGCTGGCGTTCGACCGCGACGTCAAGGCCGTCCGCTACGGGTCTGCAGGCATCGGCGAGTGCTGGGTGATCGACCTGGAGGGAGCCGAGGTGCTGGTGCACCGAGGCCCATGCCCCACGGGTTACTCCGACCTCCACCGGGCCCGCCGGGGCGAGACGCTGGCGATCCCAGGCCTCACCGAGGCCGGTGTCGGTGCCGGTGCCGAGGCCGGTGCCGAAGCTGATGCCGAGATCGCCGTGAGCGACCTGCTCGGCCCTGCATGAGCCCCGGTTGCCGCCCGGTCGCTCGCAGAGTCGGCGGCGCACCACCACAGACGACATGTCCCGCAAAACTGGGGAACCTATTGTCGACTGTGTCTACATTAGATTCCCCAGTTTTTGCGGGGCGCGGCGGGGCGGGCGCGGCGGGGCCCGGCGGGGGGGCGGGCGCGGCGGGGG
>JBOGGU010000024.1:0-21238 GCA_050744085.1 Acidimicrobiales bacterium
GGGCTCCCAGCCAGCCGGACGCATCGGTGCCCACCAACAGGGAGCCACCGCCCGGGTGGCCCAGATTGCACCGGCGATGGCCAGGGCGTCGGCCAGGCCGGCCAGGCCCAACACGGGGCCGAAGCTAGGCCGGGGTTTGCTCGCCACCGCCTCCATCTAGCAGCATCTACGCCGGGGTTTGCTTGTCGCCCCCGCAATCCCCGTCGAGCATCTCCTCCAGCAGGGCCCGTCGCCTCGGGTCGCCGGAAAGCTCGCCGGCAAAGCCGGCCACCGCCGCGTCACCGAAGCGGGCCAATAGCGCCCTGGTCGCCTGGGCCGCCTTGAGAGCCACGAACTCGTCCTCGCTGCGTACAGCTCGGTAGTGGAAGGCCCGACCGTGGCGCTCATGTCCGAGCGCTCCCTTGGCCTCCAACCGCCGCAGCACGGTCAGCACTGTGTGGTAGTGCAGGGGGCGAGCTGGGCGGGTGGCGTTGACCATCTCAGTGACCTTGGCGGCTGTCAAGGACCCGTGGCCGCGCACGATGCCCAACACCTCGGCCTCCAACGGACCTACCAGGCCGCGATCAGCCATGCAGCGCGCCTTGGGAAGCGGTGCCGACGCCCACCTCCCGCGTGCATGGCGCCGTCTGGCCACGGGTCATCATGCGAGGGCAGGATAGTGCCAGCCCCCCCAGAGGGGCGCCGTCGGCCCCCAGGAATCAAACTGCGGTCACCGGGGCCCGGGGCTCCCTGACCAGCTCCAAGCCGGGGGGAAGGCCCTCCACCTTGGCCTCCCCGTGGGATATCTCGACAGTGACCCTCCCGCCGCCGAGCGGGACACGGTCCACCCGCAGGTAGCCGATCGACTCCGGGAGGGCCGGTGCAAGCCATACCTTGCCGTAGGGGGCCCACGGGTCGAGCCGGAGCAGGGTCCGCAAGGCCAGCAGCGGTGAGGCAGCGGCAGTGGCCTGCGGCGAGCACGAGGTCGGGTAGCTGACGACCGTGGGCAGCTCGGAGCGAGGGATGCCGCTGTAGAGCTCGGGGAGGCGCCCGCCCTGGCACCAAGAGGCGTCGAGAAGCGCCATGACCAGGCCCTGGGCCTCGGCCACGAAGCCGTAGCGCATCAGGCCAGCGGCCACGATGGCGCTGTCGTGTGGCCAGACCGAGCCGCAGTGGTAGCTGAGGGGGTTGTAGCCACCCATGCCCTCCGCCAGGGTTCGGACCCCCCAACCGCTCGACATCTCCGGGGATGACAGGTGGGCCGCCACCTCCGCGGCGTGGCTCTCGTCGACGATCCCGGTCCACAGGCAGTGCCCGATGTTGGAGGTGAGCGAGTCGATCGGCGCCTTGCCGGCGTCGAGGCCGACAGCGAACCACCCCCGCTCGGGTAGCCAGAAGTCCCGGTTGAAAGCGGCTTTGAGGTCCGCCGCCCGCCTGGCGCAACGCGCCGCTGTGGCCTCGTCGCCGGCCTCCCTGGCGAAGTGCACCCTGGCCAGGTATGCGCCGTAGACATAGGCCTGCACCTCGCAGAGAGCGATCGGCGCCTTGGCAACCCGGCCGTCCGCGTAGCGGATCCCCTCAGGCGAGCTCTTCCAACCCTGGTTGGCCGGGCCGCGGTCCGATGCCCGCTGGTACTCGACGTAGCCGTCGCCGTCCCGGTCCCCGTAGCTCTCCACCCAATCCAGGGCTGCGTCCGCATGCGGCAGCAGCCGGTCGATCACCTCCCTTGCCAACCCCCAGCGGCGCAGCTCGCCCAACAGCATCACGAAAAGCGGGGTGGCATCGGTGCTGGCGTAGGAGACGTGCCCGTCGCAGGGGGTGAGCCCCGGTCCTTCGCCAAATCGCATCTCGTGGAGTATGCGTCCGGGCTCCTCCTCGGTGAACGGGTCGCAGCGGGTCCCCTGGAAGCGGGCCAGGGTCTCCAGGACGCCGAGCGCGAGGTCGGGGTCGGCCAGCAGGGCCATCCAGGAGGTGAGGATCGAGTCCCGCCCCACCAGGGTCATGGACCAGGGCGCGCCTGCGGCCACGACCGCCCGCGAGGGGTGGTCGGGGTCGAACAGCCTGAGCAGGCCCAGGTCCTCCGAGCTGCGGGCAACCGCTTGGCGCAGTGGTTCGTGGTCGGTCTCGACCAGGGGCACCTCCCGGCGCCAGCGGGCCAATCGCTCGGCCGGCATAGCCCGCTCCACGGGGGTGCCACAGGTGTATCGCGGGGTGATCGCGGCATCGTCGATCACCGGGGTCACCTGGACGCAGACCGACCAGTCCCCTCCGGCTGGGACAATCGCCTCCATGGAGGCCAGGCTGCCAGACAGGTGGAATGGCAGGCTGAGGCTGACCTTGGCCCCCCGGCGCGTCCCGCCCCGCCGGTGGCCGAGCACCATGACCTGAGTCTGTCCCGACTCCTCCTCGGCAGCCGGGGGGGCGCCCGGCTTGGCCCGAGCGGGGTGCTCCGCCCGGCCGGCGCGGCCCTCGCGAACCTCTGTGGTGGTGGCGAAGTCGGAGTCCACGAGAAGCTCGACAAGGCAGTAGGCCGGTTCAGCGCCAACGTTGCGGATTCGCAGGTCCTCCCGCATCCCCCTGCCGACGTAGCGCGATCGCGTCACCAGCAGCGTGGCCTCGGGGCTTCGGGCGTTGGAGCTCGCCCGAGCCACGAACGTGGCGCTGAATGGATCGGTCTGGGTGATCGCCAGGCGCTCCGGCCGGGCTCCGTTCACCCAGCACTCATAACGTGACAGGAACCTGGTGTCCCTCAGGAACAGGCCCTGCGGCCCACCAGGCACGATGTCCCCGCTGGAGTCGCTGATGGCGAACGAGGCCCCTTCCACCAGCACCACAGTCCCGTCCAGCCGGCCGCCAAGGCTGCGAACCTCCGCCGCGCTGATCCGACTCTGGCCCACGGCTAGGAGATGCTAGGTCCCCCCGGCCGCCACCGCCACTGGCAAGTTTCTCCTACGCGGATAGTGCTAACTGGTCACTGATCGCCTAGACTGGTCGGCGTGAGCCCCAGTGCCCCCCTGTTCGAGGTTGTCGACCTGCACGTGTCGGTCGAAGGCAACCAGATCTTGCGGGGGGTCAACCTCGCGGTTGGCGAGGGGGAGGTGCACGCCATCATGGGGCCGAACGGGTCGGGCAAGTCCACCCTGGCCAACACCTTGCTGGGGGCTCCCGCCTACGAGGTCACCTCCGGGCGGATCCTGCTGCGCGGCGAGGACATTACCTCGTGGCCCACAGACGTGAGGAGCAAGGCGGGCATATTCCTAGCATTCCAGGACCCCGAGGAGATCCCGGGGGTACCCGTGGTCCAGTTCCTGCGCCAGGCCCTCTCGGCCCGCAAGAACATGGACCTGTCAATCCTGGAGCTGCGACTGGCGATCATGGAGTGGATGGGCCGCCTGGGCATGGACCCCTCCTTTGGCGACCGCTACCTGAACGAGGGCTTCTCAGGAGGGGAGAAAAAGAGAAACGAGATCCTCCAGATGGCGGTCCTGGAACCGGACGTGGCCGTCCTGGACGAGACCGACTCGGGCCTGGACATCGACGCACTGCGGGCGGTTGGCAAGGGCGTGCAGGAGGTGCGCTCGGCGCGGCCCGCCCTTGGCGTCCTGCTCATCACCCACTACCAGCGGATCTTGGACTACCTCACCCCGGATGCGGTCCACCTCCTCTTCGACGGTCGGGTTGTCGAGACCGGTGGTCCCGAGCTGGCCCGCCGCGTCGAGGTGGAGGGCTACGAAGGGCTTCGGCCTTGACCGCCGTCGAGACGGGTCCCGGCTCTCTGGGCGCCGGCTCAGCGGGCGCCGGCTCGCTGGACGTGGCCCGGATCAAGGCCGACTTCCCCATCCTGGCCACCCAATCGCACGGCCGGCGTCTCGTATACCTCGACTCGGCCTCCTCGTCACAGAAGCCGCGCTCGGTGATCGAAGCCATGAGCCACTACTACCAGACAACCCACGCCAACGTGCACCGCGGGGTTTACGCGATAGCCGAGGAGGCGACCGCCGAGTTCGAGGGGGCCAGGGCCTCCGCGGCCAGGCTGATCGGCGCCCGCTCGCCCTCGGAGCTCGTCTTCACCAAGAACGTCACCGAGGCCATCAACCTGGTGGCCAACAGCTGGGGCCGCCGCAACCTGGGCCCTGGCGACACCGTCCTGCTGACCGAGATGGAGCACCACGCGAACCTGGTCCCGTGGCTGATGCTGTCAGCCCAAGCTGGCTTTGCCCTGCGCCACATACCCATCGACGACCAGGGCTACCTCGTCTTGGACCACCTCGACGAGCTGTTGGAGGGGGTAAGCCTGGTTGGTGTGAGCGCCATGTCCAACGTGCTCGGCACCATCAACCCGGTGCGCCAGATCGCCGACGCTGCGCACTCGGTCGGTGCGCTCGTGCTGGTGGACGGCGCCCAGCTGGTCCCCCACCAGCGGGTGAACGTGGCGGAGATGGGGGCGGACTGGCTGGGCTTCACCGGACACAAGATGCTCGGCCCCACAGGGATCGGGTGCCTTTGGGGTCGCCGGGCGCTGTTGGAGGAGATGCCGCCGTGGCTCGGGGGAGGCGAGATGATCTCCGATGTCCGCCTGGATGGCTTCGCCGTGAACGAGCTCCCGTGGAAGTTCGAGGCCGGCACGCCCCCGATCGCCGAGGCGGTCGGCCTGGGCGCGGCCATCGACTACCTCGTCGCCCTGGACCTCGAAGCGGTGCGGGCCCACGAGGTGGCCCTGACCACCTACGCGCTCGCGGCGCTGCGCGAACGCCACGGCGACGACCTGGTTATCTTCGGCCCAGACGACGTGTCCAGGAGGGGCGCCGTGATCTCGATGGCATATCGCGACATCCACGCGCATGACCTTTCGCAGGTCCTCGACCAGTCCGGGGTATGCGTGAGGGCCGGGCACCACTGTGCCAAGCCGCTGATGCGCCGCCTGGGCGTCAGCGCCACGGCGCGTGCGTCGTTCTACGTGTACAACGACGAAGCCGACGTGGACGCCCTCTCGGAGGCGCTGGTCGAAGCCGGGAAGCTGTTCTCCCGATGATTACCGGCGTCGTGCCAGCTAGGATCGGTCGAATCCTGAACTTTCGAAGAAGGCCCGATGCCGGGTCTTGAGGACCTCTACCGGGAGATCATCCTGGACCACTACCGCAACCCCCGCAACCGAGGTTCGCTGGAAGCCCCGCCCGCGGTCCGGGTGGAGGGGTTCAACCCGCTGTGCGGCGACGAGGTGGTCCTTTACCTGGACATCGAGGACGGTACCGTGGCCGACGTGAAGGTGGGTGGCCAGGGCTGCTCGATCAGCCAATCCTCGGCCTCGTTGATGTCCGCTTCAGTGAAGGGCAAGACAGTGGCAGAGGCGAGGGGGCTGATCCGCACCTTCAAGTCGATGATGTCGATCCACGAAGCGAACCTCGACGGCAGCGAGGAGGGCGAGTCCGGTGCCGATGCCGGTGCCGATGGCGGGCCACCGCCCAGCGGAGAGGACGCACTGCGCGACCTTGGCGAGCTGGCCGCGCTCCAGGGGGTCGTCCAGTTCCCAGTGAGGATCAAGTGCGCTACTTTGTCGTGGAACGCGCTGGCCCAGGGCTTGGACCAGGCGGCCGGCTAGTCGCCTGAGGGGGTTGTGGCGCATGAGGGTTGTGGTCGACTTCGACGCCTGCCAGGGCAACGCCATCTGCATGGGGGTCGCCCCTGAGGTGTTCGAGGTCCGAGACGACGGCTATCTCTACCTCCTCGATGAGCATCCGCCAGAGAGCCTGCGCGAGGCCGTCGAGGAGGCAGCCATGGCCTGTCCCACCCAAGCCATCACCATCAAGGCCGACTGAGGCCGCCGCTCCGTCTCGGGTTAGGTCTCGTAGCCGGAGTAGCCCGTGAGCTCCAGCTCCTCGGCAAGCTCGGGCCCGCCAGAGCGGGCGATCCGGCCCTCGGACATCACGTGGACCGCGTCCGGGCGCAGCTCGCCCAACAGCCGGCTGTAGTGGGTGATGGCCAGCACACCCAGCCCGAACTCCGTGGTGGCGGCCTCGACCCGACGGGCGACCGCTCGCAGCGCGTCCACGTCTAAGCCGGAGTCGATCTCGTCGAGCACGGCGATGCGGGGACGGAGCACTCCCAGCTGGAGGGTCTCGTTCCGCTTCTTCTCTCCACCGGAGAGGTCCACGTTGAGGGGTCGGGCCAGGAATCGTTGGTCGAAGCCGATCCTGCCGGCCTCCACAGCTGCTGCCTCCGCCACTGCGGTTGCGTCGGCGTAGCGCCCTGCAGCGCGCAGGGCCTCGGTGAGGGCCTCGCCCAGGCTCACCCCGGGGACCTCGATCGGGTACTGCAGGGCAAGGAACAGCCCTGCCCTGGCCCGCTCCCATGTCGGCATGCCCAACAGCTCCGCCCCGTCGAGGGTGACGCTGCCTGCGGTGACCTCGTAGCCAGGGCGCCCCATCAGGACGTGTGAGAGCGTGCTCTTGCCGGACCCGTTGGGGCCCATGAGGGCATGCACCTCCCCGCTGCTCACCTCCAGGTCAACCCCCTTGAGGATGTCGGTGCCGTCGTTCGCCGACCGACCCGCCCCGGGTCGGCCCGCCACCCCGGCCCACAGGCCCGCGATGCGGAGCGTGCTCATGTCACGATCACCACCACGTCGCCGTCGCACACCTCCACCCTGTACACCGGGACTGGCAGCGTGGCGGGGAGGGTGACCGGCTCGCCGGTCTCGAGCGAGAACGTGCTGCCGTGCTTCCAGCATTCGATCTCGAGATCCTCGGCGTAGACCTCGCCCTCCGCAAGGGAGTAGTTGGCGTGGCTGCAACGGTCCCCTATCGCATAGTAGTCGTCGCCGATGCGCACCAGGGCGATCCGGTGCTCCCCGACATCGAAACGTCTCGCCTCTCCCGGTCCGATCTCGTCGGCCCCACAGAGCCTCACCTGGTCGCCCATCAGGCCCCGGCCACGCTGGCCCCGGCCCCGGCCACGCCGGCTCCCGCCACGCCGGCTCCGGCCACGCCGGCCGCCGAGAATGCGCCGGCGGGGAGCTTCGCCGCTACAGCGTCCCGCAGGTAGGAGGCCAGTCCCCTCACGGGCGCACGGGCGATTATGTCGTCGAAGAACCCGAGCACAATCAAGCGGTCGGCAACCTCTGGCGGGATCCCCCGGCTCTCCAGGTAGTAGCGCTGGTCCTCGTCGATCGGGCCGACCGCGGAGGCGTGGCTGCAGCGGACGTCGTTCTCGGCGATGTCCAGGTTGGGGACGGAATCGGCGTGAGCACCCTCGGACAACACAAGGTTGCGGTTGGTCTGGAAGGCATTGGTCCCCACCGCCCCTCGCCGCACCCGGATCAGGCCGCTGTAGACCGAGCGGGACTCGCCCGCCACTGCCCCTTTGAAGAGCAGGTCGCTTGTCGTCTTGGGGGCATCGTGGTCCTGCATGGTCCGGAAGTCGTGCATCTGCTCACGTTCCCCGAAGTACGCCGCCATCAGGTCCGACGTACCGCCATGACCCGCCAGGCGGGAGTCGGTCCGCAGGCGGGCGTAGTAGCCGCCGAGCCCGACGCTGAACGAGCGCAGGTGCCCGTAGCGGCCCACCCGGCTCGCCTGGTAGGCAACCTGCCACACCCGCGGACCCAGCTCCTGGACTCCCACGTAGCCGAGCTCGGCGTCGTCACCGACATCCAGCTCGACGACCGGCACCACCAGGGCGGCCACATCCTCCGACGCCACGACCTCCACCACACCGGCCTGGACCCCGTCACCGATCCTCACGACCGTTCGTGGGAACGTCGCCAAGCCAGTCGTGCTGACCCAGTGCACCAACACCAACGGAGCCGCCAGGGACACCTTGGATGGCACCCTCACCAGGGCGGCGTCGGGTAAGAAGGCATTGGCCAGCTCCACAAGTGCGTCGGGCGAACCAGCGACAGACCCGAGCAGGTTGGCCCCATCGCCAGACTGGCTGAGCCACCCCAGCTCAACCCCCTTGGATGCGGCGTCCGGGCCCAGCTCGACGTGCACCGGGAAACCGTCGTAGGCCACGGCCAGCCCGGATCGGGGCCCGAGCACGTCAAGGAGACGCTTTACCTGGGAGGGAACCGCAGCAACAGAACCACCGGGGGCAACCGTCGCGGGAGCGTAGGCGTCCAGGTCCAGCTCGTCTATGCGGCTGTAGCGCCACACCTCCTCGGACTCCGACGGCAATGCCAGTGCAGCGAAGCGCCTCTGTGCCGCCCGGCGGGACTCCGTGAGCCAGTCCGGTCCCGGTAGCGCGGCGGCGGCATTTGGAGTAAAGGCGCTGGGCGTGGGCGGATCCTCTCGCTGCGTGTGTTGGGCTGCGTGGCGCGGACGGCATGGCACCGGCCGAACTGCCAGCTTAGTGCGCCTGACCCAGGATCGAGCCGGGGCGAGCGGCCTAGTGTCGCCGGTGGATGCGGCCCCTCAGGCGCCTCCACCAGGGGGCCGACTTGGTGCGTGAGGCCTGGCGCTCCTGGGCCTGGCGCTCCATCTGGGCCTCGCGCACCGCCTCAGGGCCAATGGAGTTGACGATGTTCTCGGCTGCGTCCAGAAGGGCCGCAATGTCCACTCCAGGCGCCTCAGGCTCCTCCTCCAGCGCTGGCTCGACCAGCTTGCCGTGCGACCACCCGACATCTGCGACCCTACGGGCGTAAGAGGCGCAGTTGGCCGGGCAGCGCCAAGGCGCCTCCGGAGCCAGGTCGAGGACGCAGAACCGTGCAGTCTCGCCTGATGCGTAGGTCCTACTCTGGAAGTGCTTGCACTCTTCCCGCATCGGCATGGCTCCATTGTCTCCTGTCTGGACGGCTGGCGTTGGTCACCGTCGGCCAGCCATACAACCCTGGCTGCCCATCGGTGCCCAGAGGCCCTCTTACACTCTACGCCCTTTCCCAGGATGCTCTCAGGCCTCTCCCAGGTTCGGGGGCGAAGATGGGACGTGACGGAAGCGCAGCGAGCCCCCCTTCTCGCGACGCTGACCGTCCACGCCGGCAGGCTCCCCCCGGAAACAGTCCCTCCGGGGGGTCCTTCCGGCCGAAGGGACGCTCCGGCGATGCGGCGGCCAGGACAGGCATGAGCCCCGGCATCGAGGCGCCGGGAGGCGCCAGCGGGCCACGGCTCCTGGTCGTGGACGACGAGCCCACGATCACCGAGCTGGTCGCCACGGCCCTACGCTACGAGGGATTCACCGTGGACGTGGCCGGCACCGGGCGTGAGGCCCTCGCTCGGGTGGCCGACCGCCACCCCGTCCTGGTCGTGCTGGACGTCATGCTCCCCGACCTGGACGGCTTCGAGGTGGTCCGCCGTCTCCGTGCTGACGGGCTGGCCCTGCCGGTCGTGTTCCTCACCGCCAGGGACGCCACCGAAGACAAGGTTGGTGGCTTGCACCTCGGCGGCGACGACTACGTGACCAAGCCGTTCAGCCTCGAAGAGCTGACCGCCCGGGTCAGGGCGGTGCTGCGCAGGACGGGCCAGGACGGGCCGGGCGCGGCCAAGCTGCGCTTCGCAGACCTCGAGATGGACGAAGAGACCTACGAGGTGTGGCGCGACGGCGAGGCGATCTCCCTCACTGCCACCGAGTTCCGCCTGCTCCACTACTTGCTGGAGAACGCCCGCCGAGTGGTGTCCAAGTCCCAGATCCTCGACCACGTCTGGCAGTACGACTTCGGCGGGGACCCCAACGTGGTCGAGACCTACGTCAGCTACCTGAGAAAGAAGCTCGACACCGGCCGCACCCCGTTGATCCACACCCTACGCGGGATCGGCTACAGCCTTCGCCTGCCAGTAGAGCGATGAGGCTGGTGCCTGGCCTGCGAGCCCGAGCCGGCGCCGTCCGGCTGGGCTGGGAGCGGCTCTCCCTGCGGGCTCGCTTGCTTGCCAGCGTGTTGGTGCTGGTCGCGGTGGGCCTCGTGGCATCCGACGTGGCCGCAGCGACAGCGCTGCATTCGTACCTGGTGAGCCGGGTGGACCAGAGCCTGGTCAGCGCCGAGCCGTCGGTGGCTCGCGTGGTTGCGAACGGCGGGGCCTACGATCAGCGCGCCAAGCAGCAGGTCTACGGCATCCTGGGAGACACTTACGCCGCGGTGATCTCCTCTTCGGGCCAGCTGATCCCGCATGGCATCCTCCACCCGACCGGGCAGGCGGTCCCTTCCCCTCCCGAGGTGACCTCCGGGATTGGAGCAGGCGAGCCAGCCCTGCTCACGGTGCCGGCAGTGCAGTCCAACTCGGCCTCTTGGCGCTTGCGAGTCGACCCATTGTCCGACGGGTCGACCCTGGTGGTCGGTGCGTCGCTGGGGAGTGTTCGTTCCACCCTCGCTCGACTGGAGCTGATCGAGGCCCTCGTCAGCTTGGCCGTGTTGGTCCTGATAGGGCTGGTCGGGCGCTGGCTGGTCCATCTCGGCCTGCGCCCGCTCGACCGGATCGGCGAGACCGCCGGGGCGATTGCCGCAGGGGACCTGTCCCGCAGGGTGGAGCGCGACGACCCCGATACCGAGGTCGGCCGCCTTGGGCTAGCGCTGAACACGATGCTGGGCCAGATCGAGGCGGCCTTCGGGGCCAGAGAGGCGTCCGAGGAGCGACTGCGCCGCTTCGCCGCCGACGCCTCCCACGAGCTGCGCACCCCGCTCACCTCGATAAGGGGGTATGCCGAGCTGTTCCGCAGGGGCGCGTGGGAGCGTCCTGACGACCTGAGGGTGGCCATGCGCCGGATCGAGGAGGAGTCCACAAGGATGGGGGTGCTTGTGGAGGACCTCCTGCTGCTGGCGCGCCTCGACCAGCGGCGCCCGCTGGAGCGCTCCGAGGTGGACCTGGTGGCCATGGCGGCCGACGCAGTCGCCGATGCCCGAGCAGTCGAGCCGGACAGGCCGATCGAGCTGATCACGCCGGGCACGACACCTGTGTCAGTGCTGGGCGACGAAGCCCGCCTTCGCCAGGTCGTTGCCAACCTCTTGGCCAACACCCGGCACCACACTCCCCCGGGGACAGCGGTGGCGGTGTCCGTTTGGGTGGAGACAGCCCGAACGGCGGCCGCTGACGGGGCGGGGGCGGCGAGCGGGGCGGGGGCGGCGGGTGGGGCGGCGGCTGGGGCGGGGGCGGCGGCTGGGGCGGGCCGGGCGGTGCTGGAGGTGGCCGACCGCGGTCCAGGCCTGGCACCAGAGCACGCTGCGAAAGCCTTCGAGCGCTTCTACCGGGCGGACTCCGCACGCAGCCGGAGCGCCCGCGGCGCCGGGACCGGCCTGGGCCTGTCCATCGTCGCCGCCATCGCAGAGGCCCACGCCGGGACCGTCACGGTGGCGAGCGTTCCGGGAGAAGGGGCCACGTTTCGGGTCGAATTGCCGGCCATAGGGCCCCAACGGCCACTGGCCGAAACCCAACGGCCACTGGCCGAAACCCAACCGCCACTGGCCGAAACCCCGACGCCCGGGGCACCCCAGCCCTCGACACCGCCCTACGTGGCCGCCTCCGAAGGCCCTCCGGCGCCAGGGCGCTGAACATAACACGCTCCCAGGGCCGAGCCGGTTGTCAGCAGAGCCGGTTGTCAGCAGTCGTAGCCGTGGAGCGCAACCGGTTCAACAACCTGTAGAGGAGCTCTTCCAGGACCTTGAGCTCCTCGGGGGACAGCTCGGCAAGGATCCACTCCGACTCGAGCCGAGCCACGACCGGGCGCACCCGCTCCAGCACCTCAGCGCCCTTGGCTGTGATCCGGCACTCGATGACCCGCCGGTGGAGCGGGTGCGAACGCCGCTCCAGGTAGCCGTCGGCCTCCAGACGGCTCACCTGCGGCGCCACGCTCTGGGGGCTCACGCAGCCCGCCCGCGCCAGTTCGGCCGACGACTTCCCTGGTTCGGCAGCCAGGATGTTGAGGAGGCTGAACTGCACGACTGTCAGTCCGTAGGGGGCAAGCTCGGCGTCTACTATGGCTCGCAGGCCGACGTGGGTCTTGGCCAGCAGGAACCCAAGCGGGCAGGGAAAGTTGTCCGGCAGCCGCACGGGCTGGGGTTCGGCAGTATCAGCCTCCTGATCCATATAAGCTCCCTGCGATAGCAACGGACTCTGCTATAGTAGCACCCGAACTGGACAACGGTGGAACACCCTCGACACGGAGCAAGGGAGCCGGCATCTATGTCAAAGCGAACAGTGACCATCGTCGCAAGCATCGCGGCCGCCCTCGCCGGCGGCTGGCTCATGGTGGCGCCGTTTGCCCTCGGCTACCGCAAGGCCGGCGCGGCGTGGAACCACCCCACCGAGGTCGACTTCTGGACCGGGGTGGCAGTGGTGGCACTGGCCCTGGTGGGCCTGGCTGCGTCCCTGGTGAGCATCCGGGCGGAGCTGAGGCAGAGAGGAGCGCTCGCCTCGCCCCCCAGCCGGGACGAGAGGCGGGAACGCAAGGCTACGGCCCGAGCGGCAGCGGCAGCGGCCAAGGCAGCGACCCTGGCAGAGCGGGCTGCAGTCGCCGCTGGCCAAGGACAGGGCCCGCTCCAAGGCGGCCCTGTGCCTGGCCCCGGCGGCCCCGGCCACGGCGGCCCTGGCCCCGGCGGTGGCCCCGGTGGCCCCGGTAGCCCCGGCGGCCCCGGCGGCCCCGGTGGCCAGCCAACCGGCTCCCCCACCTCGCCAGACCTGCGGGAGCTTCTCGCCCCGCTGGTCCAGGCCCTGCTCACTGATCTCGACTCGGGAGGCCAGCACGGCCAGCACGGCCAGCACTCAGGAGAGCCTGAGACAGAGCCCGAGAGCGGCAACCACCAAACTGGCCCAGCGCCCGGCGCCGGGGCCCGCCTGACCCCGAGGAGCTACTCGTGAAGCCGAACCGCTTAGTCATTGGCATCCTCTGCCTGCTCACCCTCGCCGGAGTGTGGCTGTTCGTCGCCCCCTTCGGCCTCAGCTACCAGCCCATTGGCGCCCACTGGGGCAGGGCGACACTCGACGACCTGGCCGTGGGGGGCGCCTTGATCCTCGTCGGCGCCGGGTCCCTGGCCACCTACTGCGCCCTCGCGACCAGGGACCTGCTCGCACGGGCGAGGGGCGCTTCGACAAACGCTCCCAGGCGCGGCGAGGCCGAGAGCGCGGCCGGATGAGCGTCGTCGCTTCCGGGCTGGCTCGGGCCAACAGGGGCGCGGCCTCGCGCAACCACACCCGCAACGGGGTCATCCTGGCCCTGGCCTGCGTGGCCCAGTTCATGGTGATCCTGGACGTGTCGATAGTGAATGTCGCCCTGCCGTCGATCCAGCGCGACCTGCACTTCACCCCCGGCGGGCTTCAATGGGTGGTCAACGCCTACGCCCTCACCTTTGCCGGCTTCTTGATGCTCGGCGGGCGGGCCGCCGACCTGTACGGACGGCGGAAGATCTTCATCCTCGGGCTCAGCCTGTTCACCCTGGCGAGCATCGTCGGAGGCTTCTCGCAGGGCACGGCCATGCTCACTGCGGCTCGGGCCGCGCAGGGCCTGGGCGGAGCGGTGCTCTCCCCGGCGACGCTCACCCTGCTCATCACCACCTTCCCTGAGGGCCCGGCCCGATCCAGGGCGCTGGGCATCTGGAGCGCGGTGGCGGGCGGTGGCGCAGCCGCTGGGGCACTGTTCGGCGGCATCCTCACCCAGTACCTGTCCTGGAGGTGGATCCTATTCATCAACGTGCCGATAGGCGTCGTGGTCACCCTTGGCGCCATCGCCTTCCTCTCGGAGGGTCGAAGGAACCTCGGCAGCCGTAGCCTGGACCTGCCCGGCGCAATCACCGTCACGGGCGGGATGGCCCTGCTGGTCTACGGCATCGTCCAGACCAGCTCGAACGGCTGGTCATCGGGCCGGACCATCGGGCTCCTCGTCGGGGCGGTCGCGCTCCTGGTGGCGTTCCTGGTCATCGAGGCCCGCTTCGCCGAGTCGCCCCTGGTGCCACTCAGCATCTTCCGATTGCGCACGGTCTCCTCGGCCAACGTGGTGATGCTGATCCTCGGGGTCGGGTTCTTGGTCTCGTTCTACTTCGAGTCCCTATTCATGCAAAACGTCCTCGGCTACGACGCCCTCAAGACTGGCCTGTTGTTCCTCCCTTTCGTGGCGGCCATCGCCTTCGGCTCCCAGTTCAGCGCACGCGTGGTGGACCGGATCGGGCCGAGGCCGCTGCTCGTCGTGGGCCTGGTGATCTCGGCAGGCGGCTTCTACTGGCTGTCTCATTTCACCGCCACCAGCACCTTCGTGGGCAACCTGCTGGGCCCAGGGATGCTCATGACCCTGGGGATCGGCCTTTGCTTCACCCCCCTGGCCACTGCCAGCACCTCCGGGGTGAGCCCCTCCCAATCTGGCCTGGCCTCTGCACTGCTCAACACGTCACGACAGGTGGGCGGCTCGATCGGCTTGGCAGCCATCGCCACGGTGGCCGTCGACCGCACCACCTCCCTCCTCGCCCACTCCAACCACAGCCACTCGGCCATGGCCGTGGCGCTCACCGCTGGCTACTCGCGGGCCTTCGTGGTGGGCGCTGCCACGACTCTGGTGGCGGCCATCGCCGCGCTCGCGGTCCCCGCCCTGCGCCGGGCGGTCGCAGCGAAGCTGGTCAAC
Source organism: Acidimicrobiales bacterium (assembly GCA_050744085.1). Classification (GTDB taxonomy): domain Bacteria; phylum Actinomycetota; class Acidimicrobiia; order Acidimicrobiales; family JAJPHD01; genus JAVKSL01. Next base: position 14,506 of record JBOGGU010000024.1, read on the forward strand.
GCTGAGGACGCCCACCTCGGGGCCTTGGTGCTGGCCCTGACCAGCAGGCTCATCGAGACTGCGGACGGCAAGCACCCCGCCCTCGTGGCGGCCGCTGCGAAGCTCGTCCCCGACGACGGCGGCTCGGATCACGAGCGGGCCAACCAGGCGGCACGCGAGGTGCTTCGCCCGATGGCCAGAGCGCTCCTGGCGACACCGTCAGCCGAATCCCCCTGAAGCCATTGGGATTGAAAAATTGGGCGCCATGCGAGTCACCCTCCGTGCCCACCCACGCACAGCGGGCCCCGAGCGGTCCCGCGTCACGCTCATTCTCCCGCTGAGCCATCTCCCACTGGGCCGCCGTCCATGGAAACAGACCCTACAAGACCAGGTTTGGCCGTGGTCGCCCTGAACTTGGCAGGATAATGAACGCTGAGCGTTCATTATCCTGCCAAGTTCGCTGCGGCGGCCCCCCTCAGCGCTTGGGCCAGTCGGCCGCAGAGCGGCGGCCCCGCTCCGAGGCACCAGCCCCGAGCGCCCAGGCCCGGCGCCACGAAGCCCCCTCGGGGCCTCTGGTCGCCGGGCTCTGACCAGCTCCTGCCCTCAGACGGGCTGACCACCAGTCGGTCGCCGCCTCGTCCGCCAGCTCGTCGACGGCGGATTCCAACGCCTCGCCCAGCTTTCGGGTGGAGAGCGCGCCGGGTTGGATCGGACGGCCGAACGTCACCTTGGTAGCCCCCCTGCGCAGGCCGGGACGGCGCTTGCCCAGCAGCTCGCCCGTCCCCTCCACGTGCACCGGGACCAGTGGGACGCCTGCCCGCCGAGCGAGGTGGGCGGCGGCGTCTCCAAAGGCACGGGCCCAGCCATCGGGGCTTCGCCCGCCCTCGGGGAAGAACACCAGGTTCCATCCCTCGCCGAGCAGCTCGGCCGCCAGGTCCATGGAGCGGCGGTTGACCCGCTGGCGCTCGGTGGGGATGGCCCCGATCAGCCCGGCGGAAACCTTGGCCTTCCAGGGCCGGTCGAAGAAATAGTCCGCTCCGGCAGACACCACGGTGCGGTGCCGCAGCCGAGCGGGCAGGCTGGTGAGGATCAGAGGGGTGTCCAGGTGGCTGGCGTGGTTGGAGGCGAACACCGCCGGGCCGTCGACGCCGTCCAGACGGTCGAGCCCGGCCACGGTGGGGTCCGCCAGGATCCGCAGGGCCGGGCGGGTCAGGTTCTCCAGCAGCAGGGCTCGCACCAGGCGGACCCCGTAGCGGCGGGCCCAGGCGGGGTCGTAGTCCACGCCCACCTTGTGGGCCACCGGGCGCTCCAGCGTCGTCGGCCAGTCGGGGGCTGACCATGGAAAGCGTCCGGTCAGGCTGGGCAGGGGGAGCGGGGTTCGTGAGTGGGAGAGGGAGAGGGAGGTGCGGGGCACCCAGCCATATTCCTTGGTCAAGTCACGTCCGCCAAGAGGAGCGGTGGGGCATGGAAGTGCGTTATCGACGGGTCGCGGCCGACGATGTCGCTGGCAATCTCCAGGGCGTCTGCGAGGGTGCTCGCCGGCTTGAACCCGAGCCTGCGCACGGCACGGCGGTTCCCGCCAACCACGATCACCCCGCCCAGGTGTTCCAAGGCGTGCGCCCCGCAGTACCACATGTAGAACGGGTGGACACCGTGGTAAGCGTTGGAGGTCCGGTAGAGGTGGATGTACCACGGGTCGGTGGCAAAGGACTCCTCGTACTTGGCCTCGAGCTCGACCGGGTCGGTCGTCTCGGTGAGGACCTGCTCGAAGAAGTCGATGTAGCTGGGGTGGTGCACCGGGTTGAAGGCCCACGGCGTGGGGTGGCTCATTATCAGCACGCCTCCAGGGCGCACCAGGGGCTTGCCCCGGTACATGTTGAAGAAGTACCCCAGGCCCAGGCACATCACCAGGATCGGGTTCATTATCGAGTTCACGTTGTACGGCCCCACGTACGGCAGGCCCATGGTCAAGATGTCGGTCTGGCCTTCGACCGGCACCAAGTGGGCCTTGTAGACGTGCTCGGTCGTGAGGGCGTGCACTGCCTCCACCTCGCCGGCCTGCACGCTGGACATCGAGTGCGGCGAGCGTATCGAGTGGAATATCGAGCGGGCGAGCCGGTCGGGCGTGCGGTCCAGGGCACCCGAGACCGCGAGGTAGGAGGCTCGGTCACGTGCCGACCACTCCCACTCCCGGCGCTGGAGGAAGTTGAACTGCGAAGGGAAGGTGTCGTTGTTCAAGGTGGTCTCGACCTGGAAGACCTTCACCCCGGAGGAGGCCATGTAGCGGCCTATCCTCCAGCAGGAGGAGTGTTGCTCGGAGTGGTGCTGGTCCATGAACGAGCGGCTGTGCTGCCAGGTCCGCACGTTGTGGTGGTGGCGCAGGCTGCGGTAGCTGGTCAGGCCCGTCGCCGTGCTCTTGTGCCCGCCGTCCATGGCCACCAGGTTGATGTTCACGTAGACGAGGAGGTCGCTGGTGGCGGCCCGCTTGTTGAGCTCCACCTCCTCGCCCAGATCGGTGGCGCCGAGGTACAACAGGTTGTCGGGGTCCTCGGCGTCGTGCTGGGTGAGCCGTCCCGAAGGGGCAAAGGCGTCGTAGACCCGGTTGCCCAGGGCGTGGCGAAGCTCCACCTCGGTCATCCGCCGGTGCAGCCCCAGCGCCGCAACCAACACCACGTCATCGACGCCGGCGGCCGCGGCCAGCTCCAGTACTGCCTCGATCACCCGCTGGCGGTTGTCAGGTTGGCGCATCGGGGGCAGCGGAAGGGAGACGTCGTCGAAGGCGATGGTGAGGCGCATCCCCGCCCGCAAGAGGTCGGCGAGGGGAGCACTGTCGCCGACCGGGTGCGCCAGGGCATGGGCGATGGCCGCGTCGGGGTCGGTCAGGGCCGCCAGCGGCTCGGGTGGGTAGACCACCCGGGATCCGGCGGGAAGGCGCTCCATGCGGAAGCCCTCGCCGTGCCAGAACATCGTGGGTGGGGTCGAGCGGTCGACCTCCAGCACGAAGCCGGGCCGCCCCGAACTCACAGCCCCCTCCGGACGATGGACTTGCGGGAGCCAGCCTCCAGGTCGAACACGACCTTGACGCTACCGCGCCGGCCGGCCGCCGCGGCGTGGGCCACCGCCTCTTCGAAGCGCTCCAGCGGGTAGCGGGCACTCACCAGCCGCCCGAGCCCGGCGTCTCGCACCAAATCGAAGGCCAGGTCGAATGTTCGCCGGGCGCCTGCCGGCGGGGCCAGCACCTCGCGTCCGTAGGCATAGGCGCCCACCAAGGCGACCTCGCGCTGCCAGAGGGGAGCGAGGTCGACACGCACCTTGCCGGGCATGCCCACCAGGACCACCCGGCCCCGAGGGCGTACAACCGCCAGTGAGTCGGCGATGGCGTCGGCTGAGCCGACACAGTCGAGCACCACGTCGGCACCTCCGGTGAGCCGGCCTTTCCCGTGGGCCGGGCCGACAGCCAGGGAGCGGGTGATGCGGCGCACGGCCCGGCGCAGCTCGCCGGGCTCCACCACCACATCTGCGCCGAGCTCTGACGCCAGCCGGCGCTGGGTGGGGTGCTTTGCCACCGAGACGAGGGTGCCGGGCAGGCACAGGCGGCGCAGGGCTGCGACAATGCACAGCCCGAGCGTCCCGGCCCCCAGCACCACGACTGTGTCGCCGTCGGCCACCCTGGCCGAGAGCGCCGCATGGATGGCGCACGCCGACGGCTCGACCATCACCGCGTCCTCGTTGCTGAAGGCTTCGGGGACCGGGTGGATCTGGCTGTCGTGGGCTACTAAAGCCCCTGACCACGCGCCTCCGGTGTCCACGCAGTAGCCGGTCTGCAAGCCGGGGCGTAGGTGCCCGAAGGCGACTTGCGTGCAGGCCCCCACGTCGCCGACAGTACAGGCCGGGCAGGGGGGGCTTATGTCGCGGGTGGCGCACCCGAGCACCGCCTCCACGACCACCCGGGTGGCATCGGCGAGATGGCCCACGACCTCGTGGCCAGGCACGAAGGGGAAGCTCACCAGCGCCTCGAAGTAGCGCGAGCTCCGGCTGTCGAGGGTGGCGAGGTCAGACCCGCAGATCCCTGCGAGCGCCGGGCGGACCACCTGCCAGTCGGGGCCGGGCAGCTGAGGTGTGTCCATCTCGACGAGGCGCAGCGGGCCGACACCCACGCCCTTGCCGTGAACGACGCTCGACACCACCCGAGCGGCGGCATAGCGGGGGTTGTTGTGCTCGAAGAGCAGGGCTTTCATGCTCGGCCAGTCCGGCTCAACTGGACCGGCTCAACGGGACCGGCTCGACTGGACCGGCTCGACTGGACCGGCTCAACTGGACCGGCTCGGCAGGGCTGCGAGAAGCCCGGACTGCCTGAAGCGCTCGTCCATCGGCCCGAAGGGCAGCAGGGGCCTGGGGCCGCCCGGGGCTCGGGACCAGGACTCGGTGTGCCAGCCCCGCTTGCGGGCGATCGTGGCCAGCTTGGGCTCGGAGTTGACCGCCACCGGGAAGCCCACCGCCTCCAGCATCGGCAGGTCGCTTGCCGAGTCGGCGTAGGCCACCGACTCGGCCATGGAAAGCCCCCGCGCCGAGGCGTAGTCGCCCATCGCCAGGGCGCGGGCCTCTCCGGTCGGTGCCATCTCCACCATCTCGCCGGTGAGCAGCCCGTCGCGCTCCCCCATCCGCGCGCACAGCACGTCGTCGAACAGCGGGGCCAGCGGGGCGATCAAGAAGTCCAGGGCCCCGGTGATCAGCAGGGTACGGTGCCCCAGCGCCCGGTGCCGGCGGACCCTGGCGATTCCCGCCGGGAAGGCCCGGACCAGCATCAGCGAGCTGGTCAGCTCCCAGGCGTCCCGGCGAACCTGCTCTGCGGGCGCCCCTTCGTATCGGCGGTAGAAGGACCGCAGGAAGTCCACCCGGTCCCGGCGGTCCAGCGCAAGAAATGAAGGCCCCTGGCTGATCAGGCGCACTGCCACCCGGCAGCGCTCGGCCACTCCGAGGTGGCGGGTGGCGAGCCAGGCGAAGGCCTCAACCACGTTGGAGGCGACGAGGGTGTTCTCCAGGTCGAACACCGCCAAGTGGCGCTCGGGCGAGAGCACAGCCTTGCGGCCGCGTTCCTCCCTGGACTGGCCGGTCCTCGGCCCGGCGGTGGTGCGCACCCTGGCGTGGGTGACCACCGACGGCAGGTGGACCCCGTGCACGTAGGCAGGCCAGTCGATGAGCGCCGGGTCGAAGTCGAAGGTGGCGCGATCAGCCGGGTCGAGGCTGTCGTGCAGGGCCAGCAGGCGGTCCACCTTGAAGGATGCCTCTGTCTCGGCGTAGCTGCCGTAGAGCTTAACGTAGTCGAGGGCCCGCTCTCCCTCGGTGCGGCGCTCCTCCAGGCGAGGGGAGAGCTGGGCCATGGGGCCGCGGATCGGCAGGGCCGCGACCACCCGCTCCGCCGCGGCGAGGCCCCTGGTCGCCCGGGTCAGCTGGCGCTGGACCGCCCCACGGCGGGGGAACGACCAGTCGGGGACCGCTATCGGCTGGCCCAGGGTGTCGAAGAGGGGGTGCTCGCCGAACCAGGACTGGACCAGGTCCACCAGCTGGTCGTAGCGCAGTGGGTTCCGGGCACCGGAGGCAACCTGGTAGACGGACGGGCCGGCGGGATCGGGCCCTTTGGCAGCAACTGCGATGATCGCGGCGACCACCAGGTCTACCGGGATCACGTCGAGCACACCCTCCGGGACACCAGGGAACTGGGCGAGCAGGCCTTTGGCGTAGGAGATGATGATCGGCTCGGCCATGCGGAAGCCCCTGATCCACCCTGGCCGGGGCTCGGACAGGCTCGACTCGATGATCGAGGGGCGCACGAACGTGACCGGGACCTCGCCCCGGTTCTCGAGGAGGGCCCTCTCCCCCAGCGCCTTGGTGTAGGCATATGCATCGGGCCAGCCCAGCGAGGCGGCCCTGGAGCGCCCGGCTTCGATCAGTCCCTGGCGGACCCAGTCGCTGCGCTCCCGCTCAGCCCGCGCCGCGAGGAGGGGCACCCCGGCTGCGCCCAGCTCTGCCCTGGCGGCCTTGTGAAATGAGCTCAGGCGCTCCGGGCTGCGGCTGTCCGAGTCGAGGTCCGCGCGGGCCCGCCGGGCCGCCGCCACCTCGGCACGCCAGTCCACTTCGGCGGCGAAGGGCGTCTCGGGGAGGATGGCCTCAGGGGCGTCCCCGCGCCTGGTGCCGGCGACGTAGGCCGTCGAGACCGCTATCAGGTGTGCCGGTCCTCCCCCGCTGTCGGCCTGGGCCGCGGCCAGGACGCCGGCCACCCGCGAGGGGCCGAGCAGGTTGACCTCGACCGCTGTGTCCAGGGGGGCGTCGAAGCTCACGCTGGCCGCAGCGTGAACCACCACGTCGGCCCCGGCCAGCACCTCGGCGTCGGCGCCGGACAGGCCCAGGCCGTCTGTCCCGACGTCGCCCGCCATGACGAACAAGCGGCGCTGGACCTCCGCGTCGAAGCGGTCGCCCAGCTCCCGGCGCAAGCGGTCCAAGCAGTCGTTTCGCAGGATCTCCCGGCGGGTGCGCTCGGCCGCGCTGCTCCGCCGGCCCGGACGCACCAGGACCGCCACCTCGCAACCGGGGACTGACCGGAGGAGCCGCTCGACGAGCGCGGTGCCCAGGAAGCCGGTCGCGCCGGTCACCACCACGCGACGGCCCGCGAGTGCGTCAACGATCACGGGGTTCAGACCTTGGGAGGCACAGAACGGTTAGCTCCGCCCTTGCCGTTGGCCGCCTTGCCGTTGGC
>JBOGGU010000025.1:0-16718 GCA_050744085.1 Acidimicrobiales bacterium
CGAAGCGCCGAGCGCCGCACGACCCGAGTCCCCACGGCCCTCGATCGGGTATAGGGGCCAAGGCGGCGGACGTGGCCGGGGCCGCGGCGAGGCTCACGGTCGACTCTCCACACGAGTCAGAGTCGGAGATAAGGCACTGATCGCCCTCGACCTCAGGACATCTTGACGGTGCTGATGTTCACCGGGATCTTGGGAGGCCCGCCGCCTGCTGGGTTGGTGTTGGGCGCACCGCCCGCAGCCACCCTCTTGATCACCGAGAGGCCCGAGGTCACCTTGCCGAACGGTGTGTAGCTGGGTGCCAGCATGCTGTCCTTGTAGACGATGAAGAACTGGCTCCCGCCGCTGTGAGGTGCCCCGGTGTTGGCCATGGCCACCGTCCCCGCGGGGTAGGTCGCCCCGGCCAGGTTCTCGTCGGGGATCGTGTAGCCGGGGCCGCCCGCTCCGGTACCTGTCGGGTCGCCGCACTGGAGCACGTAGATGCCCGAGGTGGTCAGCCGCGGGCAGTGGGTCTTGTCGAAGAACCCAACCTCCGCGAGGTGCCGGAAGGACGACGTCGTACAGGGGGCCTTGGATGCGTCCAGCATGACCACGAAGGTGCCCGCCGAGGTGGTGAAGGTGGCCGTGGTGGGGCCGGGACCGGGCTGGGGTGGCAGCCCGGGGTTCTTGGTTCCCATGAGGTCGTTGACCGGGGTGTAGCTGCACTCGAGCGTCTTTCCGGTGCCAGTCGGCGGCGCGGTGGTTCCCGGTGAGGCTGAGGACACGACGGGCAAGTGCGGCTGTGGCGAGCCGCAGGAAGCGAGGGCAGCTCCGGCGATCAGGAGTCCGAACGCCCCGGCGGAGCGTCGAAGCGTGGCAGGCTGTGATGACATGCGCAACTTCCTAGCAGGAATCGGCCAGGGCGAAGGCCGCACCTTCGGATCGGCAGCCGCTCGAGCTGAATGCAGCGCTCTACACTCGCCTCATGGGTTGGGGCCGGATAACTGGGGGCAATGCCGGGACCGGGACGATGGATTGATCCAGCACCCCGCCTTCGCGGTCGAGCCCTGGTGCTTGCGCGAGCAGCAGCTCCACCTCGATGTGCTGGCCCAGACCGAGTCGGTGTTCGCCCTCTCCAACGGCCACATCGGCTGGCGGGGCAACCTGGACGAAGGGGCCCCGGTCGGCCTGCCCGGCTCGTACCTGAACGGGGTCCACGAGCTTCGCCCGCTGCCGTATGCCGAGGCTGGCTACGGTTACCCCGAGTCCGGCCAGACGGCGATCAACGTCACCGACGGCAAGCTGATCCGCCTCCTGGTCGACGACGAGCCATTCGACGTCCGCTACGGCCAGCTGCGCAGCCACGAGCGTGTCTTGGACCTGCGCTCGGGCCTCCTGCACCGCCGGGTGGAGTGGTCCTCGCCGGCCGACCGCGCGGTTCGGGTGACCTCGACCCGCCTGGTCTCCCTCGTCCAGCGCGCCGTGGCTGCCATCGACTACCAAGTCGAGGCACTGGACAGGCCGGTCCGCCTTGTGGTGCAGTCCGAGTTGGTGGCCAACGAGCCCCTGCCGCCGGCCAGCGGCGACCCACGAGTCTCGGCGGTGCTCGAGTCGCCCCTGGTCGCCGAGGAGCACTTCTGTGACGGCGCTCGGGCGGCCCTGATCCACCGCACCGAGCGCAGCGGGCTCGTGCTGGGAGCGGCGATGGACCACGTCGTCGAGGGGCCTGCCTCCACCAAGGTGCTGGCCGAGAGCTTCGACGACCTGGGCCGGGTGACCGTGACCGTGACGCTCCAGCCCGGCGAGCGCCTCCACCTGGTCAAGCTCGTGACCCACGGATGGTCCAGCGTGCGGAGCCGGCAGGCTGTGCGCGACCAGGTCGACGCAGCGCTCACCGCTGCCCGCCAGAGCGGCTGGGAGGGCCTGGTCGCCGAGCAGCGCGGTTTCCTCGACGACTTCTGGGAGCGTGCCGACGTCGAGGTCGACGGCGACGACGAGATCCAACAAGCCGTGCGCTTCGCATTGTTCCACGTGCTCCAGGCGGGCGCCCGGGCGGAGGGGCGGGCGATCCCGGCCAAGGGGCTGACCGGGCCGGGATACGACGGGCATGCCTTCTGGGACACCGAGAGCTTCGTCCTCCCGGTGCTCACCTACACGCTGCCCTCCGCAGCGGCGCACGCTCTGCGCTGGCGGCACGCCACCCTGCCCCTCGCCCTCGAGCGGGCATCGGTGCTCGGGCTGGAGGGCGCGGCCTTCCCCTGGCGGACGATCACCGGGGCCGAGTGCTCGAGCTACTGGCCGGCGGGCACGGCCGCATTCCACGTGGGGGCCGACATTGCCGATGCCGTCGTTCGCTACGGCGACGCCAGCTGCGACGCCGAGTTCCAGCGCGACTTCGGCCTGGAGCTGCTGGCCCAGACCGCACGGCTGTGGGCCTCCCTGGGCCACTACGGCAGCGACGGCCGCTTTCGCATCGACGGGGTAACCGGCCCCGACGAGTACAGCGCGATAGTCGACAACAACGTCTACACCAACCTGATGGCCGCACAGAACCTCAGCGCAGCAGCCGCGGCAGCCGAGCGGTTCCCCGACACGGCGGCCTGCCTCGGCATCCGCGACGAGGAGGTGGGCGCATGGCGTGAGGCAGCAGGGACGATATTCCTCCCATACGACGACGAGCTCGCCGTCCACCCCCAAGCCGACGGGTTCACCACCCACCAGGTGTGGGACTTTGCCGCCACGGGGCCGGAGCAGTACCCGCTGCTGCTGCACTTCGCCTACTTCGACCTCTACCGCAAGCAGGTGGTCAAGCAGGCCGACCTGGTGCTGGCCATGCACCTGCGGGGCGATGCCTTCACCCGCGAGCAGAAGGCCGCCAACTTCGCCTACTACGAGCCCCTCACCGTGCGGGACTCGTCGTTGTCGGCCTGCTCCCAGGCGGTGATCGCCGCCGAGGTGGGCCACCTCGACCTGGCCTACGACTACGTGGCCGAGGCGGCCCTCATGGACCTCGACGACCTCGAGTGCAACACCCGCGACGGACTGCATGTCGCTTCCCTCGCTGGGACCTGGATCGCCCTGGTGGCGGGACTGGCCGGCATGCGCCAACACGACGCCGCCCTCCGCTTCGCCCCCCGCCTGCCCGACGGGATCAGTAGGCTGGCCTTCGGGGTGGCCTTCCAGGGCCGCCAGCTCCACGTGGAGGTCAAGCCGGAGGCCACCACGTACAGCCTCTCCCAGGGCGAGGATTTAGAAATATTGCACTTCGGCGAGTCAACCGCCGTGTCCACTGACGCCCCGTCGACCTGCCCGACGCCGCCGCTCCGGGCCAACCTCCCCCGCCCGAGCCAGCCCAAGGGGCGTGAGCCGATCCGGCGTCGCCGATGAGCGACCGTGTCGACATCGCTGCCTTTGGGGCCTGGCTGTTCGACATGGACGGCGTGCTGACCAAGACCGCCGAGGTCCACGCCGAGGCGTGGAAGCAGGCCTTCGACGGGTTCTTGGACGAGGAGGCGGCGCGTACTGGCAAGTCCTTCGCCCCGTTCGACCCGGTTGGCGACTATGAGCGGTACGTCGACGGTGAGCCACGCTCCGACGGGGTGCGCAACTTCCTCGCCGCGCGCGGCATCGAGCTGGCGGAGGGCACCGGCGACGACCGCAACGACGCCAGGACGGTCCGGGGGGTGGGCAACCGCAAGAACGAGCTGCTCCTGGCGGTCCTCGAGACCAAAGGCGTTGCGGTTTACGAAGGGGCGCTGTCCCTGTTGAAGGCGCTGCGCGCCCTGGAGACACCTGTCGCCGTCGTGTCAGCGAGCGAGAACACCGCCGCAGCGCTGCAAGCGGGGGGTATAGCCGACCTGTTCGACGCCCGCGTCGACGGGCACGTGGTCACCGAGCGCCACCTCCGAGGCAAGCCGGCACCGGACAGCTTCTTGGAGGCGGCCAGGGTGCTCGGGGTCGAGCCAGGCGCGGCTGTCGTGGTCGAGGATGCGCTGGCCGGGGTGGAGGCGGGCCGCGCCGGGCACTTCGGCCTGGTGGTCGGGGTGGACCACCACGACCACGCCGAGGAGCTGCGTTCCCACGGGGCCGACGTGGTGGTCACCGACCTCGGCCAGCTGCTTGGGTCGAGCTGAGTCTACAAATACGCTACGCTCCGGGTGATGACCGCTGAATCCACCACCACTGTGCGAGCACGCCGGGGTGACTCTGAGCGCTTGAAGAGGCTCGCCAAGAGCCAGCAAACCAGCGTTGTCGAGGTGCTGCACCGGGCAGTCGATGCCCTGGAGCGCCAGGAGCTCCTTCAGGGCCTGAACGAGGACTACGGCCGACTGCAAGCCACGCCAGCCCTTTGGGATGCGTACTTGGCCGAGCGCCAGGAGTGGGACCAGCTGGCTTGATCTGGCGCGGAGAGGTACATGATGTGGACCTTGGCCAGCCGGTGGGTCATGAGGCCGCCTTCGGGCGCCCAGCTGTCGTGGTTTCCACGGGCCTGGTCAACAACGGGCCCGGCGGATTGGTGGCGGTGGTGCCGATTAGCTCGCGCTCGTACGGGTTGCGGAGCCAAGTCGAGCTGCAAGCCGGGTCAAGCGGCCTGGGCCGCACCTCCTTTGCGCGCTGTGACCAGGTCCGGGTCGTGTCCACGAAGCGTCTGGCCGGCCACCGGGGGATGCTCGGCGCCGATGAGCTGCGGTTCGTGGACCGGGCCCTGCGGTTCATCCTGGGCCTGTGAGGCCCGACTTGGTTCGGGGTCCACGCACCCACCGCATCGGCTCCCTCCTCGTCAAGGGTGATGGCGATGCCAAAGGTCCGTCGAGCTGGCACATCGGGTCGCGCAGGGATCGGAGCACTGCATGAAACCTCGACCCCCTCACAGGTGTCTATTTGAACAGTGAGCCTTGTGTTGTCGAGGGTGGCAGGTGCAGTGGCGGTGGCGCTCCTGGCTGGGATCGCCGTTGGGTCCTGCTCCGCCCCGGCTCCCTCACCCCAGCGCCCACGGTTCCAACCGCGACCGGCTCAACTGCCACGATCCCGGCTAGCTCGTCCAACGGACCAAGCCTGGTCACGGATAGCTCCTCGACCACCCAGGTCAGCAGGGCTTGTCCGCCCCTGGGCGGCAACGGGCATCCTGGGCCACCGGTGCCCATAAGCTGCCTGCCATCGCTGGCGAACAGAGCGATCTCCTCCTACTACCCCCGCCGAGCCAGGCGTCAGCTGGGTCCGCCTTCACCGTGGTCCCCTTGGAGGCACCGACGGACGTTCCCGCGGGGCTGTCCGCGACAACGACGGCCTTTGACGGCAACTACGACGTAGCGCTGTACCATTGCCCGTCGAGATACCCCGGCCAGGGCATCATCGACCACTGCTGGGACGGGCTGGTAGCGGCCTTCGGCGGCACCTCCTCCCAGACAGCGGCCGATGCCCTGGGATGAGGTGACCCCAGACCCGGCTTTTTGCGCCACCTGTGGCGAACTCCTGGGGCCTGGACATTGAGCAGGATGCGTACACTCACCAAGGCGCAAGCGACCATTGCCGTGCTGGTAGCGGTGGTCGTGCTCGGCTCCTGCACCCCTGGCTCGCAGCACCCAGCCGCACCAGGGGGGTCGCCGGGGGTCAGGTCGTTGCATGGCGCAACGCCGGGTGCCACCAGGGCGCCTCCGGGCAGCCCGCCAGCCAGCACGGCCCGCCCGCCCTGCCCCCCCCTGGGCGGCGACGGGCACCCCGGGCCGCCGGTGCCCGTGAGCTGCCTGCCATCCCCGGTCCGCCAGGCCGCCGAGGTGCCCACAACCGCCCAGGTCCCGCTGGAGGCGCCCTCCCTGCTCTCAGCCGGGCTGTCTGCCACCACGGGCTTGGATGGTCGCATCCACGACCCCGGTTGCGCCACCTCTGGGCCGCCATTGGCATCGGCGTGCCCGCCCTCGACCCTGGTGCACTCCTACGAGGTCGAGCTGTTTGGTTGCTCCCAGGCCTACTCCCCCAACTCCCCGGCGATCAACAACTGTGGCGACCGCCTGGTCGGGTCCTTCGGCGGGAGCCAGTATCCCAGTGACGCCGCCGCGCGGGCTGCTTTGAGCCTTCCCATGGGCCCCTTCCCCGCCCCGAAGCCCCCCCCCAACAACCAAGCCGCTTATCTTGGCCATGGCATCACCGGGCAGCTTCACCTCGACAAATCTGACCCGACTCAGGACAGCCTGACCTGGACCGAGGGGAGCTGGTCCTTCACGGTCAATGACCAGGATGGCCGGGGCCCCCCTACCCTGACCTCGGCGGCGCGGCCATTGGTGGCCTACCTGAACACCCACCTGTTGCCCGAGACCACCGGCGTTATGAGCATCTCCCTCGCCAGCAGTCGCCACTATGGGCCCGGGAACGCCACGGGCGCCGCTTGGGTGTGGGGACACGACGTCTACGACGTGTTGGAAGCGGGCGCGGTGGGCGCGGCCGAGCTGGCCGTGAACATGCGAGCGGTCGGGCTCCCGGAAAGCTCCTCGCCAGTCGAAGCTCCTGGCAACAAAGCCGCCGGGCGCGCCGACGCCATCCATGCCTGCGAGAGCAACGTGCTGGGTGACGACCAGGATGCCGCTGCGGGGACATTCGAAGTCACACAGGCGGCCTGGGTCGCTCAGCGAGCGGCTGGCCTCGACCCTCAGTGGCAGCCGCTGGCGAGCGCCTTGTCGTACGTTGGGTCGCTCCCCGAGACCTCCAACACCAACCTCGACATTGACCAGGCCTACCTGGACGAAAGCGTGGTCTCCTTGGTTTGCGCCTCTCTGGCTCCCTCCTTCGGCTCCGCCGACGTCGGGACCGCCAGCACTGACGCCCTCCATGCATGCCAGGCCAGTGCGTACGCCTTCTCCGAGCCCGGCGCCGGCTATACCGCTGCCTCCCTCGACAAGGCCTTCAGCGATGCCCAGCTGGCAGCCAGGCTGGACCCGAAGTGGGCCCAGCTGGCCGACGGCGTGGACCTCCTGGCGTCGTTGCCCCCGCCTGCCGGCTACCCAGCCATCGGCCCAGCCGTGCTGAACCAGAGCCTTAAGATGATCCGCTCTGCCTGCAACTTCCCTGGCTACCATCTCCCGCCGGCATCAGGACGCATCAGCGTCACCAATCCCTGAGCGCTCCCGGCCCGGTCGAGCCCGAGGATCAGCGTCGGGCCCGATCCTGTTGACGTAACAGGGGAACCTGTGATAAAGTCCTTCTTGTGACAGCCCGAACGGTACCTTCGACAGCTGGCCCTGAGCCGTTGACCTTGGCCACGGCCCGCTACTTCAAGGTCCTGGCCGATCCCACCCGCCTAGCCATCTTGCAGCTGCTCGGAGAGGGCGACCGCTCGGTCGGCGAGCTCGTCACTGCCCTTGGCGCCCCCCAGAGCCGGGTGTCGAACCATCTGGCCTGCCTGCGCTGGTGTGGCCTGGTCGAGCCCGAACAAGCAGGCCGACGCGTCGTCTACCGGCTGGCGGACCATCGCTTGAGCGACCTTCTGGCCCATGCCAACGAACTGGCCGGCGAACACTGCGACCACCTGGCCTCCTGTGGGCGCCTTGGGCCGGCCTGGGTCTGAGCGGGGAAACGGTACCGCCATGACCGGCCCACACCGCCGCCCGGCGGTCGTCATCGACATCCTGAGCGTCGAGGGCTGCCCCAGCCGCGTTGCCCGCCTCTATCGAACCAGCCGAGACGCCTCACGCCGACGAGCACCTAAGCGTCCAGCGGAAAACTACCTGAGCGGCGCATCTGGAACATTTAGCCCCCAACAGGTCGAATCTCTTTACGGCCGTTCAGGTAGTTTTCCGACGGACGCTAGTGGCCACCGCCGTGGCCAGGCTTGGTGGCGGAGCCGGTCACCCGCCGGCCTTGCCCGTCGGCGCTCACCAGCCACAGGAGGAACGAGATGAGTCGATCGCACGCCTCCGGCACCCCATCCGCGTGGAGCTGCACTCCCGGTGCCTGCGCACCTCCGGCCCCAGCGGCGCTCAACGCCCGGCAGCGAGCCGCCGACAGCTACCGTGACACCGTCGCGGTAGCCTTCCGTGGCGGCTTGGCCCTCCCCGTGGCCGTCGGCGTGGCGCCAGCTCACGAGTGATCCTGGCCCACTCGCCCCCTTGGACGAGCAGGCATTGGCCAGCCTCTTGGCACTTCTTGCTGCGATACAAGAACCCTTGGGGCAGCCACCAGCCACCCCGGACACGCATCAAAAGCGCTGACCGGACCTCGAAGCAACCATTGTCGACCCGATTCGCGCCGCACAGGCGCGTCCGGCCAGCGAACGCGTTGAGCCTCGATCCTCGGGACCCGTTATTCAAGTAATCGACCTGAGGTCCTAGCGAGGCGGGAACCGAAGCGCTGCATAGGGTGGCGGACGGCGAGCATCGCAGCGTGAGCGCTTGAGCGCTTGAGCGCTTGGTGCGCTGCTATCGCAAAGCAGTGCCGCCAGCAGATGAGGCCCAAGGTGATCGAGACACCCTGGACGCACGCTACGCGGACACCTACACCGACGACGATGGCCGTGTGTTGATAAGGGCCCGGCGCAGCGGGCGCGATGGTGCTGGCTGCACTGGAGGTTGCGGTGGATGAGGGCATCCGGGGGAGGCCCGCAAAGACGAGCAGTGACGCAGCGACCGATTCGGCCAGTGACGTTCCCGCGGGAACGCCCAGTGACTTTCCCGCGGGAACGCCCGAGGCGGTCACTAGCCCACCCGATCGCTATGTGGTCCCTGAGGTAACAGTGACGGGCGCCCGTGTAGGTGCGGGCGAATGAGCCAAGCCGAAGGAGGGGGCCAGAGAGGCGCAAGTGCCCCCGACACCCCAGACAGCGAGCTGTGGAGCCGAGCCAGCGAGCAGGACCGGAAGGGGATCGGCGACCTCGTCGACTGGCACGCCGTTGCTGTCTACAACCACTGCTTTTGCAAGCCTGGCTCCGACGCGGATCGGGAAGGTGCTGGTCCCGGTGAGGCCTTGCAGCAATGGGCGGACGCCACGCTCCGCTGTGCCCGCTGTGCTCAAAGGCGGGGGTCGACCGGCTCGCTCTCCAGAGCCAAGATGCCGA
Organism: Acidimicrobiales bacterium; assembly: GCA_050744085.1. Lineage (GTDB taxonomy): Bacteria > Actinomycetota > Acidimicrobiia > Acidimicrobiales > JAJPHD01 > JAVKSL01. The sequence continues at coordinate 9,020 of JBOGGU010000025.1, forward strand.
AGACGCACTCGTGTACCCGATACAGAGGCTCGCCAGCCACGAAGCGCTCCAGAGCCTCGATTCCCAGGGCGAACTCGCGCAGGGCCAGCGAACGCTTGTGGCCAAGGGAGCGGGTGCGCAGCCGGGCAAGGTTCTCTGGGGCGGTGTACTCCGGGCCGTAGATGATGCGTAGGTACTCGGGACCTCGGCACTTGATGCCCGGCTGGGCAAGGCCCTTTGGCCCCCGGTGCACCACCTGCAACGGCTTGGCCACCATGCCCTCGCCACCCTTGGCCGTGAACTCCTCCCACCAGCTTACCGCGGCCGCCTCGCTCGTGGGGTTCCCGAGGTCGACGGTGATGGTCGAGGTTGCTCGGAATGTCGCCGGCTCTTCCTGGCAAAGGCGTCCCAGCAGATCGAGGTGCCAGAGATGGTCCCGAAGGGCGTGGACGCGCCCCTCGCCGGCCAGGACCTGGAAGGGTGCCAGCCGCAGGTCCTCCTCCGAGTCCACGGGCCAGCAGTACCGGCGGTAAGCCTCGACGAACCCGGCGGACATCGCTTGGCGCTCGCGCCCCCGTGCCAGCAGCTCGCCAACATCGGCGCCCCGACCCGCTGCGGCCTCCAGGACGGCAACCTCCGACGCCAGGGTGGTGGTAGCGGCCACTCCGACGGGCGCGTACTGGCTACGCAGCAGCCCTTCGGCCTTGGCCGACCACGGCAGCAGCTCGCAGTCCAACACCACCCAATCGGTGCCCAGCTCGTCCCAGAGTCCGGCCTTGTTCATGCCATCTCGGAGCTTGTCCAGCAGGGCCGCCTCGTAGTCCCCGCCAGCGAAGAAGGGCCGACCGGTGCGGGTGACGATCGCGCCAGCGGCACCTCCTTGGTCCATTGCGAACCGGCGAGTGGCGATGGCTTCGTTGCGACAGGCCACCACGACCGCGCGCGAGCCCATGTGCTTCTCCTCGCAGACGACCCGTTCGACCCCGGCGTGGCGCAGGGATGCGAAAGCCTCGGCCGGGTGCTCGAGAAGGCCCTCCCGCTGGCTGGTGGCAGTCGGCGCCATGGTCGGAGGCAGGTAGACCAGCCAGCGGGGATCGGCCGCGAAGCGGCTCATCACCTCGAGGGCGGCAATGGCGTTCTCCTCCCGGATGGTCACCGTCTGGACGAGGCGGGTGGACACGATGCGCTTGCCGATCACGTCATTGAGGTCGAGGTCGGTGGGTGCCCGGTCGAAGCTGCCGGCGCCCCGGTCGAAGCTGCCGGTGCCCTCGCCGTTCGCGGCGGCGCCCTCGCCGTTCGCGACGGCGCCCTCGGCCAGCGGACGCGCCGGCTCCCAGTAGGCCTGGTGGGCCGGGACTGAGACCAGCTCGCGCTCGGGGTAGCGCAGGGCGCTGAGCCGGCCCCCGAACACGCAGCCGGTGTCGATGCAGATCGTCCGGTTCGTCCATACCGCTTCGGGGACCGGGGTATGGCCGTAGACCACGATCGCTGCGCCCCGGTAGTCCTGCGCCCAGGGGTAGCGCACCGGCAGGCCGAACTCATCGGTCTCCCCGGTGGTGTCACCGTATAGGGCAAAGGACCTCACCGCGCCCGACGCTCGGCCCTGCATGTCGGCCGGCAGCCCAGCGTGGGCAACCACCAGCTTGGCGTCATCGAGGACCAGGTGGCTGACCAGGCCGTCGATGAAGGCAGCGACCTGGGAGGACAGCTCGGCAGGCTCGGCTGCGATCTGGGCCAGCGACTCCGACAGCCCGTGGCTCGGGGTCACGTTGGCGCCACGCAGGGCGCGGAGCAGCTTGGCCTCGTGGTTGCCGGGCACACAGAGGGCGTCACCCGAGGCGACCATCGCCATGGCCAGGCGCAGGACCGCTGGCGTAGCGGGCCCCCGGTCGATCAGGTCCCCGACGAAGAACGCCCGGCGCCCGCCCGGGTGACGCGCCGAGAGGCCGTCGGGGCCGACTTGATAGCCCAGCGCGACGAGGAGCTCCACGAGCTCGGTGTGGCATCCGTGGACGTCGCCGATGATGTCGAAAGGCCCATGGTCACCGCGCCGGTCGGTCCACAATGGCCGGCGTTCGATCGTGGCAGCCGCCACCTCGGCTGTGCCGTGCAGGACCCACGCCTTGTGGAACCCCTCCCGGCGCATGCCCCCGAGCGAGCGGTGGAGCGCTTTGCGCTGGTTGCGCAGCACGTGCGGCCCGAAGTCTCGGTCGGCCCGGCCGGCGTTGCGCTGGGCACAGGTTGACTCGGCCACGTCGAGCACTATGGCCACTGCCAGGACATGGTGGCTCTTGGCCAGAGCGACCAGCGGCTTTCTCGCCTCGGGCTGGACGTTTGTGGCGTCGACCACCACCAGCTTGCCAGCCTCCAGCCGCTTGCCGGCTATGTAGTGCAGCACCTCGAACGCAGCCTTGGTGGCCGCTTGGTCGTTCTCGTTGTCGCTCACCAACCCACGGCAGGTGTCAGACGACAGCACCTCGGTCGGCGCGAAGTGGCGGGCAGCGAAGCTCGACTTGCCCGACCCGGAGATCCCGACCAACGCGACCAGCGAGAGCTCGGGAATGCTGAGTTGGCTCAACGCTTGAACACCGCCATCTGCGTCGGACACCCCAGCTCCGGATCTGCTGGCCCGATGCCCGAGATCTCCACCCGGTAGTCGTGGCGGGCAGCCACCGCGGCGGCCCACTGCCCGAGCTCGGCACGGGTCCACTCGAAGCGGTGGTCGAGGTGTCTCGGCGAGCCGGCGGGGAGGGTCTCGAAGAGCACGTTGTACTCCACGTTCGGGGTGGTCAAGATGACAGTGGGGGGCCGGGCGTGCCCGAACAGCACCCTTTCGAAGGCGCCGAGGCGTGCCGGGTCGAGGTGCTCTATGACCTCGACCACGGCGGCCGCGTCGAATCCTTTTAGCCGGGCGTCGCGGTAGGTCAGCGCGCCCTGGACCAGTTCGACGCGCTGACGCTGGGAAGGCGCCATGGTGTTGAGGTGCAAGCGCCGGGCGGCGGCTTCCAGGGATCGGTGGGACACGTCGACGCCGAGCACCCGCTCGACGGTGGTGTCGCGCAAGATCCGTGCGACCAGCTTGCCCGCGCCGCAGCCCAGGTCCACCACCTGCCGGGCCCCACTGGCCTCGATTGCAGCGATCACCGCGGCGAGGCGCTGGTCGTGCAAGCTGAGACGCTTCTCGACCACCGCCTCCTGCGCGTCGTGGGCAGCGGCGACCGCGTCGGGGTCCTCTTCGGCGTCATCCTCCAAGAGGCGGGCGAGCGCGTCCCGGGTCAGTGCTCTGTCGTGTCGGAGGTAGCGGTTGGCGATCAGTTCTGCCTCGGGGTGGGCCCCCAGCCAGCTGGCTCCCCGGCGGGCCAGCTTGTCAACCTCGTCGGGGCCCACCCAGTAGTGCTTGTCGTCGTCCAGCACGGGCAACAGCACGAAGAGGTGCTCGAGTAGCTCCCTTAGCCTACAGGTCGCGTTGAGGCTCACATCCAGGTACAAGCTGTCGCCCCACTCCGGGAACTGGTGGTCCAGCGCCAGGGGCGAGGCGCTGACCACATAGCCGAGCGGCTCGAACAGCCGGCGCAGGAGGTCCTCGCCACCCCGACAAGGCACCACCGGCAGGTGCGCGCACAGCGGCAGGGGCGTCTCCGCGAGCTCGGGACGCTCCTTGCTGCGACCCCCGAGCGCAGTGCCGAAGCACTTGTTGATGGCAACCGCCAGGAACGAAGAAGCGGCGTAGGGCCGGTCGTTCACGTAGCTTTCCAGCGAGCGGTCGTTGCCGCTCGGCCCCTTCGGGCCGGAGGATGACCTGCGGTTGCGGACCAGGCCGATCGGGTCGATGTCCACCACAAACGCCGCCGTGCAGCGCTCTTGACTCGCCTCGGGGTACACCACGTGGCCCTCGCCGAAGGCAAGGGTGGTCGTGTGGACCCGGTCCGGGTTCTTGTGCAACAAGTAGCCAAGGTCGCTGGCCGGCTGGTGGGTGGTCGTGATCGTCAGCAGCATCGGCCCCGCCGTCCGTCGGGTGGGCTCAGAACGGCCACTGGGCGCTTCGCCCCGCCTCGAGCACCCCCATGACAGCGAATGTCGAGTCGCTGAAACCCCCGAGGGTGTAGCGGCCCCGATCACCCGAACGCAGGGACGAGGGCTGGTAGCCGGCGAGGTTGACCGTGTAGACGAGCGGCACGTGGTCCAGGCTGACGCGACCGGAGTCGTGCTGCTGGTCGTCGGTGAAGATCACCACCCGGCGGTGCCGGCGCGGGTCGAACCACGCCGCGATGGCTGTGTGGCCGAAGGTGGCATGGCCGACCGAGCCGACCGACCGCACCACCTTGGCCACATTGCCCAGCATGGAAGCCCCTTCGGGGAGCGGGACCAGGGCGTTGTCCTGGCCAAAGATGACCACGTCCACGTCGCTGGCTCGCTTGGCCGTGGCGATGGCCATCACCGCAGCGACCTCCACGCGCATCATGGTGGAACGGCGGGACATCGTCGAGCTCATGGAGCCAGAGGTGTCGATCACCACTAGCGTGCCGTCCAGCGCGGGGATGCTGGCCGTGGTGTGGGCCAGGGTGGCGCCGAGAGCGCGCTTCCAGCTGTCCCGACGGGGCGTTGCGGTATGCCGTCCACACCTGGTAGGGGAACAGCTGGGACCTGGCCACCTCGCCGGCATCGGTGACCTTGGCGACGACCGCCTCGATGGCGTCCTCGGAGATGCCCGCCTGGTCGAAGTTCCGCAGGTTACGCACCAGCGCCATCACACCCATCGAAGGGATGACCGCTTCCCAGGCCTCGGCGTCCATGCCGCCGGGGAGCCAGGCTGACAGGCGCTCCCAGGAGATCCCCGCCTCGGCAAGGGCACGCGGCCCCGAGAGCGCAGCAGCCCGCGCCGCTCCTCCGCGGGGGTCGCCTCGAGTGCGGCCGCCGCTGCGAGCACCGGCAGCAGCGTTGGATCGGCACGGGCGTCGTCGTGGTGGCGACGGTCCAGCAGGTAGTGGAACAGCGCCGACTGCCGGTCGTTTCCAGGCGCCGGATGGGTGAGCTCGATCACATCGGCCATGCGCAGCTGGCGCGACAAGCCGTCGTATCGAAGCGCGGCCCGCTCCGTGTAGAGCCGGCGGACCGCGTCGGCAACGCCGCGCTTGAGCGGCATCGGGAGGTTGCGGCCGTGGTGGCTCAGCCAGTAGCCGAGTATCTCGGCGGGCTCGTCCGGACGCTGCAGGGACCTTGCGACCACCGAGCGGCCGCCCGCTCCGCCGGCGGCAATGTACTCGGCGGCCATCACCAGCGCCGCCGAGCGCATGAGCATCGACTGGCGAAGGTACTGGGCCAGCCCGACCTGGCCACCAGCGAGATCTGCGCCCGCGATGAAGCTGGGATTCGACGCCGTCACTCGGGCCACCAGCTCGACATAGCGGGTGTCCCTGGCCTCGGCGCCCTCGTAGAAGGTGTCCTCGCCCACCATGTTGGTGGCCGCCAGGAGGAACAGCTCCGACTCTGCGTCACGCAGGTGCGCTGGGGCACCCTCGTGCGTCAGGGTGCGCTGGAGCAGGGTCTTGACCGGTGCCGTCAAGTTGGCTCGCCGCGGGCTCTCCTTGGTGCCCGAGAGCTTGGTCATCGCTGTCGTCCTGTCGTGGTTGGTGTTCCGGCCCGAGAACCAAGTTTGGGCGAGGCATTCTGTTCCGAGAGAAGTAGCCCCACCCCGCGCAGCGGGCCGGTATGGTCGAGTCGGCCTGGGAACCGAGTCGGCAGAGGACTTGCTCCGATGCTCTGCCACTTGAGCTACGTCCACTGGCTTACCAGTTGGACGGCAGGCCTCGAACCTGCGTCGTCGGATCCGGAAGAAGTAACCCCTACCTGCGCAGCAGGGCGACCGTCAGCGAGGGTAAATGGTCTCCGCCCAACCTGTCAAGGGATTTTGTTGCACTGGAGGTCCACTCGCTAGGCGCCGTAATCTCTGGGTGTGCTCTTGGACGTGCTGATCGACCCGTTCGGCGCAAGCTGGATCGAGATGCGGGACGCAACGCTGGCCGCCGAGGACGCAGGCTTCGACGGGGTTTGGATCTGGGACCACCTGGCTGGGTCGGTGCATCGGGCGGATCGGGTGCCCGAGTGCTGGACTGTGCTGAGCGTCCTGGCGGGGCTGACCGAACGGGTGAGCTTGGGGCCGATGGTGCTGAACGTTGCCAACCGGCCTCCTGGAACCTTGGCGGTCATGGCGGCAACCCTGCAAGAGGTTTGCGGCGGGCGGCTGATCCTGGGCATTGGGGCAGGTGGGGGTGTCGACACCCCGTACGCCGCTGAGCAGCGGGCACTGGGCCGGCCAGTCCCGGGCGCAGCGGTCCGGCGGCGCCAGGTCGAGGAGGCAATCGAGGTGTTGCGCACCGTGTGGTCGGGTGCGGCCGGCGGGGTGTCCGGCTTCTTGCGACCCGAGCCGGCCCCTCCGGTCGTCGTGGGGGCGTTCGGGCCCAAGATGGCCGCCCTGGCAGGACGTGCGGCTGACGGGATCAACTGCGGAGCCGGACCAGGACTGGCGGCCCTGGTGGCAGTGGCCCGGCGGGCCCGGGCAGAGGCGGGGCTGGCGCCCGAGGAGTTCCTGGTAACTGCGTCGGCGGGGTTGGATCGGCGGTGGCTGGACGCCAACTCTGCTCAGCGCCAGCGGGCGCAGGAGGACGGGGTGAACCGCCTGGTCATGGTGGGAACCCCGGCGGAAGTAATCTCAGTGGCACGTCAGCGGGGGGCCACGGTGCAGGGAGCCCGGTGACGAGTCGACACCGAACTTTGGGCGATGGTGAACGCTCAGTCTCAGTGTTCGTCACGGCACAGTGTTCGACACGAGGGCGTGACATTCGCCGGCGTCAGCCAGCACCGGAGGTGGCCACCGCACCCGCGGTAGTCCTCGCGCGGCTGGGCCTCATGTAGACGGACCAGGTGAGCGCGCCCAGGACCACGTAGGCGGCGATGAACACCCACAGGGCCGGGACCGACCACGCCGAGTGCGCAGCCGCGACGGCCACCTTGTCGGCGGGGGTCTTGGCTGCCTTCTCCAGGGCCGAGACGCCCAGGCTGGCCTGGCGGAGCACCACCTGGATGAGCACGCCGCCCAAAGCTCCCATCGAGCCTGCGATGCCTATCACCGCAGCAGCTCGGCGCTTGAACTCCACCGCGCTGACAGCGGGGTCGAGGCCGTCCCGCTGCGCCCTGGCGCGGCCGAGGGCGGCGAAGGTGGACGGGATCATCTTGTAGACCGAGCCGTTTCCCATGCCGGTGAGGGCAAAGACCACCATGCTCGAAGCCAGCAATGCCGATCAGCCCCAGTTCTTGCCCCTGCACTTCGTGGGTCGAGCACGCGAGCACATGCATTTGGAGAAGCTGACCAACCTGGGGGCCCTTCCCCGAGCCACTGGGTTCGTCTTCGTGGCGTTCCCGGTCAAGCTGCGAGACGGCAGCGCTGGCTGGGTCCGTCCCACTGCGCTGGTCTCCTCCACCCACTTCCCGGGCCAGGGCTTAGACATCCCACGGCCCGTAGTTGTCAAGAAATGGGTCGTCGCTGTGGAAAAGCTCGGCATGTCAGGCCGCCTTCGGCTCGTTGGCGGCGGCGGCGGCCCGGTGCCCCCAGGCCTTGTCCTCGTCGTAGAGGCTGCGGGAGCGCAGGCAGCCGTCCAAGATGCCGACAAGGCGGTTGGACAGCACGCGGAGAGCCTGGTCGTGGGTCTCGCCCTTGGCCCGG
>JBOGGU010000026.1:0-8123 GCA_050744085.1 Acidimicrobiales bacterium
AGGGCTGAGCTCGGGCGGAACCAAGCCACGGGCTCGGGTGTCTTTCCTACGTGGGGTTGACGCTGGCCTTGGATCACTACCCTCGGGAGCCTGACGCCCAAGCGACCGCTGGCAGCGAGTGGCCAGCGTCCCTCATAGATCTCTACAGAGCCCAGTACACACCGATGGTCCGACTCGCATACCTTCTCACCGGCTCCTCCGCTGTGGCGGAGGACGTGGTGCAAGAGGCCTTCATCAGGGTGCGGGCCCGGCTGGGAAGCGTCGACAGGCCAGTTGCATACCTGCGTGCCGCCGTGGTGAACGGCTCGCGCAACCACCACCGCCACGTGGAGGTGGAGCGCCGCCTCGCTCCCCTGTCAGCCGCTCCCGAGGGCTTCGTGGATCAGGTCGACGAGCTGGGAGACGCCCTGGCCACCCTCCCCGAACGTCAGCGCACTGTCCTGGTCCTGCGTTATTACCAGGGGCTCAGCGAGGCCGAGATCGCCGCTGTCCTGGACTGTCGAGCCGGTACCGTGAAGTCCCTGGCCCATCGTGGCCTGGCCTCCCTGCGTAAGGTGATCGCGCCATGAGCCGCGACGACCGGATTGAGCGGCGTCTGGCGGAGGGGCTCGCCAGGTTGGCCGAGCGGGCCGTGACCTCCCCAGATGCCCTCGAGCGCATCCTGAGGGCCGGCACCGACGCAGAGCCAGTGCGGGCTCCCGTGACACCCGGCCGTGCCCCTGCTGGGGCACCGGGCGGAGGCGCGGCGGGCGGGAAGGCACCTGGCGCCAGGGCCCCCGGTGGTGGGGCGACGCGCGGCAGGGCCGCGGCGGTGGGCGGCGGGGATCTGGTGGACCTGACCCCGCTCGTCCAGCGCAGGAAGCCCCGAAGAGCGACGGTGATCGCACCGTTGCTGGGCCTGGTGGCCGCCGCTATCGTGGCGGTGGCAGTCGTGGTTCCCGGGATCAGGCAGGGCAGCGGCCGCACGCGCCAGCTCCAAACGGCAAGCCCTTCCAAGTCCTATCGCGGATCTGTGGGTCACTCGGGCCCCACCCGTGTGGCGTGGCTGGCCAACGGCACCCTGTTCATCGGAGCCGGGGGCGCTGGTGTCGGGGGCGCTGGTACCGGGGCCATAGCTGTCGGCGCTGGCTCGAACCCTGAGTGGTCAGCCGATGGCAAGTGGCTTGCCTACCTGTCGTCCCCGCACGGATCGTCGGGGCCCTACCAGATCCGAGTGGTCCGCTACGACGGCTCAGACAACCACCAGGTGCTCAGCGCCCCAGGTTTTGCCGCTTTCTTGTGGTCTCCCTCCGCTGACGTCGTCGCCGCTGTGCCTCTCTCCCCTTCAGGGACCAGCGCGGGGCTGGTGGTCGCCGGCACCAGCGGGGCCCCGCGCTACTTGCTGAAGCCGTCCACGCCCGTGAACTCCATGATGTGGTCCCGAGACGGGCGCTTCATGGCCTACTCAGGCCCAGAGGGAGTGCTCACGATCCCCGCTGGCGGAGGAAAGCCCACGGTCGTGCCTTATGCCGCGCCAGCAGGAGCCACGGTCGTGCTGGCCGGATGGTGGCCGGGAGATCGGGGCCTCCTGCTCTGGCCTGACCCCCCGGGGGCTGTCGAGGCGAACGGCCTTGCGCTCACGGCGGTTCCCTTGCAGGGTGGGCCAGGCCAGGTGCTCGGCACCACCCAGGTCTTCCTACGTTGGCTGGCATGGTCCCCGGATGGCACGCGGCTGGCGTTCGTCACCGGCGGGGGCGCCTCTCCGGCCTCGGGAAAGGCCCTCGAGCTCTGCTCGCTCCCAGCCGCCACTTCGGCGGCAGCATGGTCGTGTCGGACGCTGCCCCAGCCGGCTGGGACCGTGACCCTGGACCCGGCCTGGGCCCCGAACAGCAACCAGATCGCTTTCGTGAGGGCCGAGGCCGCACCGCCATCCGGCCCGTTTGGAACGTTCTTCGGGTCACGCACACTCTACTTGGCGAGCTCTGACGGCTCGGGCGCTCACCCGGTCCCGACACGGGTCCCTGCCGGCTCGGCAACCAGGTCGCCACGGGGCGCCCCGACCGGCAGCGCTCCGCTGAGCACCGGTGTCGTGCTGCCCGCGTGGACTGCGAACGGCTCACAGATCGGCTACTCGACCGGATCCCACGTCGTGATCGCTCCGGCGGGTGGTGGCCCTGCGGGGATCGTGGCGTCAGGCCTGTCGGGCAACTCCCTCGGCTCGTCCATCGGGAACGACTACTACGGCAAGGCTCCGTGGGGCGGCACGGCAACCTGGTCCACCGGCCCGGGCAGCGCCGCCGAGGGGGATTCCTGACCGGCAGGAGCAGACCTGGCGGCTCCCCAACTTCAGGGGCCTGGCCGGATGCGGCCGCACAATTGGTCGATCACCCTTTTGGTGATTGTACACGGTATACGTGAACAACCACCAAAGCCACGGGAGCCGGAATCTGAGGTCGGGCGCAAGCGACCCCGCCCGGGCTCCCCTGGCCGCCGCACCGGGCCGCTGCGAGGGGCCTGCCGCCGCTACACCAGCGGCCAGGGGTAGGGGCGAAGCTCGGGGTCGGGCGCAGGGAGCCGGGGGTGCGCCAGCAGGGTGGCCGCCCGGCACGACACCGCACGCGCGTCGTCCGGCGCGAGCAGGCCCTCCAGGCACTCGGGCGGTGCTCCCGCCAGCCGCTCCAGCCCCTCCAACAGCCGGGCGGGCAACTCCTCGCCGGCAAAATCCCAGATCACGGTGCGCAGCTTGGGCTCCACGTGGAAACACAGCCCGTTGTCGATGGCCCAGATCCGGCCGTCGAGGCCTGCCAGGCAGTGCCCTGCCTTGCGGTCCGCGTTGTTGACCAACAGGTCGAAAGCGCAGATCTCCCGCAGCGCATCGTGGTTCTCCTCGGCCTCCATCAGGGTGAAGTAGTGCTGTGAGAAGTCGGCCGGCACGAAGCGCTGGAGCGAGCCGACGCCAAGCGGCGCGTCCGGGCGCAGGACGGTCTCGGGCACCTGGCCCCAGCCGAGGACCACGCTCAGCTCGTAGGCAGCTACCTCCCGCCGGTAGAGCCCGCCTGGGAAGTCCCACAGAGGCCGCTCACCTCGGTGGGGCTTGTAGATGGCTGCCAGCTCCCCCGTAGGCGCCCGGCACGTGACCAAGAAGGTCCCGTTCGAACTCCATGGCATCCGGCCCTCCACCTCGACCTCGCCGTGGGCCAGGACCTCTAGAGCTTCGGAGGACGGTATCCGTTGGTCCGCGGGCACGCGTGTCCTTCGGGGTCGAGCGGGTAGCCGCACAGCGGGCAGGGAGGCCTTCCCGCCTCGACCAGCTGGGCCCCACGGATCGCCAAGGCTGCCACCTGCTCCCTGGTGGCCCCAAAACGGGCGGTTGCACCTTCGTCGTCCTCGGCCACGGCCTCCTCGATTACCAGCACCACCCTGTCTGCCTCGGCGTCATAGGACAAGCCGAGCGTGCCTACCACCCACTCGGATGGATCCGAGGCATCCAGCTCGGCCGCCGCTGGAAGGTGACCGGGACGCGAAAGCCCGGCCAACATCCTCCCAAGGTACTGCGACAGGGCTGCCACCTGGGCTTTCTCCATCTTGAGGGTGACTATGCGAGGCCCCTGGCTGGCCTGGATGAAGAACGTCCGCTCTCCTGGGGACCCGATGGTCCCAACCGTCAGACGGTCGACAGCAGGCAGGTCGTGCGACGTGGACACAGCGATCAGTGCAGCACTACGAAGGCCGGAGCTCTGCGAGGGACGCCGTGGCGTTGACAGCAAGAACGGTAGGCCCGGTGTCGCCATAGGCAACCGCGCTGACCGAGCACGGCGAGACCACGATGCGTTGGAACAAGTCGAGGTGGGAGCCGAGGGCGTATGCCACTGCTGCCTTGATGGGGTCCGCATGCGAGACGGCCACCAGAGTCCCTCCGGGGTGCCGGGCACACAGCGTCGCCAGGCATCCAGTCATCCGAGCCTGCATCTCCGAGAACGACTCCCCCCCCGGGAAGCGCCACCCGCTCGGCCAGCGCTGCACGGTCTTCCATTCGGCCAGCTTGGACAGCGCCTTCAGCTCGGCGCCGGTCCACTCCCCGAAGTCGCATTCGAGCAGGCCCGTCTCCACGCTTACGGGCAGCCCGAGCTGGGCGCCGATTGGCTCGGCGGTCTCCGACGCCCGCTCCAGGGGCGAGGCGTAGATGGCCTGGACCCGGTGCTTGGAGCGCGTGTCGTAGAGCCCCGCGATCCGGGAGGCCACGGCCTCGGCTTGAGCCCTGCCTGCGTCTGCCAGGTGGAGGCCGGGGGCGCGCCCAGGGAGCACCTTCCCGGTGGTCGGTGTCTTGCCATGCCGTACGAGCAGGACGAGGGTGGCACCCGGCGACTTGGTGCGGGGTGCCCTGGGAGGGCGAGGGGGCATCTGCGAACAACGTTAGCCTCCGGGTGATGACCGACCTGACCCACCCGCCGCGCTGGCCCGACCCAATCGACGGGGACAGCCTGGCCTCGGTGACGGCCGATGTCGTCTCCTGTAGCGCCTGCCCCCGGCTCGTGGCGTGGCGGGAGCGGGTGGCCACGGACAAGCGAGCCGCCTTTGCCGGCGAGGACTACTGGGGCAGGCCAGTGCCCGGGTTCGGAGACCCTGCTGCACGCCTGGCGGTCGTCGGGCTGGCGCCAGCGGCACACGGCGGGAACCGCACGGGCAGGGTCTTCACGGGGGACCGCTCGGGCGACTGGCTCTTTCGCGCCCTGTGGAGAGGGGGGTGGGCCAACCAGCCGACGAGCGTGGCGGCCGGCGACGGGCTGTCCCTGAGCGGCGCCTGGGTCACTGCCTCGGTCCGCTGCGCCCCACCGGCCAACAAGCCGACTCCCGCAGAGCGAGACACCTGCGTGCTCTACCTGGCCAGGGAGCTGGCGCTGCTGCGCGAGGTTAGGGTGGTCGTTGCCCTGGGTGCGCTCGCCTACCAGGTCTGCGCGAGGATGCTCGGGGTGAGGCCTCGTCCTCGCTTCGGCCACGGCGTCGAGATGGCCCTCCCAGCGTGGCGGACCTTGATCTGCTCCTACCATCCGAGCCAGCAGAACACCTTCACCGGGACACTGACCGAAGCTGCGTTCGACGCCGTGTTCGCCCGTGCCCGGGAGCTGGGAGCAGGGCCACCCTGAGCGCCGCCGAGCCCCGGCCCCCGCCCCGGTCGCTGGCACCGGTCCCCGGTCCCCGGTCGCTGGCCCCGGTCCCCGGTCCCCGGTCGCTGGCCCCGGTCAGCAGGCCCGGCCCCGGTCAGCCGCTCGCCCCGGTCAGCAGGGAGAGCGGCTGGTAGCTGGTGGGCGGGTCGAGCTTCACAGGCTGGTTCCAGTCGCTGAACTTCACTGTGCTGTTCAGCGACGATGTTCTCCTGACCACCTCGACGGGATACGGCTTGCCGGTGGTGGCCACGTAGAGGGTTCCTCCCGCCTTGGCATCGACCACCGCCACGACGCGCTGGCCGTCCAGCGTGCTCGTCGGGCCCTTGGTGAGCACACCGCTCGGAACCAGGAGGGTGTTCATCAGCTTGGTGAGCTTGGGAGGGGCGCTCGGGAGGGGGTTGGTCCCCGCCACCCACTTGTCGTTCAGCTGGCGCTGGCGGGCGGGCGAGGCTCCCTGCGCCTTCAGAAAGGCCTCGTTCCCGATCAGGTACACCATCGAGCCGATGCTCAAGCGGGTGAACCGCTGCCCGTTCACCACCCCCAGGTTCTCGTCGAAGTGTGTGGCGTCCTGCTCGTACAAGACGTAGGACTCCCTCGTTCCCCCCTTGTCCGCCGACGCGGTCACCTTGACGCTGCCTGCGTTGGAGCCTGCCGCCTTGGATGCTGCGAGGATGGCCGACACCGACTTCGAGGCCACGCCGTTGCCTGCGCCGCCCCCGCCCCCACAGGCGCTGGCCACGGCCGTCACAGCGAAGACGCCCGCTACAGCGCTGATTCGAAACCTTCGCATCAATGTTCCCCCCTGGGCTCAAGACGTAACCCGAGCCCGCAAGACAACGCTGGCCCGGCGCGGACTTAGCGGATCTTCACCGGGACTGCCCCTGGCGGCGGGTCTGCGGCCTGCGGCCAACGACGCCGGCTGACCCGGGACAGGCGGTGCAACAGCTCGATGGCTCCCGGGTCGTCGTCACCCGGGCGAGTCTCGAGCGCTCCGTCGAGGACCATGGCCTCCATGAGCTCTCGACCCTTCTCGGTGCGCACCAGAGCCAGGGTCCAGTCGCCGAACGCCCCGATGCCCCCTGCCGAGATGTCGGCGTGCTCCGCCGCGAAGTCGGGGCAGGTCAGGCAGCCCTGGCGAGTCCACTCGTGGGTCTGTTTGAGTGGCACCTCGTGGTAGGCGCCGTCGCGCGTCCAGATCTGGAAGGCGCCCTTCACGTTGGTCTTGACGATGTCGCCCCGAGCGATGCCGTAGCGTGCCTCGAAAAGCTCGGTGTAGATGGAGTCGTCGAAGGTCTTGGAGCACAAAAGGCCTATGGTGAGCGACAGGCGCCGCGCGACCTTCCCTGCCCGACGCGCCGACATGGCGCCCGGGACCGACGCCTGGCAGCCCATCCCGACCAGGGCTATGCGCTCGGCCCCGGTGGCCAGGGCCTCGGGGTACGCCAGGGGGTTCGCCGAGTAGGTGTAGCGCGACCCGGCGCTGTCGAGCACCTCCTTGCGGTTCGTCGCCACACCGGGCACAGCCTTCCACGAGCTACCGTCGCCCTGCAGGTAGGAGACCAGCGCGGCGTCCACCCGGTCGTGCTCGAGGGCCCAGACCAAGATCGCGGAGACCAGCCCTCCGTCCTGGCCAGCCTCGCGCAAGGCCTCGTCGGTGGACCGGGCCAGCACGATGTCCTTGGCCACACCCGCCACCTCCGAGGCCTCTCGTGCCCGCCCGAACAGGTGGGTGTCAACCTCTGGCTCCCAGGCGCGAAAACGTGGGCAGGCCCGGGTGCAAAGGGTGCAGCCCCGCTCCCCGTGGGTGCAGTCCTCCGGCCCTCCGTCCGCGTCGATCTTCCAGGGTCGGTAAGCGCCGTTGGTGTCGTCGTAGCGCAACACGTCGTACGGACACGCCACCACGCACCCAGCGCAGCCGGTACAAAGGCCCGACGTGACCACCTCGGTGAACAGGTCAGCCCAGTGCGGCTTGGGGGAAGGCACCCAAACACTGTAGTCAATCAGTTGCCAGCCCGATTCGAGGAATCTTGCACCCGCGCGCCCACCCCGCCGTTCCCACTGACGCTCCCCGGCGGGCGGCCGCCGACGCGTAGTGCAAGGATTGCAGGCGTGGCGCGATTCGACGTGATCGTGCTCGGTGGCGGCTCGGCCGGGGAGTACGTTGCATCCGGGCTGGCGAGGGCGGGACGGCGGGTGGCACTGGTCGAGGCGGCCCGGGTCGGGGGCGAGTGCCCTTACGTGGCATGCATGCCGAGCAAGGCGCTACTGGCCTCGGCCCGAGCCCGCCACGACGCCAGCCAGGCCCACCTCCTCGGCGGGACGGCCGAGCCTGCCATCGTCGGCGACGCCAAGGCCGCCTGGGTGGAGGCGGTTGCGCATCGGGACAAGGTGGCCGCGTACCGCGACGACACGAGGGCCGCCCGCTCTCTCGTGGATGCGGGCGCGACGCTGCTCCGCGGGCGGGGTCGGGTCAGCGGCCCTGGGCGCCTAGAGGTGGGTGGCGAGGAGCACGAATGGGACGACCTGGTGGTGGCCACGGGGAGCACCGCGGTCATCCCGCCCATCGAGGGCTTGGACAGCGTCGGATGCTGGACCAGCGACCAGGCCCTGTCCGCTGACCAGCTACCGGCTTCGCTCGCAGTCATTGGCGGCGGCCCGGTCGGCTGCGAGCTGGCCCAGGTCTACGCCCGCTTCGGCGTCGCGGTGACCATTGTCGAGGCAGCGGCCCGGGTCCTGGCCGCCGAGGAGCCAGGGGTGTCCGAGCGCCTGGCCGAGGCTTTGAGCGCCGAGGGAGTGAGCCTGCGCCTGGGCAGCCAGCTCAGCGCCGCTGTGCCCACCGCCGCGGGAGCGGCACGCCTCCGCTTGGAGCCCACGGATGCAGCAGAGTCGGGGCGCGGGGGGACGACGCAGGACGCTGAGCCCCCAGGATCGTCGCGCGCACGAACTGGGGTAGTTGAACCGCGTATAACGCGGTTCAAC
>JBOGGU010000027.1:0-3320 GCA_050744085.1 Acidimicrobiales bacterium
GGCGAAGCCAGCGGGATGTGAGCAAGTGGACACGCCGGGAACCAACGCGGCCCGGCGTGTCCAGCTCGTGGCTTACCCCAGGACCGACTTTGCGTCGGGGACCGACTTGACACCGATAGGAGCATCATTTTTGATCGAACGAGACAGAATCACCCATTCCGGTCAACAGTTGGCGATCCTCTGCGTGTATAGTAGGTGTATGGCCAGAGTTAGGACCAACATCGAGATCGAGGACACCTACCTGCGGGCGGTCATGGATCGCTATGGGCTCCGCACCAAGACCGATGCCGTCGAGCTTGCCTTGCGGCACTTGGCTGGCCAGCCCCTGACCAGGGAGGAGGCCCTGTCCATGCGAGGCGCCCACGCGATCGGCCAGGTTCCGCGTGACGCTCCTCCGCCCGGTGCCGGGTGATCCTGGCAGACAGCTCCGCATGGGTCGAGTACGACCGAGCCACCGGCAGCGCAGTAGATCGGCGACTTGCAGAGCTGATAGCCGCCAACGGGCAACTCGCCATCACCGAGCCAGTCGTGATGGAGGTGCTGGCTGGAGCTCGCAGCCACGAGGCGGAGGCTGACCTGCGGCGGCTCTTGGGACGTTTCGACCTTTGCCGTTTCGAGGCGACCATCGACTTCGACGGCGCTACGCACATCTATCGCCGTTGCCGCCAGGCCGGTGTCACCCCCCGTGGGATGCTGGACTGCATGATCGCGGCAGTCGCCCTGCGTTACGGGGCCGCGCTCCTGTCGGACGACGTGGACCTGTACCGTGTCGCTCAGGTTGTCGGGATCGAGCTGGACCGAGCGTCACGCGGGCGGATTGCCGAGTGAGTGGGCCCGCAGTGGGGGTCCCGGTGGCTTGGGTACGGCAAGCAGGCCGCAACCCGCGACGCGACGCGACGTCCCCGCCCCGCGCGGAGCTGGAGCCGGGCAACGGCGTGACTGAAGTGGCCCACCGAGGCTGGGCGTCGCGGAGCCCATTCTTATCTATCCGGAAGCCGGGGGCCGGTTATGGACGGGTGACGAAGCTGGTGAACCGCAAAGCCAACCACGGCTTGCGGCCCCAGGTGGCCATCTTGGCCCGCCCGATGGCCTGCCACAGGCTTATCCGGCCATAGCCGAGGAGGAGGAAGGTGACCGGGTCGGCCGCGACATGGCAATCGACGCGCTGTGAGCCCGGCGCTTGCACCTGGAGTGCGCCGTCTGCGCAGCGAACCACGAAACCCGATGTCCCGCCCAGGTGCAAGCGGTAGGTGGCTGTGGTCCGGCCGATGGCCTCCGGGTCGGCCATCTTGGGGATCATGGCCCGAGCGGCTTGGAGGATGAGGTGGGCGTCGGACTTGGGGATGTGCCAGCTCCGGCCGAGGGCTTTGGCGATGTCGAAGCCGTGCATGACCTGCTCGCCGAGCAGCAGGCAGGTGGCCTCACCCATGCCCAGGGACTCGCCGTCGCCGTACCAGGGGGTGAGAAGCCGCTGGCTGGAGGGCGCGCCGGCAGTGGCCTCAAGAAATGCTGCCGCTCCATGCTGGATCGCCGCGGCAGCCTCGGCAGGGCTGCGTGCCGGCTCTTGTGGGATCAAGACACGGTTGATGGCCGCGATGCGCTTTGCCGTGGCCGTGGTCCCCGCGAGCCGGTCCTCCACCTGACGCCACGCCGGGTACTTGCTGTTCGCCGAGTCGGTGAACGCCCGTAGCGCGAAGATCAGATGCGATGCGGCATCGCCGACGGTCCACTCCGATCCGGGGATGGCCACGTCCATGTCGGGGACGGAGCGGATCATGTCGGAGCTGCGCTCGGCGGCCGCCGCCAGCGCGGGCCGGGCGGTGCCAGTATCCTCCATACAGGACACTATAACCTAATAAAGTGGAATGTACATGGGATCTGACGAGTTCGACGCGCGCTTGCTCAGGCTGAACGCCACCGCCGCATCCCTGCTCGGTTTGTTGCACCGTGGTCCGATGACCGGATGGGACCTGGCGCGCCTGGCCGAGACCGTCACCGGCGACTTCTGGAACGTGACGCACAGCCAGATCTACCGGGAGCTACGGACCCTCGAAGGGGCCGGGTTGGTCGAGGCCGGTCCGGCCGGGGCGAGGGACAAGAAGCCGTTCACCATCACCGAGGCCGGCAGGGCGGCGTTCGCGGTCTGGATCCGGCGCGAGCCCGGTCCAGACATCATCCGCTCGCCGTTGCTGCTCATGGTCTCTCTGGGCAGGCACCTTGACGAGGTTCACCGCCGCCGATTCTTGGCCATCCACCGGCTCCGACATGAGCAGACCCTGGACGAGTACCGCACGGTCGCCGCCACACTCGCCTCCACCCCCGCCTCCACCCTCGGTGATGACCAGGCCGACCTGGCCAACGTCTTGCAGTTTGCCATCCTCCACGAGGAGGCGGTGTTGCGCTGGTGCGAATGGATGGAGGAGCGGTAAGGGGGTCGTCGCAGGCTGGGTAGGCAGCGGGCGAGTTGGGCTCAAACAGCGATGACCTCGACGTGGCGCCCGCTGGCAGCTGCCAGTGTGCGGAGCTCTCCAGGATCGGAGGTGACGATGCTGTCCCCGTCACCTGCGAGGCAAGCTACCGCCGCGTCGATCGCATCGGCGCCGCCCGTCCTCGCCAGCAGCGCCCCGGCCGAATGTCCGAGCGCTTCGTCGAGCGGGACGACCTCGATCCCCGCCAGTGACCTGGCCAGCCTTGCTTGACGAGGAAGGCCCCGCCAGACCTGGTCGACCACCCCACCATGGGTGCGAGGAAGCTGACCTGACAACCGGGCTGCCTTCAGCCGGGCCCACATCGACCTGTCATCTCGCTCGGGCGCGATCAGCGCTCCCGACTCCAGGATGAGGCTCACGCCACCCCGCGCTGCGCCCCGCCGTTGCTGGCGGATCCGAAGCTACCGTTCCGCCTGGCCTGCTCAGCCATCTCCTCGGCGCTGATCTCGCCGTGCTCGGCCTCGTAGTCGGCGACTGCCTCCGCCAGGGCCAAGAGCTTGTGGTCGCGCTCGACTTGGGCACGGAGCGCCTCATTCACCCAAGAGCTGACGGACTCGGCCGCGCCCACTGCCACGGCACGTCTGGCAACCCGGCCTCGCTCATCAGGTGCTAGTCCTCAACGCTGAAGGGGTGCCTCCTGGTCTCGGGTGCCCGCACCCTCGTGTCCATGGCGCCAGCGTACCCGGCCGCGGCGGGGCGGACGGGCGCCGGACCCGCTATGCTCTAGCGGGTTCCCCGGCGGCTCGCCAACGGGGAGACCATCAGATGTCCGTGTGCGCCCTGGTCCCGGTCACCCCGGACGGGGGACCGCTCGGCAACCATACTTGAGCG
>JBOGGU010000028.1:0-17267 GCA_050744085.1 Acidimicrobiales bacterium
GGCGAAGCCAGCGGGATGTGAGCAAGTGGACACGCCGGGAACCAACGCGGCCCGGCGTGTCCAGCTCGTGGCTTACCCCAGGACCGACTTTGCGTCGGGGACCGACTTGACACCGATAGGAGCATCAACCCCGGCGATGGCTGTCCGCCGCGCGCCGTCACGATGGGCCTCAGGGCTCGAACAGGCTGGTTTGCTCGTCGGTATTGGGGTGGATCGCAGGTCGTGGGCGCAAGCGTGGGCGGCGCGGCACGACAAGGCTGTGGAGCGCGGGGATTGGGAGCTGCGACGGAGGCCGGCGCGCGACCAGGGCTACGGCGGCCGGACGCGCTGCTCGATAAGCTTGGCGCCCCGGCGGGCCACCGAAAAGGCTGAGCCAGCCCTCTGGGCTGCGGTCGGACATCGATGCCCCCTTGATGAGGTAGCGCCCCCGTTCGCCCACGATGCGAACTGTGTCGCCCTCCTCGTACCCTCCTAGGCTGGAGAGGTGTGAGACCGTCACGGGGGACCGTGCTCCTGGGTCGTGGCGAGGTGCGGCGCCGAGCGCCAAGGGGTCGGTGGCCGGTCCGAGAGGCGCACGACGCCAGCGTAACTTCCACCCAGTGCTGCGCAGTGCATGTCGGGTTCAGATGGGCAAGACTGAGGCGATGGCTGAGCAATCTGGCAAGCGGGGTGCATCGGTGAGGGTGTCCGACGCTGAGCGGGAGGAGGCGGCCGGGGTCCTGCGGGAGCACTGCGGCGACGGGCGCCTGACCCTCGATGAGCTTTCAGAGCGGCTGGAGGCGACATTTGCCGCTCGCACTCGAGAGGAGCTGTCCCTGGTACTCACAGACCTTCCAGCCCTCCCAACCCAGGCTCCAGGCCCACTCGCCACCCAGGCTCACCCGGAGGCGCGCCGCCGCCGACCCACTGGCTGGGCGGTTGCGGTGCTTGCCAACTCCTCCCACCAAGGACGGTGGCGCCCCAAGCCGGTCACCAATGTCATTTCGCTTATGGGGTGCTGCGACCTGGACCTGCGCCAGGCCGAGGTGGAAGGGCCAGAGCTGGTCATCAACGCAGTGAACCTCATGGGGAACATCGATATCATCGTGCCCGAGGGGATCGAGGTGGAGCTCACCGGTATCAACATCATGGGTTGCAAGGACCGGCGGCTGAGCCAGGTCCCGCCCATCCCGGGGGGTCCGCTCGTGCTCGTGAGGGCGATCATGCTGATGGGGAACGTTACGGTGAGGAGCAAACGGGGTCAAGGCGACGGGGCGACCCAAGACGACCGGAGCAGCGCGCTGGGACCTGGGCCTGGCTTCGCGGGCGGCGCCTGGATGTCTCGTGAGCTGCTGAGATCCGAGGGGCTGGCGACCCGCCCCGACCTTGACGACCGCCGTCGTGCCCGCCGGGCGCGGCGGCACGGTTGGCAATGACTGTTGCCGCGGTGGTGCTGGCAGCGGGGGAGGGCCGGCGCTTCGTGGGAACCTCCCACAAGCTGTTGGCCAGCTTCCGTGGCCGAGCCGTGGTGACCTGGTCGGTGGGTGCAGCCCTCGAAGCCGGGCTCGACGAGACGGTGGTCGTGACCGGGGCAGTGGAGCTGGCCGAGCACTTGGGCCCCGGCCTCACCGTGCTCCAAAACAAAGCCTGGGCGAGTGGGCAGGCCAGCTCCCTCAGGGTTGCCATGGACTGGTGTACTCGCCAGGGCCATGCCGCCGCCGTCATCGGGCTGGGTGACCAACCCCTGGTGCCGGCGGCCGCTTGGGCGGCGGTGGGGGCGGCGGCGTCATCCCCGATCGTGACGGCGACCTTCGCGGGAAAGCGAAGGCCGCCGGTGCGCCTGGATGCCTCTGTGTGGCCGATGCTGCCCGTGGATGGCGACGAGGGCGCTCGGGTCCTGATGCGAACGCGGCCCGAGCTGGTGTCCGAAGTAGCCTGTGATGGAGATCCAGTCGATATCGACACCGTGGAGGACCTGAAGACATGCAGCTGAAGAACGTGTTCCGGGTGGAGATCCCGCTGGAGCGGGCGTGGGCTGTGCTCACAGACCTCGAGCGCATCGCCCCCTGCATGCCTGGCGCCGAGCTGCGCGAGGTCGAAGGCGCCGAGTATCGCGGTGTGGTGAAGGTGAAGGTCGGACCGGTCACTGCAGAGTACAAGGGAACCGCTCAGCTCATGGAGCGGGACAGCACCGACCATCGGGCGGTGTTGCGGGCACAGGGCCGGCAGACCAAGGGCCAGGGAAACGCGGACGCCACAGTCACTGCCGACCTCGAGGCTGAAGGAGACGGCGCCACCGTGGTCTCGGTGGTGACCGACCTGGACGTGTCGGGCAAGGCCGCTCAGTTCGACAGGGAGCTGCTCGCAGATGTCTCGACCAAGCTGATCGAGGAGTTCGTCACCTGTCTCGAGGCCACCATCCTGGGTAACGAGCGACCAGGCGCGGAGGTCGACGCAGCGGTCGATGCGGGAACGCAAGCGGCGCCGGCAGCGAAGGCTTCGACCAAGGGGAAGGCGAAGGGCAGGGTGCCCCCCTCAGAGAAGGCCCCGCCCTCAGAGAAGGCCCCGCCCTCAGGGTCCGCAGACAAGGCCCCGCCGGTGGGCAAGCAGGAGGCGGAGGGCGGCGGCGACACCGCGCTCGGGTCCCCGGCCGATCACAACGGGGTTGGAAAGCCAAGCGCCGCGACCCTCTCGAACGGCAATGGCAGCTCAGCGCCCGCCAGGAAGGTCACCCTGTTGCCATCCGACTCGGTCGACCTCTTGGATGTCGCTGGTCCTTCGGTTGCCAGGCGAGTGGTCCCGGCCCTGCTCGCTGCGCTGGCCTTGGCATTGGGAGCAACGACGATCCTCCGCCGATGGCGGCGTTGACGCCCACTGCCCCCACGGCCAAAGAGATGGCCCACGACGACGAGGCCGTGGCCCAGCTGCTGGGGCGACAGCCGCGGGGCTGCTACGAGGTGGTTCTCAGGGCTGCCGACGGCTCGCCCGTCGTGCTTCGCAACGAGCCCCTCCTTGCGGATGGGACCCCGATGCCAACGCGCTGGTGGTTGGTTGGTAGGGCGATACGCGAAGCGGTCAGCCGTCTCGAGTCAGAGGGGGGCGTGGCCGCAGCCGAGAAGGCGGTGGATCCGCGCGCCCTGGCGGCTGCGCACGCCCGCTATGCCGCCGAGAGGGACGCAGCTCTGCCGGTAGGGCACGCGGGCCCAGTGCCGAGCGGTGGGGTCGGGGGCACCCGACGGGGCGTGAAGTGCCTCCACGCGCACCTCGCTTGGTACCTCGTCGGTGGCGACGACCCGGTGGGCCGATGGGTGGCGGCCCAGCTCGGGGCACAGCTCGGTGACACAGTCGGGGACCCGCTCGGTGACACACCCGGGCCCCCCGCCGAAGGCAGCGCCCCGCTCGCAGCGCCTGACTTCTAGTGCACCCCCCAGGCAGCGTCGCGGCCGTCGACTGCGGTACCAACTCGACCCGTCTGCTGGTTGCCGACGCGACTGGCCGTCCGCTGCTACGGCTGGCCCGCATCACTCGCCTCGGAAAGGGCGTGGACGCGACTGGGGTATTGGCGCCGGAGGCGATCAGGCGGACCCTCGAGGTGCTCTCCGAGTATCGCTCGGAGATGGACCGTCTCGGGGTGAGCGCATCAAGGATCTCGGCCACTTCCGCAGCCCGAGATGCCGCTAACCGTGAGGACTTCTTCGGCCCCGCCGGACAGATCGTCGGGTCCCGCCCGGAGCTGTTGTCAGGCGAGGAGGAGGGTCGCCTCTCCTTCGCCGGGGCAACTGCCAGCCTGGACCCCCGAGCAGGGCCATACGTCGTGGTGGACATCGGTGGGGGGTCGACCGAGGTGGTGCTCGGCCCGCCACCCGAGCCGGCGGGTGCCGAGGCGGCAGGAGCCGACCCTCGCGGGACGACCCCCACCGGAGCGGTGTCGGTCGACGTGGGCTGCGTGCGCCTCACCGAGCGCTACCTCCATCACGACCCGCCCCTCGCCTCTGAGCTCGATGCTGCGGCAGGCGCCGTGCGGGAGGCGCTGGGCCGGGTGCTCGACTGCCTGCCCGGAGTCCTCGATGCGCCGATCCTGGTCGGCCTGGCGGGGACGATCACCACCCTGGCGGCGATCCAGCTCGGCTTGGTCGCATACGACCCCGACAGCACCCACCACAGCGTCCTCACCCGTGAGCAGGTTCACCAGCTGCTTGCCCGCCTCGCAGGAGTGGACAGGGCGGCTCGCCTCGGGATCCCAGGCTTGGAGGCCGCCCGGGCGGATGTAATCGTCGGCGGGGCGGTGGTGCTCGCCACGCTGCTCGACCACCTGCGCATAGAAAGGTGCCTGGTCTCGGAGTCCGACATCTTGGATGGCATGGTGATGAGCCTGGTGGCTGCACCCGAGCCTGCGAAAGGCCGGGTGTCGCGCCGAGCTGGCGACATGCAGGCTCCTTCCGAGACCCCTCCTCCCCGGATCGGGGCGCTGGTAGACCTGAGCTCACCCGACGGCGGCAGCATCGAGTCCTGGCTGGCTGTCAGGGTGCTCCGTTCTGAGCTGCGGCGCCGGCTGCCCGACGTCGAGATCGTGGTGCTCGCCCCACAGCGAGTGGCGGGCCCGCTGGACGGCGGTGAGCCAGCCCTTGCCGCCGGAGCTTGGACGCCGCAACGCCGAGCCGAGCTCGCATCACAGCTGGACTGTGTAGCCGTGGTCGTGGGCGGTGCCGACCAGGTCGACGCCGAGCCGGGCCACGCCGAGCCGGGCCACGCCGAGCCGGGCCCCGCCGAGCCGGGCCCCGCCGAGGTGCGGACACCGTGGCCTCCAGCGGACGGGCTCGGGGCGGAGCACGAGGCCTCCTGCCCGAGCATCACCGTCGAGGCGGGCCTGCTCTGCTCGCTGGCCCCCCAGGTCCTCGCCACTGACGCCCTGGACAGGCGTTTTGCCTGGCTGAGGCTGCTCGGGGCGTGCCCGCACCCTGACTCCGGGAAGACGGTCCTCGTTGACCTTGGCGAGCGTGACTACCCGGCCGAGCGTCAGGTCGCGGCGATCACGCACGCCGCGCGCCGGGGCGACGCGTCGGTGGTGATCCTCCCGACCTTAGCCAGTGGAGGCGACCTTCCCAAGGGCGCGATGGAGCCGCGGGGCCTGCTCAGCCTGGAGGACGTGGCTGCCCTGGTCCGCTCGTCGACGGTCGTGGTCGGCGGGCCCGGGATGGAGGACCTGGCCTCGGCCTACGGGCGTCGTTTCGTGCCCCTCGCTGGCTTCGATGCGGCCCAGCTGGAGGCCGCTCTCGACGGCCCAGGCCCTCTCGCCAGCCCAGACCTGACGGCCCGCCAGCACTGGGCTGCCACTGTGCTGGACGCCCTGGCCAGCACCGCACGCAGGGGCCGGGCTCCGACGACAGCAGCGGAGCCTCCCAACGAGCTCCACGAGCTCGCTCTCCTTGGGAGGGAGCGCCAGCGCCAGGGTTACAGGCTCCTGCTGGCCGAGCAATCCGCCGACCTGGCTGAGGCAACCCTGCAACGCAGGGCCGAGGCACGCTACCGGGCCGAGGTCGAGGCGCGGCTGGGTGAGCTGCGCCAGGCTGCTTCGGAGGGCTACGCCCGTTGGGAGGCGGAGGCCGCCGCTGCCCAGGAGCGGATCCAGGCGCTGGTCGCCGAGCACCACCAGATGGAGGACTCACTCGCAGAGCTCGACGATGGGCGCGCGGCGCTCGACAGGGAGCTGGTTGCGACTCGCGCGACGCGCCTATTTCGCTACTCTGCGTGGCCGCGAGGGATCTACGGGGCGCTCCTTCGGCGGCGGGCATGAGCGCCATCGGGGTCCGGCCTCCCGAGTCACCGCTGGTGTCGGTGCTGATGCTCACCTACGGGGCGCGGGCGTGGGCGCAGCGGTCGCTGTCGGCGCTGGTCGCCAACACCCCGCCGGTATTCGAGCTGGTCGTGCTGGACAACGCCTCCCCCGACGGCACGGGGGAGTGGCTGGCGGCCCACGTCTCGGGCGCCACGCTCTTGAGAAACGACCTGAACGTGGGCTTCGGTCCGGGGGTCAACCAGGCGGCACTCCACGCCACGGGCCGATACCTGTGCCTCCTGAACAGCGACGCGATGGTCGAGCCGGGGTGGCTGGAGCCGCTGCTGGCAGACCTGGAAGGCGTCGCCGGCTGCGGGGCGGTGGTGCCCCGCCTGCTCAACCTGGACGGCACGCTCCAAGAGGCGGGTGCGGTCGTCGGCTCGGACGGCCAGACCATGGCGATCGGCTACGGGGACGACCCCGCGCGGCCCTGGTATCGCTTCCCCCACTACGTGAGCTATGGCTCAGGCGCCTGCCTGTGCATCCGGCGCTCGACGTTCCTCGCCCTGGGCGGCTTCGACCCGATCTACGGTAAGGGCTACTACGAGGACGTGGACCTGTGCCTTCGCATGGCCGAGGCCGGCCTGTGGACCGTCTACGAGCCCTGCTCGGTGGTGCGCCACGTCAGGGGTGCGTCGAGCCCGTCCTCGGAGGTGGTCCGGCTTCGGGAGGAAAATGCACTGCGGTTCCGCGCACGGTGGGCCACTCACCTGGCAGAGCTGCCGACGCTGGCTGAGATGTCCACGCACCCGTACCGCGCCGTGGCGGCACGCGATTGCCTCGCCCCGGACCGGATCCTGGTGATCGGGGCCCGCCTGCCCAGGGCGCCGTCGGATTGGATGGGTCGCCTCGCCTCGGCGATCATGCAGGTGGCCGGCCGGGCCCGGGTGACGGTGATCGGCCTGGATGACGGTGCCCCAGCCGAGGAGGCT
Source organism: Acidimicrobiales bacterium (assembly GCA_050744085.1). Classification (GTDB taxonomy): domain Bacteria; phylum Actinomycetota; class Acidimicrobiia; order Acidimicrobiales; family JAJPHD01; genus JAVKSL01. The sequence goes on from JBOGGU010000028.1 coordinate 6,748, forward strand.
GCCTGGCTGCTCGATGAAGGTGTGGAGCTGATCTGGGGGGTTGGTGACTGGGAGGACTGGATGCGCCGCGCCCGATGCCACTACTCCGCGGCGGTGCTGGCAGACGCTGCGGTTGCGGGCAGGGCGATGGCACTCCTCAACGAGTACCAGCCCCAGGCGACGGTGGTGCCACTGCCACCAGGAGCGGAGGGCGGCCTGGCGGAGGCGCTGGCCAGGGTTGGCGTGGACCCCGGCGGTCCGGCAGGCTGGGGTGCCGCACACGCAGCCCAGGCCCGCGCGCAGCAGCACTAGGGTTGGCTGGATGTCGGGGCCAGCCTTCGAGGTGGTCTGCGAGATCGAGCCGCCGACCAAGCCGGACCTGCGCCACGTCCGCCACCAGATCGGGGTCTTCTCCCCGGTGGCCTCTGCGTTCCTGATCCCCGACAACCACATCGGCCGGGCCACTGTCTCCTCGATAGCGGTGGCCCACGAGGTGGAGGCGATGGGAGGGCGGTCCATAGCCTGCCTGAACGCGAGGGACCGCAACCTGTTGGGGTTCCGGCGCGACCTCCTCACTGCCGCGGCCTACGGGGTCGACCAGTTCCTGTTCGTGTATGGCGACAAGCCCGCGACGGGGAACCGCACCAGCGAGCTGACCGTGCGCACCATGATCGAGGAGGCCAGGACGTTCACCTCGGAGCCCATCTTCGGCGGGTCGGCGCCACTGCGCATCGGGGTCAGCGCGGCCGGGCGCGGGTTCCCGGAGTGGAAGCGGGAGGCCGACTTCGTGTTCCTCCAGGTAGGTTTCTCAGTTGAGGAGCAGGTCCGCTGGCGGGAGGGGGTCTTGATCGACGGGCCCGTCTACGCCGGGGTGATGGTGCTCCCGAGCGTGGGCATGGCCAGGCGCCTGGCCGCCAGCATCCCCGACATCTCCATCCCGGATTCGCTGGTGGAGCGGATCGCGGCCAACCCCGACCATGCCGGTGCGGAGGCGGCATGCCAGCAGGTGCTGGCGTTGCGCGACAGCGGCGCCTTCGACGGGGTGCACCTGGTCCCGGTGAGCCGCTACCGGGAGGTGGCCGCCCGGCTGGAGGGGGCGCTGTAGGGCCTCAGGCCCTCAACGGGCCAGCATGGCTATGAAATCCCGCGGCTCGGAGCTGAAGTACCGTGAGGGCCCCTGGACCATGTCGGGCACCAGCTTGGCCCCGTTGGAGGGCTGGGCCGGCTGGCCAGGCGCTGGGTTGAAGCTGAAGTAGTCGGTCCAGTCCGAGTTGATGTCCATCTCCATCGCCCTCACCGCGCCGGCCCGGGCCAACACGTTGGCCAGCGAGTAGGCGGACAGGCCGGCCCCCGCTGCGTAGAGCAGGGCCCCGTTGGCGGTCACCCCCACGCCCGAGCGCCACACTAGCACACTGTTGCCGACTGTCGCTCCCCACTTGGTGTACGAGCCAGAGTCGAGGCCGGGAACTGGCGAGCCGCCCTCGACGATCAGCGTCAGGTTCTGGCGGACGGCAGCGACGGTGGGGGACATGCGGAAGGCCCCGGTTCCCCACGTTCCGACGTTCACCGTGCCGTCCGTGTTGATGACCAGCGAGGCAGCCCCGTTCACCAGCGGCACGCCCGTGTGCCCGTAGGCGTAGTAGCCCCCGTTGGCGTCCTGCATCCGGAATCCCGAGTTGAAAGCCGCCACCAGGGATCCCTGCATCGAAGAGGGTATCGGCGCCGAGTATGGCCAGGGACCTCCCCCTGGCTCCTGGGACCCGGCAAACAGCTTGGCGGTGAGCAGCTTGGGGTTCATCCAGGCCACACCAGTGACCAGGCTGGTGTGGACGGCGTCGGGGCGCACGTAGGCGGCATATATGGCGGGGGAGCCGTTCACCTCGCGGCCTATCGGCGCCCAGGTCCCCTCGTTGGCCAGGGCTGGGCTCACGATGGGCGGGATAGGGGCGGGCGCGGCCAGGACAACGGGGGCTGCAGGAGCGGTCGGGGCGCTCGTGACGCCATGCTGGCCAGCCGGGATGTACCCAGCCGGTGGCTTGCCGCCCTTCGGCGGGGGGTGATGGGTGTACCAGAAGTTCTCGATGGCAACCACCAGCCCGGCCCCACCGTGCCCTCGGATCCACTCGACGCTCTGTACCCCGACGCCGGCTCCGCCAGGGACGGTCAGGGCGTGCCCGTAGGACCAGCCCACAGGGATGAGGGCGACGATGAGCACAGCGGCGATGCGCCTGCGCCACAGCCGGCCACGGGAGGGCCGAGCCGCTGCGGGACGACCCTCCTGGTAGGGGTCTCGCCCCCCCCCAGCCCAATCCTCGCGCTGCGACGTCATCGAGCCCCGCTGGTCAGTGCCCAGCACGCTCGTCTGCCCTCCAACTGCTTGGACGGAACCTGACGAAAGCCGTCTGTTCTCCTCCCCATGCCTGCGACCGGGTCACGACCCGCTCCGTGAGATGCACGCGATACAGCATGGCCGGCCTCCCTGAGAGCACGCTGAACACCCCACATCTTTGACCGCCTGGCCTGCCTGTGGAGCGCGGCCCTCAGTATCCTCTCAGCTGTGAGGATACTCGTGGTCGAGGACCAGCGGCGTCTGGCAGCCGCCCTGAAGCGAGGCCTGGAGGCCGAGGGGTTCTCGGTCGACGCGGTGGCAGACGGCGCCGAGGGCCTCGCCAGGGCCCGGGCGCACCCCTATGACGCGATAGTGCTGGACATCTTGCTCCCCAAGCTCAACGGGTACAAGGTCTGCGCCAGCTTGCGCAGCGAGGGGGACTGGACGCCCATCCTCATGCTCAGCGCGAAGTCGGGTGAGTGGGACGAGGCGGAGGCGCTCGACACCGGGGCCGACGACTTCTTGGCCAAGCCGTTCTCCTACGTGGTGCTGCTCGCCCGCCTGCGAGCCCTGCTCCGGCGTGGGACCCGGGAAAGGCCGGCCGTCCTCCAGCTGGGTGACCTGCATCTCGACCCAGCTGCCCACTCCTGCCATCGGGGGGGGACCCCGATCCCGCTGAGCCCACGCGAGTTCTCTGTGCTCGAGTTCCTCATGCGCAGGGACGGGGCGGTGACCTCCAAGGCGGAGATCCTCGACCACGTCTGGGACGTCGATTTCGACGGAGACGACAACATCGTGGAGGTCTATGTACGCTACCTGCGCAAGAAGATCGATATCCCTTTTGCCAGGCACGCCATAGAGACCGTGCGAGGTGCGGGCTACCGCCTGGCTGCCAATGGCGGCTGACGAGCCAGGCGGGGGCGAGGGGGCGGGCGCCGTCGGCGCCTGGCTACGGGCCTCGCGTCTGGCACACCCCGTTGTCTCTGTTAGGGCCAAGGCGACGCTGGCCGCGGTGATCGTCGTTGGCGCAGCCCTGGCCCTCGGCGCCCTGGGCCTGCTGGGCTTACTCGGGCAGTCGCTCAAAGGGGGGGTCGAGGCCACAGCAAGAGCTCAGCTCGGAAACGTGGCGGCCCTGGCCAGCCAAGGCGAGGTCCCCAGCCCGCTGCCCGAAGCCCAGGGGGACACGTTCACACAGGTTGTCTCGGCTAACGGGCGGGTGCTGGCAGCCGGCGCCTCTTTCCGCCGGTCGGTGCCCCTGAGCCGGTTGCATCCCGGGCTCGGGACCACAGTGGTGAACCAGGTGGCCGCCTTGCCGGTCCGGGGGGCCGGTCAGGTGATCGGTCCTGACGGCGACGGCCCCTACCTGCTGCTTGCCCGCACCGTGGACCCTGACCCAACGGCGTCGACCAGCGGGGACGGTGGCGGCGCAGGACAGGGCGCGCGCGTCGAGCCCGAGGGCGCTCAGGGCGTGCTCACTGTCTACGTGGCGGCATCACTGGAGTCGGTCGGCCGGGCGAGCACCACAGTCGGCTTGGCTCTGGCGGTCGGCGTTCCGGTGCTGATGGCGCTGGTCGGCGCCCTGGTGTGGGTACTCTGCGGTCGCGCCCTTCGTCCGGTCGAGGCGATCCGTGCCGAGGTCGCCGATATCTCCGACCGCGACCTGCACCGCCGGGTGCCGGAGCCAGGGACCAACGACGAGGTGGGCCGGCTCGCCCGGACCATGAATGCGATGCTGGGGCGCCTAGAGGCCGGGGCGGTGCGCCAGCGCAGGTTCGTCTCCGACGCCTCTCACGAGCTGCAGAGCCCACTCGCGGCGATCCGGGCAACTCTCGAGGTCGGCAAGGCCCATCCCGAGGCGGCCGAGTGGGAGGGAGTGATCGGCGACGCCCTGGAGGAGTCCAGCAGGCTTCAACAGCTCATCGAACAGCTGCTGACGTTGGCGCGGGTGGACGAGGGGACCCTGGCCCCCCGCATGGAGCTGGTCGACCTGGACGAGGTGGTGATCGCCGAAGCTCGTCGGATGCGCCAGAGGGCCCCGCGGGTGAGCATCGACCTCCACGGCGTGTCGGCGGGCCAGGTGAGGGGGGACAGGGCTCAGCTGGCGAGGGTGGTGCAGAACCTCCTCGACAACGCGGAGCGCCATGCCAGTGGCAACGTTGGCGTCGTGCTCGCTACGGGCAACGGGCGGGTGACCCTCTCTGTGCTCGATGACGGCAACGGCATCCCCGCTTGGGAGAGGGACAGGGTCTTCGAGCGCTTCACCCGCTTGGACGAGGCCCGCAGCTCGGACGACGGGGGGACCGGCCTGGGCCTGGCCATAGTCAGGGAGATCATCTGTGCCCACGACGGGACAGTGGAGGTGGCCGATGTCGCCACGGGGGCCTGCCTGGTTGTCAGCCTCCCGGCGGCCGCCGAGGGCTGAGCGCGAGGGCCGAACTGGGGAAGGGAGAGGCTGCTGGACAACCCCTACCTTCCCCAGTTCGTCTATAAGCACATGAACGGGTTCTTCCTGGACGGTGGCGGGCGAGCGAGGCGGGCAAGCGCCTCCCTGGCTGTGGCCTCGGCTGTGATGGCCTCGGTGCTTGCGGGCTGTGGTAGCTCCACGAACCACCGGACCCCCCCAACGGCTCACCTGGATCCCCCGAGCGTCTGCGCCAGCGCAGGCAGCCTCGATCACCTGGTGGTCACACGCCGCGACGTATTCCCCCAGAATCACATCCGCTTCTCGTTCCCGAGCTCAGTGACGATCGACGCCCCTGCCCAGGTTCGCAACGTCGCCCGGGCCTTGTGTGCGCTCCCCGCCATGCCGAGCGGGTCCTATCACTGCCCGGAGGACCTCGGGATCTCGTACAACCTCCGGTTCGCTGGCCCGGGCCTCCTCTTCCCGGCGATAGGTGTGGATGCGACGGGCTGTGAGGGCGTAAGCGGCTTCGGGTTCCCCTCTCGCTGGGTGGCCACATCACCGCACTTCTGGGTGACCCTGGGTGAGGCGATGGGCCTGGCGAACCCCAGCTACGGCGTCTTTCGAGGAGACGAGCCCGGCACTACGGGCTAAGGGCCCCATCAAGTCAAGGTGCGGCTCTGCACGCCGACAGATAAAGAGAAGGGGTTCTGGACAGAAGGTCGCAGGGGCAGGAGAAACTATGAAAAATGTTCGAAAGGTCAGGTTCGTCAGGGGTGCCACAGCCGTAGCTACTGTCGGCATCGGACTCGCGATCGCTTTGCCCTTCACGGCCTTGACGGCCGGTCCCGGGCCGACGTCAGTGCAGGTTCTCAGCCACACGATGGGCCCCCACTCTGTGGCTCCCACCCTGGTGCCCGACCCAGTCCACCCAGGAAGCTCCGAGGGCCCAGCGACGACGACCACGACAGGCGTCTCCAGCCCGGCGGAACGCGCGAGCAGCCCTTCCTCCTCGACTACTACCGCTACGGTGCCGACTCCTTCCTCACCTGGCTCCAAAGAGCTGACCACGGACCCCGCGGCGGCGCCATCCCACTGTACTCCGGTGACTGCCAAGCAACTGGGCGCCACGGTTGCCCCAACCGTGCCGGTGGGCACTGACATGTCCAAGCTGACCGACGCCCAGCTGAAGCTCTACCACTTGCCGCCTCGGCCGCCGACCAACACACCAGCGTACGGAACCTGGCTACAGGCCATGAAGGACTCCCTGCATGCGGTCACACCCCAGTTTTGCCTGGGTCGACCGCATCCTGGCCTTCTTAAAATCAGCCCGGTCCTGGTGGCGAACCCCAGTCACCCAGGCAGCACGGAGCTTCCTGCGCCCGGCGTCCCGCAGGGTGGCTGACCTTTGGTTCCGTTGGTCAAGAGCTGCGCGTCCTCATCGATTTGTACGACCCGGGTGTACCGCCTGAGAGGACGCTCATTCACGACCCTGCACGGCTCCTTGTCACAGGCCAGCTACCTGCTTAGGCTTACACCTCGTTGGATTCGCCCCAAGGGGGGGCCGCCTTACCCGTGTGACCCCACGGTCGCAGGCGCCTCGCTCAGCTCGCCCCGCACCAGCTCTGTGGCGGTGACCAGGTTGGCCAGGACCGGGGCCACCTCGGCGTACGAACGGGTCTTGAGCCCGCAGTCGGGGTTCACCCACACCCGCTCGGGCCCGAGGACGGACACGGCATGGCGGATCCAGCCGGCAAGCTCGTCCACCTCGGGGACTCGCGAGGCGTGGACGTCGTAGACGCCAGGACCGATCTGGCCGGGGGACTCGACGGAGGCGAGCTGGCCGAGCAGCGCCATCGCAGAGCGCACCGCCTCCAGGGAGAGGACGTCGACCTCCAGCTCGGGCAGCGCAGGCAGCAGCACGCCGAACTCGGCGTAGCACATGTGGCTGTGGACCTGGATGTCCACACCGGCCGGAGCGACGGCGAGGCGGAAAGCCCGCGTCGCCCACTCCAGGTAGCCCTCACACTCGGCCCGGCGCAGGGGCACGGCCTCCGCAAGGCCCGGCTCGTCGACCTGGATGACGCTCATCCCCGCAGCCACCAGATCCCTCACCTCGTCCGAGATGGCCAATCCCAGCTGGGTTGCGACCTCTTCCTTGGATAGGTCCGCACGCGGGAAGGACCAGGCCAGCATGGTGAGCGGCCCGGTCAGCATGGCCTTGACCGGGTGGGAGGTGAGCGAGGCGGCGTAAGCAGCCCATTCCAGGGTCATCGGCTTCGGGCGCGACACGTCCCCGTAGAGCACGGGGGGACGGACGCAGCGCGACCCGTATGACTGCACCCATCCGGCCTGGGTGAGGACGAATCCGGATAGCTGGGCAGCAAAGTAGCGCACCATGTCGTCACGCTCCGGCTCCCCGTGCACGATCACGTCCAAGCCCAGCTCCTCCTGCATCGCCACCACCCTCGCAACCTCCTCGCGCAGTCGAGCGGCGTAGGACGCCTCGTCGAGGCCTCCGGCAGTTCGCTCGGCCCGTGCCGCCCGAAGCTCGCTGGTCTGAGGAAACGAGCCGATGGTGGTGGTCGGGAGGAGGGGCAGCCCCAAGCGAGCGTCCTGCGCTGCCCGGCGCGAGGCGACGGTCCCGCCTCGGCGGTCATCGCCCTGGCCTAGCCGGCTCACGCGGGCCCGCACGCCAGGATCCCTGACGAGGGTCGAGCTTGCGTGCTGGCGGACCGCCTCGTCGCTGGCGGCCAGCGCGGCACCGATGGCTGGACGTCCCTGCGCCAGGCCCTTGGCCAGCACTGCGAGCTCGCCCAGCTTCTCGTTGGCAAACGCCAGCCAGGCACGGACCGGGCCCATCGAGGTTTCAGGTTCCAAACTGACGGGCAGGTGGAGCAGGGACGTAGAGGTCGAGACCACCACGTGGGCCGCCTGACTCGACAGTGACTCCAATAGCCCGAGCGTCGCAGACAGGTCGCTGACCCAGGGCCGCTGACCGTCGATCACCCCCGCGAAGAGCGCCCGGGCCCCCAGCCCGCCCGCCGCGGCCAGGGCGTCGGCATTGGCGGCCCCAGCGCACAGGTCCAGGCCGATCCCCTCGACAGGGAGGTGGACGAGCGTGGGCATCGCTGGGACGACGTGACCGTAGGAGGTGGAGAGCACGATCCTCGGGCGCTGGCTTGCCTCGCCGAGGCGACGGTACGCCCTGGAGAGCGCTGCCAGGTCGTCCTCGCTGCGGTCGGTGGCGAGGACTGGCTCGTCGAGCTGCACCCAGGTCGCCCCCTTGCTCGCCAGACGCTCGAGCACCTCCAAGTACACCTCGACCAAGCCGTCGAGCAAGCTCAGCGGGTCGAGGCCGGCGGGCTCGCATCGGCTCAGGTGCAGGAAGCTGAGCGGGCCCACAAGGACAGGTTTGGTGGCCACGCCCAGGGCTGCAGCCTCGGCCAGCTCGTCGAACGGCTTGGCCGACGAGAGGGCAAAGCCCCTGTCCGGGCCAAGCTCAGGTACAAGGTGGTGGTAGTTGGTGCCGAACCACTTGGTCAGCTGCAATGGCTCGAGCTGGGTGCCGCCAACGGCCCCGCCCCTGGCCATCGCGAAGTAAGTATCCAGGCCCGGCACCGGGCCCTCCTCCGACCCCGGCCCGCCGCCGCCGCCCACGCCGCCCGCGGCCCCGCCCCCGCTGCCCGGCAGGTAGCGGCCGGGGATCGCGCCGACGAGCATGGCCGCGTCGAGCACTTGGTCGTAGAGGGAGAAGTCGTTGGAGGCGATCAGGCCGACCCCCGCCGCCGCCTGCGCCTCCCAGTTCGCCCGCCGCACGGCCGCCCCGACCTCGCCGAGCGCCTCGGCGCCCAGCCGGCCGGCCCAGTAGCCCTCCAGCGCCCTCTTCAGCTCGCGTTGTGCCCCGATGCGGGGCATCCCCGAAACGCTGGTCCCGGGCAACTCAGTGCTTGTGGTCTGCATTAGGTCAACACCTCCAGGTGCCAATAGTAGACTGGACGACTCATCAATCAGGGAGCCCTCGATGTCGACGCACCAACCAGACGCACCCGTCGAGGCCGCTGGCCCAGCCAGCGGCGCCCCCCTCGCCACCCTGTACGACTTCGAGGACCCAAGCCCCTTCCTGCGCCGCCACATCGGCCCCAGCGAGGCCGAGCAGGCCCACATGCTCGAGGCTCTGGGCTACAAGTCCCTCGACGACCTGCTCACCGCCGCCATCCCAGACTCGATCCGCAACATTGGCGGCGGCAACATCTCCCAGGCGTACACCGAGGAGGAGGTCCAAGACTACCTGCGCGAGATCGCCAGCCGCAACCGGCCGATGACCCAGATGATCGGGATGGGCTACTTCGACTCGGTGATGCCAGCGGTGATCCGGCGCAACGTGCTGGAGAACCCCGCCTGGTACACCGCCTACACCCCCTACCAGGCAGAGATCTCCCAAGGGCGCCTGGAGGCCCTGCTGGTGTTCCAGACGATGGTGTCGGACCTCACCGGGCTCCCGGTCGCCAATGCCTCCCTGCTGGACGAGGCCAGCGCGGCCGCCGAGGCCATGATCGTCTGCCTGCGACACGCAAAGTACCCCGGCCCAGAAGGTCATACGTTTGTGGTGGACGCCGACTGCCTCCCCCAGACCCTCGCCGTCCTGCGGACCCGGTCCGAGCCACTGGGGATCCGCCTGGAGGTGCGGGACCTGACCGGCGGAGCTGTCGTCGGGCCCGGCGCCCCTCGCCCGGCGCCCGGCCTGCCGGACGGGCCCCTGGCAGGCGTCCTGCTCCAGTGCCCCGGCGTCTCTGGTGCAGTGTCCGCGCTGGCCCCCCTGGTGGCCTCGGCGCACGAGCGAGGGGCACTGGCAGTGGTCGCGGCCGACCCACTGGCCCTATGCTTGCTGCGCTCGCCAGGGGAGCTGGGCGCTGACGTGGCCATCGGCACCACCCAGCGCTTCGGCGTGCCGCTGGGTTTCGGCGGTCCCCACGCCGCATACATCGCGGTGCGCCACGGCCTGGAGCGCTCGCTGCCCGGCCGGGTGGTCGGCGTATCCAGGGACTCGGCGGGCAACGAAGCGTTGCGCCTGGCGGTACAGACCCGCGAGCAGCACATCCGCCGGGAGAAGGCGACCAGCAACATCTGCACGGCCCAGGTGCTGCTGGCCGTGATCGCCGCCATGTACGCGGCCTATCACGGCCGCGATGGCCTGACCGCGATCGCCAGACGGGTCCACGGCAAGGCAGCGACCCTGGCCAGCGCACTCCGTCAGGCGGGATACGAGACGGATTGCCCCGCGTTTTTCGATACCGTCCGGGTCACGGTGCCCGGCAGCGCGGCGCAGATCGTCGCCAGGGCCAGGGCGGCCGGCTACAACCTGCACCAGGCCGGGCCGGATGCGGTGCAGATCGCCTGCGACGAGACCACGACCGACGAGCACCTGCGCGCCGTGGTCGCTGCCTTCGCCGGGCCGGGTAGCGACGAGGCTGTACTGCCAGGCGATCCGGTCCCCGGCGCTCCGGCTGACGACGGGGCGCTGCCCGCCGGGCTGGTGCGGACCAGCGGGTTTCTCACCCATCCGGTGTTCAGCGCGCACCGCAGCGAGACCGCGATGCTGCGCTACCTGCGCCAGCTGGCCGACCGGGACATCGCGCTCGACCGCTCGATGATCCCGCTCGGCTCGTGCACGATGAAGCTGAACGCGGCTGCCGAGATGGAGGCCATCACCTGGCCGCAGTTCGCCGGGCTGCACCCGTTCGCCCCGGCCGAGCAGGCGGCCGGCTACCTGGAGCTCATCGGCGAGCTGACCGGCTGGCTGGCCGAGCT